>NZ_OY781884.1:5072500-5268975 GCF_963677155.1 uncultured Draconibacterium sp. | reverse complement strand
AGCACTTCGTTAAGGTTCTGCGAAAAGTTTCCGTAAATGATTTCTTTTAAAAACGAATAATTACTGGGACGGTCTTCGGCAAAATCGTGCGCATGGTTAAAAACCTTCACTCCTTCTTTTGCCAGCAAATAAACGGCATAAGTAACTATCGGATTTTTCCCCAGGTTGAGGTTATGAAAATGTAACACCGAATCGGGAGTAAGTTGCTCACGAATTTCGCGATGTACTTTATGAAGCATATCCTTTGCCTCTTCATCGGTGTATTTCCGGCGTTCGAGATAATTCAATTCAGGAATAATATGAAGCTCCGCATTTCGCGATGTTATTTTTTCGGCATCAGGGCAGGCGCCCACCAAAACTTTTATCTCTTCGCCTTTAAGGCTGTCTATCTGCGATTCGATGATGCGGGTTACACCACCGGGATTTAAATGACTATGTGCGATTACTACTGGCATGTTGTAAGTTTATCGATAAAAATAGAAAATCGTTGCTAAAATGTTTCCAAGAATCTATTTTTATGGAAATATTAACTAAAAACTAAGACCGATGAAAAAAGTTGTTGGCTTTGATCATATTGAAGGTTCATATAGATTGATAAAATCAAATAAAGTTACCTAATTCAGACAAATTTATCTTTACTTTGCAGCCTGAAAAGAAAGAAGAAAAATTATGGCGAAGAAAAGGGTAAATGTGGTAACCATGGGATGTTCGAAAAACCTGGTTGATTCGGAGGTTTTACTGAACCAGTTGCAGAAAGGGAAGTTTGAAGTTTTGCACGATTCAAATGAAACCAATTTTGATGCAGTGTTTGTTAATACCTGTGGTTTTATTCACGATGCCAAGCAGGAATCGATCGATATGATTCTGGATTATGCCGAGGCTAAAAAACGTGGCGAGATCGATAAGCTTTACGTTATGGGATGTCTCTCGGAACGCTACCACAGCGAGCTGGAAGACGAATTGCCCGAAGTAGATAAGTACTTTGGTAAGTTTGATATGAAAGCCATGGTTGAAGAGTTGAAAGTTACCTATGCACCTGAATACATTTACGAACGTAAAATTACCACGCCATCACATTTTGCTTACCTAAAAGTTTCTGAAGGATGTAACCGTTCGTGTTCGTTTTGCGCCATACCCAAAATGACTGGTCGCCATAAATCGCGCACTATAGAAAGCCTGGTGATGGAAACACGTTACCTGGCTAAAAAAGGAGTAAAAGAGCTGTTGCTGATTGCCCAGGATCTTTCGTATTATGGAATCGATTTGTACGGTAAAAACCAGTTGGCTGAACTGATAAATGAAGTTTCGAAAGTGGAAGGAATTGAATGGATTCGTTTGCATTATTTGTATCCTACCAAATTCCCGATGGAGATTTTGCCGGTAATGCGCGAAAATCCGAAAGTGTGCAAATACCTCGATATGCCGTTGCAGCACATCTC
Source organism: uncultured Draconibacterium sp. (assembly GCF_963677155.1). Lineage (NCBI taxonomy): Bacteria > Pseudomonadati > Bacteroidota > Bacteroidia > Marinilabiliales > Prolixibacteraceae > Draconibacterium > uncultured Draconibacterium sp. The sequence goes on along the minus strand of NZ_OY781884.1, from coordinate 5,267,536 downwards.
AAACCGTGTGCTGAAAAATATGTTACGCCATGTCACCCGCGAAGAAACCGAAGCATTAATCGCAAAAATAAAAGAAGAAGTTCCTGAAGTAGTTATTCGTACGACAATGCTTGTTGGATTCCCCGGAGAAACAGAGGAAGATTTTGAAGAGTTGAAAGAATTTGTGCAGGAGCAGAAATTTGGCCGACTGGGGGTTTTCCCGTATTCGAATGAAGATGGTACCTATGCCGCCAATAAATTTGAAGATAATTTAGCCGACGAAGTAAAACAAGCTCGTGCCGACGAAATCATGGAAGTACAACAGTACATTTCCGCCGAACTCAACCAGCAAAAAATAGGGAAGGAGTTCGATGTGATTATCGATAGAGAAGAGAGCGATTACTATGTAGGGCGTACCGAATTTGATTCGCCTGAAGTAGACGGAGAAGTTTATATTACTACTGACAGTGAAATAAAAAACGGCACCATTGTTAAAGTGAAAATAACCGGTGCCGAAGATTATGACTTGTACGGAGAATTAATTTAGACAACTATAGTTTCTGCATCTCCATTTCATTTATTTCTTTTCCCCAATTCGGATAAAGCGGTGATTTCGGTTCGAATTTGTCGAATTTCTCCTTTGCAGTTTCAAAATGAGGACGGGCAACTTCTGCACCGCCGCCAAATTGTTCGGGCATATTTAGCAAGGTAATTGCGCGCAAGTAGTAGCTTCTCGGATTCTCCGGATTTAGCGCAATTGCTTTGTCGAGCACCGCATTCATTTTCGGCATATATTCCATTCCTCTGGCTATTGGGTCAACAGTAATTCGCGAGGGATAAAGAAATGCCTGAAGCGAATACAATTCCGATTCGTCGGGTGCAATTTTAAGTGCTTTGTCCAGAAATTGTTGTGCTTTATCCAGGTAAGCATCTTTCTTGTTTGCGTCCTGATCGTAGTAGCTTATCACGATCATTGAATACGAAGCATAATACAACGGCAACCATTCTTTCGTTTTTGTCATGCTAATTCGTTCAATACAAGTACGAACCGGAAAACGATTTTAGCGGGAAGAATTAGAATTGACAGGAAGCTTTGTATTTGGAAGGATAAGCTCAGAAATGAAAATAGCCGCTCCAACGGAACGGCTATTTCTATTATTATACTTGTCGCTATTACTCGTAAATGCGAATGATTTCTCCTGTTCGCAGACCTTCCACACTTCGCTCATAGCCCCTGACCACTTTCTGCATCGAAACAGGTGTGTGCCCCGGGAATGCATTGCCAAGTCGTCCAGCCGAGTCTTCAACCAATTCTGGAGAAACCACATTTAGCCGGAATTCATTTCGATGTTCCTGCGAAACAGCAAGGACAAAACCATGGATGGCATTATTTGCCATCGCCGAGTTGGTTGCTCCCAACACCGGATCGTCGGGCAATACCCCTGTTGTTAGTGTTATTGATCCACCTTCGTTTAAGTAGTCTTTCCCAATTCGAACAATATTTACCTGTCCCATCAATTTGCCTCTGAGACCCACATAAAAGTCCTCTTCCGAGAGTTCGGCAAAAGGCCCCCATTTTGTAGCTCCGGCGCAATTTACAATGGCATCAACCTTTCCGATCTGTTCAAACATCTTTTTTATTGATTCAGAACTTTCCATATCAACCTGCACATCGCCACTATTTCTGCTGGCAGTAATTACTTCGTGCTTCTTCTTCTTAAAATGCTTGGCAACAGCGCTGCCAATTGTTCCTTGTCCTCCAATAACTACTATCTTCATAAACTGATTATTTAATTTTAACGTTTAACAGCATAATACGGTGGTTGTTTATGCTGTATGGGTTTTTTAAATACAAAAAATAAAAAAGCCAAACCAAGAAAGCCTGACTTTTTGAAATTGGAATATAGGAAATTTAATGAAGATCAAAATCTATTGTAATTACCTGTTTTTATGTAACCACAATAATGAACCTCAATTGGAATACAAATTAATGCAACTGTATTATGGGGTGATGATTATAGCGGTGTCAACGGCCTGGAAAAAGGCATTTGGTTTTCCGTCTTTATTAAATGTCCAGGTATGTGTAGCATTGGCTTTAAAACGTTTGCCGGTTGCTTTCCATACTCCTGTATAGTATCCAACCATTACAATTTTTTCACCGCCATTAACAAAATCGTGGATTTCAATATTAAAATCATCGTAGTGTGTCGGTATTTTCGACAAAACCCCCTCAACAATAGCCTGAGCTCCCACAAAGATTCCGTCGTTTTCAATAAATGGGAAACCGGGGCACTCGTGCCAAACTATTTTTTCGTCCCAAAGTTTCAGAACGGCTTCAATATTACCTTCCGCAAATAGCTTATAGCCTTCTTTTAATGTTTCTAAATTGCTCATGATATCGTTTTATTTTATCTAACTTTCATTACCAGGCGGGCCATTTCAACACCGCGCCAATCTCTTGTTTTTAACCCTTTCTGAACCGCCAACGAAGTGGTTAAATCCATATCGCCATTATCGCTTTCCCAAAAGTTGGCAAGCTGACTGTAATCTTTATACATGCTGTAGGTTATATGCGACCCAACAGCCTCACTTCCTGCCGGAAGAATTATGCGCAATAATCCCCATGCACTTTTTTTCCCATCGTCAACCATTTGTTGGTGCCAGGGTTTAAATATTTCGTTTTCAACTTTTTCGTAACTGTCGTGCTCTTGTTTCATGATATCCATAACCACAACGGTTCCAACTTCCATTTCAAAATCGCCTGATGTTGTATTTATTTCTTTGCAATATACCTGATGAGCCATATCGCGCGATTTTACCGTTTTTTCCATCATCTCATCCCGCTCTTTGTCGCTCAAATTGGGGTAAGCTTTTTGCAAATATTCATTAAACTTACCGCCAGGAATACCTTCAAACATGGCTGCCATACTTGAAAATAAGGTAACGGTAAAATACTGCGATCCCTGTTTAGTACCACCGGGATTCATGGCCCAAAGATCCCAACCCAGAATGTTATTGTCTGCAACTCGTTGTTGGTGAATCTTCGACCAAAACTGTTCTACTTGTTGGTAATCCCCGTTCATCTCGTCAGAAACAGACATAAATTCCAAAAGAATGTACAGGGGTTGATCTTCTTCCTGTGCAAAGAGGGAAACTGCGCTAAATAGCATAAAAACGGCTATAAAAACAGACTTTTTCATAATGTTTAATTTTAATTAGTTAGAATTATTGTGATGAATAAAAAAGCGCAGTGAAATTTCCGAAATAGATTTCCCGGAACTATTGTTTTGCATTTTGTAAGTTGTGGAGATCAAACAATTCGAGTGGATTCTTTTAATGAATCTGGTGTTTTTCATATTCTCATTGTTTGATAAGCCATAACAAGTTAGTCTATTTTGATAATAGAATACAAATTACTCCTTTAATATTTTTCGAATAAAAATAATTATATACATAATTCTAATGTGTTGGCTGACTGGAAGAGAGGTTTTATATAAAATTTGATTTAACAGTAGAGTATTGTCGAATTCTTCATAAAACCCGTAATTGAAGGGATTACAGAGAACATAATCTGTTTGCCACTGGGGGGTGTTTTTAAGTATGTTGGTAATAAGTCAGTTTAATATAAAATATAGTCGAATAAATGACTGTTTTATTCGATAGCTGATTTTGAGTCAATCAATAAAAATTTTGTCACAAATAAATTAAAGAAATCATATGCAGTTTTAAAACTGCGTTAAAAAAAAATTATGCCGGAAAAAAGCTTAAAAGTATTTCTTGATGAAAACAAGGTAAAGTCGGATTGTAATCTGATATTCAAGTGCCTTTACTGCTCTGGAAATTGCAGCGAAAAGTCACATCTCGGGTAAAGAGTTTGCAAAAACTGTAATTGTTAAAGTAGATGGGAAATAAATTTTCGTGGAAAACTGTTTCGATGCCAGGCGACTCCAACGAACGATCGGCATTTAAGTAACAAAAAAAGGATTTCTGAAGCAGAAATCCTTTTTTATATATCGCGTAAGTTATTTTTCTTACATTAAGAAGCTCAACAAAATACCTGCTGCTACTGCCGAACCAATAACACCCGATACGTTGGGTGCCATAGCGTGCATTAACAAGTGGTTGGTTGGATCTTCTTTTAATCCCATACCTTGAACAACCCTTGCACTGTCGGGTACTGCAGATACACCGGCTGCTCCAATCATTGGATTGATCTTGTTCTCTTTTTTAAGGAACAGGTTCATGATTTTAGCTCCGGCCACACCACCCGCTGTTGCAATAACGAACGAGCCGGCACCCAATGCAAAGATCTTAATTGATGCAGGAGTAAGGAATACGTCGGCCTGTGTTGAAGCTCCCACGGTAATACCAAGCAAAATTGTAATGGCATCGATAAGTGGGTTGGCAGCAGTGTTTGCCAAACGTTTTGTTACACCCGATTCTTTTAGCAAGTTACCAAAGAATAACATACCAATAAGTGGTAATGCCGATGGCGCAATGTATGCTGTAAGAATCAGACCAATAATAGGGAATAGTACTTTCTCAGTTTTAGAAACCGCACGTGGAGGTTTCATTCTGATCAAACGTTCTCTTTTTGTAGTCATTAGTCGGATTACCGGTGGTTGAATAACCGGAACAAGCGCCATATACGAATATGCCGCAATAGCGATTGGCCCAATCAGGTTTTTCACTGTGGTTCCATCGGGCAGCACGTTCAAGCCGTTTGCCAGTTTCGATGAAATAAAGATCGCGGTAGGACCGTCGGCACCACCAATAATACCAATTGCTCCGGCTTCAGGTGCGGCAAATCCTAAATAGATCGCTCCAAGGAAGGTAAGGAAAATACCAATCTGCGCAGCTGCTCCCAGTAACATCAGTTTTGGATTCGAGATCAATGACGAGAAGTCGGTCATTGCTCCAATACCAAGGAAAATAAGTGGAGGATACCATCCCTGAACCACACCTTGGTATAGAATGTTGAGTACCGAACCAGGCTCGTAAACACCCAATTTCAGGTTAAAGTCTGCCACCTGAAACATCGGAATGTTACCAATTAAAATACCAAATCCAATTGGTATCAAAAGCATCGGTTCAAAATCGTACTTAATAGCCAGATAAAGGAAAATAAATCCTACTAACATCATCACGATGTTTCCCCAGGCAATGTTGGCAAATCCCGAAAATTCGTAGAAGTTAAACAAACCGGCTACCGCACCGCTGTAGCGTTTATAAATATATCCGTCTCCCGACAGGTTGCCTTCGGCGTTAATTTTCAGAACACGGTTAGGCAGTTTTACCTTGTTTGTTGAAACCGTATAACCTCCCTGTTGATTTGGGTCTTTGTTCGTACGCAACTCAGTAATAGGAACGGTATTGAAATGCAATTCAACTTTGTCTCCAATAACTTCGTAACGACCAGAATAGCGTTGTTTAGCTGAGTCAAGAAGAAATCCTCCGTCGGTTTCAAACGTAAACGTCTTGTATCGTTTTACTGTGGTTGGATCCTCTTTCTGATCAGGTTCTCCTTCTTTATAAGTAGGAATTGGTACATATCCGTCGGAATGATTTATCCATTTCCCCTTTGTAATTACATCGCTGAGTTTTTCCGGCTGACCAGCAGCATATACTGAGGGCGCAAGAAAAATCAATACGAATAATAATTGAACTATTTTTCTCATGTCAGCAATGTATTGTTTAAGCAATTTCTATTAACAGATCATCTTGCAACACGCTGTCGCCCTCATTAACTTTAATGGCTGTAACTTCTCCGCCTTTTGCGGTTTGTACCTGGTTTTCCATTTTCATGGCTTCCATAACCATAAGGCTTTGGCCTTCAGTTACCACATCGCCAACCGATACATTAATTTTAAGAATTGTGCCCGGTAGTGGTGCTGTTACTTTGTGTTTTCCGGTTGACGCCGATTTTTTAATCTGTCCTTCTCCAGGTTTTTTCTCAACCGGTTTCCGAACTAACTTCGGAGTTTTTGAAGTTTTTACTTCTCCGTGAATTTTAACTTCGTAAATGGTTCCGTTTACATCCAGTTCAGCAACATTGTCTTCAATGTCTTTTAAATGAACGTCGTATTCGTTACCACTGATTGTGAATTTATATTTTTTCATTGTTTACTTTTTTTGCTCGTAATATTCAGAATTATTTATCGCGGCCAGTTGTTTTGTACACTGTAAATTTTAGAACTCCATGGAGAATACGATTTCTTTACCTTTTTAATGGTAACGATGTTACTCTCTTCGTCGTGTAGTTCGTTAAAGTACATGTGCAGGGCTAAACTAATTGCTGCAGTTACGTTACCTTCAATGTAATCTCCGTCTTCTTTAACTTCTCCCTGTGCTTTTGTTTTGTTTCTTTTTAGCTTCTCTTTGTTGAATTTCATGTTAATCAACTTTGGAGCATTGCTAAACACAATAACCAAACAGGTAAGCGCTGTGAAAACGATGAAGAATCCAACGATTGCAACAGTGTACCCAAATTGAACAGAACTGGCTAATAGAATTGATAATGGTTCCATAATTTATTCTGTTTTTATAGTGGGATATTAGAATGTTTCTTCGGTGGATTAACCAGTTTCTTGGTAGCAAGGCTTTGTAATCCGCGAATAATTCTGAACCTTGTATTACGAGGCTCGATAACATCATCGATGTAGCCAAAAGATGCAGCCTGATATGGATTAGCAAACTTCTCTTTGTACTCATCTTCGTGGTCGGTAACAAATTTCGCACGTTCTTCGGCGTCTTCAATGTCGCGCAATTTTCTTCCGTGAAGTACTTCAACAGCACCGGCAGCACCCATAACAGCAATTTCTGCAGTTGGCCAGGCGTAATTCAAGTCGCCACGCAATTGTTTACTCGACATTACGTCGTGTGCACCACCATACGATTTACGTAATGTGATAGTAATTTTTGGTACAGTAGCTTCGCCGTAAGCAAACATTAGTTTTGCTCCGTGAGTAATAATACCGCCATATTCCTGACGGCTTCCAGGCAAGAATCCGGGAACATCAACCAATGTGATGATTGGAATATTGAACGAGTCGCAGAAACGTACAAAACGAGCTGCTTTTACTGATGCATCAATATCGAGCACACCAGCTAAGTAGTTTGGCTGGTTGGCCACAATACCTACAGGTTGTCCGTCGAATTTAGCAAAACCAACAACGATGTTTTTCGCGTAGTTACGATGGATTTCTAAGAACTCGCCATAGTCAACAATAGTGTGGATAACATCTTTTACCTCGTATGGTTGGTTCGGGTTGTCAGGAATGATTTCATTCAAGGCATCGTCCAAACGATCAATTGGATCTGAACTATCAGTAGCAATCGGATCTTCCAGATTGTTTTGTGGCAGGTAGCTGATCAGTTTACGCAAGATTGAAATACCTTCCTGCTCGTTTTCAACAAGGAATTGAGCAACACCTGATTTCGATGCGTGAACTTTACCACCACCAAGATCTTCAACCGAAATATCTTCGCCGGTTACTGTTTTAACAACTTTTGGTCCGGTTACGAACATGTACGAGTTTTGCTCGGTCATCATGATAAAGTCGGTTAGGGCAGGAGAGTATACTGCACCACCTGCACATGGTCCGAAGATGGCAGAAATCTGAGGAATAACTCCTGATGCCAAAATGTTACGCTCGAAGATTTCGGCATAACCGGCCAGCGAGTTCACACCTTCCTGAATACGCGCACCACCCGAGTCGTTGATACCAATTACCGGCGCTCCGGCTTTCATAGCCATATCCATTACCTTGCAAATTTTCTGTGCAAAGGTTTCTGATAACGATCCTCCGAAAACGGTAAAGTCTTGCGAAAAAACATAAACTACACGTCCGTCGATTGTTCCGTGACCGGTAACAACACCGTCGCCCAGAAATTTTGTTTTTTCCAATCCGAAGTTTGTACAGCGGTGTGTAACAAACATGTCAAATTCTTCAAAACTTCCTTCATCTAAAAGAAGTTCGATTCTTTCGCGGGCAGTAAATTTGCCTTTTTTGTGCTGCGCTTCAATTCTTTTCAATCCGCCACCCAGCTTAGCTTCTGCTCTTAGGTCGATTAACTTTTTAATTTTATCCTGGTTGCTCATAAAATCGGTTATTATAAGTGTCTTTTATTCTTTTCCACAAATTTCGGTTAATACCCCCATGGTAGCTTTTGGATGAAGAAATCCAATATTTAATCCTTCAGCTCCTTTTCGCGCTGTTTTGTCGATTAGCTGAACGCCTTTTTCTCCAAGCTCGTTCAACGAATCGTTTACATTGTCAACAGCAAAGGCGAGGTGGTGTACGCCTTGTCCTTTTTTTTCCAGAAATTTTCCAATTGGTCCGTCAGGACTGGTTGACTCCAATAACTCGATTTTAGTGTCGCCAACCTGGAAAAAGGCTGTTTTTACTTTTTGGTCTGCCACTTCTTCAACGGCATAGCATTTTAGCCCCAGCATCTCTTCGTAGTATGGAATAGCTTCTTCTAAACTATTTACTGCGATCCCGATGTGTTCTATATGTGAAATGTTCATCTTGAAAATAATTGTATTCTTGAAAATAAGCAGATTTTGAAACGGTTAGTACAATTTAATTTCGGCATTAAGCGTTTCTGTACGTTACTTATTTAGAATGGTTATAAAATATTAATAATCAATTTTTTAAACTCCAACAAAGTTATGCTTCTTATAATTCCCTATTCGCGAAAACCTGAAAACCTGATTGTTTGACATTACGATTTTAGAATTAATTAATATTCGAATGAAATGATAAAATTGTTGATGACAATAGTCATAAAAAAAAGCAGACTAACAGTCTGCTTCTTTAATATATGTCTTTTATTCACCTCTTACATAATGATAATGCGGACCAAATCGTTCAAAAGATGCTTTGTCTAACGATTCCTGATGGTCAGGGTGAGCGATAGATATCAGAAGTTTTGCTCTTTCCTGAAGTGTTTTACCATAAAGGTTAACCTTTCCATATTCGGTTACCACCCAATGCATGTTTGCACGAGTAGTTACAACTCCTGATCCTGAAAGTAAGGTTGGGCTAATTTTAGAAATACCTTTATTGGTTACCGATGGAAGGGCAATAATTGGTTTTCCTTTTTTTGAGTGACCTGCACCACGGATAAAGTCAATTTGGCCTCCAACTCCCGAGTAGTGAGTAATGCCAATTGAATCGGCGCAAACCTGACCGGTTAAGTCGATAGCCAACGCAGAGTTAATGGCAGTAACTTTATCGTTCTTGCGAATTTGGCTTACGTGGTTAGTATGCGCAACATCCATCATGGCAACACGTGGGTTGTCGTCAACAAAATCGTAGAGTGCTTTCGATCCCATAAGGAATGATGCTACCATTTTGCCCGGATCTGTTTTTTTCTTCCTACCGGTAATAACACCTTTTTCAACCAACGGAAGAATACCATCAGCAAACATCTCGGTGTGTACTCCAAGGTCTTTGTGGTTGCCTAATTGTGCCAAAACAGCGTTTGGTATACCTCCAATACCCATTTGTAAACAGGCTCCATCGTCAACTAACTCTGCAACATTATTTCCAATTTTAATGTCCATTTCCGAAAGTGGTGCCGGATTGTGGACATATAAAGGAATGTCATCTTCAACGAAAATATCGATTTCATCAATATGGATCATTGCATCACCCCATGCTCTTGGAACATTAGGGTTTACAGCAGCAATTACTGTATCGGCATTTTCAATAGCAGCACGGGTTGCATCAACAGAAGTACCCAACGAAACGTAACCATGTTTGTCAGGAACTGATACCATAATCATGGCAACATTTACTTTTAAATAACCTCTGCGCATTAACCGTTGGGTTTCGCTTAAGAAAATTGGAATGTAATCGGCGTAACCAGATTGAGTTTGTTTTCTCAGGTTGCCACCAACAAAAAATTGTTCAGAATGAAAGATTCCTTCGAACTCAGGGTTGGCATACTCAACCTGACCTTCTACATGGATATGCTGGATGGTAACATTGTGGATCTCTTTGTTGCGACCTCTCTCAACCATTGGTTTTATTAAGGTGTGAGGAGTGACGGCAACACTACTTAAATGGACTCTGTCTCCGGTTTTAATAACCTTAACAGCTTCTTCTGGCGATACGTACTTGATGTTCTTCATGTTTTATCGGATTTTAAAATACGGCTAATAATTTCAGGTGCGCAAAGATAGAAATATAATTCCCCCTACTATGATTCGAATATTATAATGTGAGGTTCGAATAGGTATGTAAAGTATTTGTTAATTGTGTGTTTTTTTACTTTTATTTGGACTAATGATAAATAGTCGTGGTCAGGTTTTGCATTACTACATATATTAATTTTTACTCAAGAATATTTAAATCGTTTAAACAGTCATGCTACATTCAAAATTCGTTAAGAAAGATCCGTTTTCGGATCTTTCTTTTTTATCTTTCTACCGTTTTTTCTACTTTTAAGCGCAAAATCATAAAACAAATAGATCATGTTGAAAGAAAAGCTACTAAATGCGTTAAACGAGCAAATAAACGCCGAACAATATTCATCACTATTATACTTGTCAATGTCAGCCTATTTTAACGATAAAGGGTTGCCGGGCTTTGCCAACTGGATGTATGTGCAGTACCAGGAAGAACTGACTCATGCCAATAAGTTTTTTAATTATGTAGTTGAGCGTGGAGGTAAAGTGGAGTTAAAAGCAATTGACCAGATGCCAACAACATGGGAAGGTGTTATTGATGTTTATGAGAAAACACTTGAACACGAGCAATTGGTTACCGATTTAATCAATAAGTTGGTTGATGTTGCTGTTGAAGAAAGAGACCATGCAACACAAAGTTTTTTGCGCTGGTTTGTTGATGAGCAGGTTGAAGAAGAAGCGAACGTAACAGAAATACTTGATACGTTAAAGCTCATTAATGGACAGGGGAATGGTATTTTTATGCTGGATCGTGAAATGCGTAATCGTACCTTTGTAGATACTACTGCAGCAGCTCAATAATATTAAGATCAATATATCGAATTAAAAGGCTGCTCTTTTAGCAGCCTTTTTTATTTTTACTCCATGGAAGCCAGAGAACAAATATATACCAGATACGACCACTTAAGGGAGTTTTGCCAGTTAACATGGGACGATGCATCGTTTCTGAAACTTGAGAATGCTTTTGAATTCGTTCAAAATATTCTTGGGGAAACCCGCTTTTCTCATGACGAAGTAATTTTGAATCATTCGCTCGAAGTGGCCTCTATAATTGCAATGGAAATCGGTCTTGAGCCCGACTCTGTAATTACTGGTTTGTTGCACAACGTAATGTATGCCGGGTTAAAAGAAAAGATAACTCAGAAAGAAATTGGTGAAAAATTTGGTACGCATATAAGTTCTATTCTTGAAGGCATGGCAAAGATAAATGCCTTGGGAACCGATACCATCGATCTGCACTCGGAAAATTACCGAAAACTGATGTTGGCGCTGGCCGGCGATGTACGCGTTATTCTTGTTAAAATTGCCGATCGATTGCAGGTGATGCGCAACCTTGAAATTTACAGTGAGGAAAACCGGCATAAACTAGCCTATGAAACACAATACTTATATGCTCCTTTAGCACACCGGCTTGGTTTGTACAATATAAACTCAGAGATGCAGGATATCTGCTTGAAAATTCAAAAGCCGGATGAATATCATTACGTAGTTAACCGTTTAAAAGAAACTGAACGCGAGAGGGCCAACTTTGTAGCCGAATTTGTTAAGCCCATTGAGAAAAAATTACAGCAACGCGGATTGAGATTTTCGATGAAGGCGCGTACAAAGTCTATTTCGTCGATAAATACAAAAATGCGCAAAAAGAATGTTTCCTTCGACGAGGTGATGGATTTGTTTGCCATTCGTGTGATTCTTGATTCGGAACCGGAGAATGAGAAAGCTGACTGCTGGACTGCTTACTCTTTTGTTACCGAGGAGTATCAAACCAACCCAAACCGCTTGCGCGATTGGATTACCATCCCAAAATCAAATGGTTACGAGTCGCTGCATACAACGGTAATGGGGCCACATAAAAAATGGGTTGAAATACAAATTCGTACCAAACGAATGGATGAAGTGGCTGAAAAAGGTTTGGCTGCACATTGGAAATATAAAGGTGGTAAGGAATCGGGTTTCGACTCGTGGCTGGCCGGTATTCGCGATATTTTGGAGAATCCGGAATTAAATACAGTCGATTTTATTGATCATTTTAACACGGATATTTACAGCGACGAAATATTTGTTTTTACACCAAAGGGCGATCTAAAGAAAATGCCTTCGGGAGCTACAGTACTTGATTTTGCTTACGAAATTCATTCGCGTATTGGAGATACCTGTGTTGGCGGAAAGATAAATGGCAAAAAAGTTACTCTAAAACATCAACTTAAAAACGGCGATCAAATTGAAATTGACACATCGAATAACCAGAAACCAAAATTAGATTGGTTGGATTTTGTGGTTACATCGAAAGCGAGAAACAGGGTTAAGACGAGTTTAAACGAAGATCGTAACCGCCAGGCGAGTGATGGCCGCGAAATGTTACTGCGTAAGTTTAAGAACTGGAAACTGGATTTAAACGACGATGCAATACGTAAAATTCTAAAACATTTTGGCTTTAAACTGGCAGTTGATTTTTACTTTGATGTAGCAAGTGGTAAAATTGATACGCTTGAAGTAAAGTCTCTGTTTATTGAAAAAGAAGAGGACTCAAATACAACGAAAAAGACGGTTGAAGAGCTGTTGCCAACAAACGAGGCAAAAAGTTTGGCGTATGATGGTGGCGAAGATTTTCTGATTATCGACAACAACCTGAAAAACGTTAACTACAAGCTGGCAAAGTGTTGTAATCCGGTTTTTGGCGACAGAATATTTGGTTTTGTTACCATCAGCGAAGGCATAAAAATTCATCGTGCAAGTTGTCCGAATGCTCCTCAAATGAAAGAACGTTTTCCTTACCGCATTATAAAAACAGTTTGGAAAGATAATACAAGTAACAGCTCGTTTCTAACTTCATTACATATTTCAGGAACGGATGAAGTTGGGATCATCTCGGAGATTACACACACTATTGCAAAAGATATTGGCACACAAATGCGATCGATTAATATTTCAAGCGATAAAGGCAATTTCGAAGGAATATTGCAGATCTCGGTTTATAATCTCGATCACCTCGAATTTCTTATTCATAAACTAAAAAAGGTAAAAGGTGTTATTTCAGTAACCAGGGGAGAGAAATAGAGATGGAGAACACAGAAATTGAAAACAGTCTGGCGGTAATAGAAGATTTATTGAAAAACGAAAAGACAGAGCAGGCACGAAAACTTTTTGAAAAGCTGGGTGAGCAGAATACTGTGCGTTACTTTTTGTTGAAAGGAAAAATTGAACAGAAATACCAGAACTGGGGCGAAGCTATTAACGCTTTTAACCGTGTGCTGGAGATTGATTCGCAAAATACTGAAGCTGCAAACAATCTTCAGCTGATTAAAAATATACTGAATTTTTGGAATCCGGATTTGCTTAACCCGTAAGTGGCTAAAAAATAATACCTTTTTTACGGTACTGTTTTTGTTTTTGCAATAAAGAGGAAAAAGAGTCGCGAATCTTAATTGCTGTATTTTAGGTTTTTAATTCAGAATTACTATTTTTGGGGCTCACCGATGAATTTTAGAAGAAAATTAAATTGAATTGTAAAATATTAAAAAGTAGTTGAAAAATGAAAAGAGTAGTATTATTAATGGTGATGGTGTTCATTTCAGTAATGACATTTGCCCAGGATGCCAGTGAATTAATGACGCAGGCAAATGCCGCTGTTGAAAGCAAAGATTTTGAAAAGGCTATTGAGTTATTCGAATCTGTATTGGCCATTCCTGATCACGGACAGAATGTAGAAAATATTAATGCAGTACTTGGTCAGTTGCGCCCGGCTGTAGCAAAAACTAAAGCATCGGATGCAGTAGATAGCAAAGATTACGACAAGGCAATTGTGCTTTATGAAGCTGCTATAACAGATTATCCTGATGCAGGAATTGAAGAGCAAGCTGGTAAGATTTTCTATAATGAGGGAATTAAAAGTTATAAAAGCAACGATTTTGTTGAGGCTGCCAATTGTTTTGCCATTGCTCAAAACAATTTTAATTACAGTAAAGCCGAAAAATATAAAAGTGCTTCGTTGAAAAAGGCTGCAGAAGCTTTAGTTGCCGAAGGAAAATCGTCTGTTGAAGGTGTTGCTGTTAGCGAGGAAAATAAAGCAGAATTGGTTGAAAACATCGCCAAGGTTTATTTTTCTCAAGGATATGACAAATACCAAGAAGGAGCTGCAACTATTAAAAGTGCAACTGAAAGTGTTAATTCAGGAAGCATTACAACTTTAGATGATGAATATAAAAATGCAGTAGCGAAAGGTAAGAAAAGCTTCGAACAAGCTATTCCGTTCTTGAAAAAAGCTTTAGAGCTTGATCCGAACAATGCAAACGCTAAAAAAGTATTAGCTGCATGTGAACAAAGTTTGTAAGAAAATTTTAAGATAAGTAGTAAAAGGTTCGGAAGTTATTCCGGACCTTTTGTTTTTTTATGAGACTTTCTGAATCGGAAAACCTTTGTTAATGATGTTTCTGGAGGGGAGCAAACCAAGCGAATTAATCATCAAATATTCGGTTAATCTTCTGTTTTCAGGAAATTTAATATTGCTTTGGTTTTCTTTTCAATCTCTCGAAAATTAGCATATATTTGCAAGCGATTGAGTGAAAAACTCGTTTTTTACTGAGTATTAACACTGTATTGTTAATTGTTTTTGCAAAAATTGGGTTAACTGCTTGATTATTTTCTAAAAAAGTATTTTCTTTGCACTCCGTTTTTAGTAATGTGTTTATTGTAAACATCAAGAAATTAAAAGAAATGTCACGAGTTTGTCAAATAACAGGTAAAAGAGCAATGGTGGGTAACAATGTTTCTCACTCGAAGAGAAGAACCAAAAGAAAGTTCGATATAAACCTGTTTAAAAAGAAATTTTATATGCCCCACGAAGATCGTTGGGTGCAACTAACAGTATCTGCTGCCGGTATGCGTACCATTAATAAAAAAGGCATTAAGTCTGCTTTAGCCGAGGCACAGGAAAAAGGTTTTATTGATAAATTTTAAAGATCTTAAGCAATGGCAAAAAAAGGTAACAGAGTGCAGGTAATATTAGAATGCACAGAGCATAAAGATAGTGGTGTGCCAGGTACTTCAAGGTATATTACTACAAAAAACAGAAAGAATACTACGGATCGTATGGAATTGAAAAAATACAATCCTATTCTTAAGAAAGTAACAGTACATAAAGAAATTAAATAATTAAGACATGGCAAAGAAAGCAGTAGCATCACTACAGAAAGGTGCCGGTAAAGGTTATGCGAAAGTAATCAAAATGACTAAATCGGAGAAAACCGGAGCATACGCTTTTAAAGAAGAAATGGTGCCAAACGACGACGTTAAAACTTATTTTAAAAAATAAGAAGATATAATGTATAACAGGAAAAGCTTTCATTTTAGATGAAAGCTTTTTTTGTTTATATGAACGATTTGGTATTTTTTGTACTACAAATTTATTGTAATCAAATTTTGTACTATTTTAGAACCTGCAAATCATTTTTATATGGCCATATTCGGAAGTTTTAGCAGAAAGAAGAAAGAAAGTCTTGACGAAGGGTTGTCGAAAACCAAAGATAGTGTTTTTAAAAAACTAAGTCGTGCAGTTGTAGGTAAATCGAAAGTTGACGACGAAGTTTTAGATAACCTGGAAGAGGTACTTATTACATCGGACGTAGGTGTTGATACAACGCTTAAAATTATTGAGCGAATTGAAGAACGTGTTTCCCGCGATAAGTACATGGGAATTAGCGAGCTAAATAATATTCTCAAAGATGAAATATCTGATTTGTTGGAGGAGAATAATACCACTGATATTTCAGATTTTGATCTGCCGAAAAAAGATGTGCCTTATGTAATTATGGTTGTTGGTGTAAACGGAGTCGGAAAAACCACTACTATTGGTAAATTAGCATACAATTTTAAACAAGCCGGAAAATCGGTTGTATTGGGAGCAGCCGATACATTCAGGGCTGCTGCAATTGAGCAACTGGAGGTGTGGGCCAAAAGGGTAGACGTTCCTATTGTAAAACAAAAAATGGGATCCGACCCGGCCTCAGTAGCATACGATACATTGGCATCGGCAAAAGCCAGTAATGCTGATGTGGTAATTATTGATACTGCCGGGCGGTTGCACAATAAAGTTGGTTTAATGAACGAGCTGAGCAAGATTAAGAAGGTGATGCAAAAGGTAGTTCCCGATGCTCCTGATGAAGTTTTACTTGTTTTGGATGGATCTACCGGACAAAATGCATTTGAGCAGGCCAAACAGTTTACCAAAGCAACAGAGGTAACGGCATTGGCGTTAACAAAGCTCGACGGAACTGCTAAAGGTGGTGTGGTAATTGGCATTTCAGACCAATTTAAAATTCCAGTAAAATACATTGGTATTGGCGAGAAAATGGAGCATTTGCAGATTTTCCGTCGTCGCGAGTTTGTTGATTCGCTGTTTTCGTAATCATATTGTTGCAATGGCAGAACTGAATAAGGCTGAAATAAGAGTTTTGATTATTTCCGAAATTGAAAAAACGGAAAAGCTTATTCGGGAATATAATGAGCTGACAAAACCTGTTGAGCCGGAAAATGCCATTGGGCGAATATCGAGAATGGATGCCATTAATAATAAAAGTGTTACAGAAGCCACGTTGCGCAAGGCTAAAGACAAGCTGGAAAAGTTGAGATTTGCATTGTCGAGAGTTGATGATGATGATTTTGGACGCTGTATAAGTTGTAAAAAGCCAATCCCTCTAGGTAGGATTCTTATTATGCCGCAAGCGCGAACCTGTGTTTCTTGTTCAAGTTAATTATGCAATTCAGGACTGACTGCTTGTTTTTAAGTTCCGTAGTATCTTTTTTAAATGGTTTTTATCAATTGGTTTAACGATAAAATCATTACATCCTGAGGAAATTGCTTCTTGTTTGTAGTTTTCTTGTGCATAAGCGGTTTGTGCAATAATGTACACATCTTTGTTAAATGCTCTTATTTGTTTTGTTGCTTCAAGCCCATTTATTTTGGGCAGTTTTATGTCCATTAAAACAACATCGGTATCCGGATTTTTGCGAACCAGCTCAACCACATCAGTGCCATTATTTGCCCACTTAATGCAATTCGAAACATCTGAAAGTACAAGAGTTAAGAAATTGTATGATGTTTCATCATCTTCGGCAATGATAATTTTTAAATCATCGATGGTGTTGTTGTCCGGTAATTCTATTGTATTTTCGTTTTTAATTTGTTCTTCATTTGTCGGAGTTGCCTCGTTCATATTAGGCAAAACAAAAGTAAATGATGTTCCTTTTCCTTGTATTGATTTTACGCTAATATCGCCATTGAGTAGTTTTACATAGCCCTGTGTTATTGAGAGTCCGAGTCCAGAACCTTCGTATCCGCTTGAATGCGAGTGGTCGGCCTGAACAAAGTGCTCGAATATTGCTTTTTGTTTTTCAGGAGCAATTCCAATGCCTGTGTCACTTACCGTAATTTTTAATTCAGTAGCACTAAGCGAATATTGAATTTTTACATATCCTTTTTTAGTAAATTTTATGGCATTTTTAATCAGGTTGGTCAATATGGAAGTTAACTTGTACGCATCGCTGCAAAAGTTCTGTGATGGCGTTTCAACTTCCGGCTCAATAATCAAATCAATACCTTTCTCATTTGCTTCAACTGCAAAAAAGTCATTCAATTCAGAAACGATTTTTACAATGTCGATCTCTTTTATCTGTATTTCTTCGTTTTCCGATTCAATTTTCGAAATATCAATAATGTTATTAATGGTATTAAGCATTCTGTCGCCACTCTGCTGAATAATATTTATAAACTGAAGTTCTTCTTCTTTCGAATAGGCCTGTGTTTTTAAAAGTTCAGCAAATCCCAGAATACCATTCATGGGAGTTCGTATTTCGTGACTCATGTTCGCTAAAAAAGCAGACTTCATTTTATCGCTTTGCTCGGCTTTGTTTTTTTGGCACGAAAGTTCTTTCATTATCTCAGAGTTCAAATCGAGTTGAAGTTGTAGATCTTGTGTTTTTCTCTGAACTCTTGCTTGTAGTATTCTATTAATAATAATAAGTAGCAAAATTGTAGTGCCAACAATCGCGCTCAGTAAAATAATGTACTTCCAGTAATCGTTTAAGCCATTTGATTCTTTGTCGTATTTAGCAAGCCATTTGTTGTAAATACGCTGGTACTCCCCATTCGAAAGTAAAACCTCGGTTGCATTATTTATAATTGCTGCAAGTTCAGTTGAATTTGGCGAAAGCATAAACCCCATGTTTCGTTCCAAAATACGGTGGTTAGTGGTTTTTATGTATTCCTTCTGATGGATTGTTACATGATACATTCCACCGATTCGTTTGGCAATGGCACATGTTACCTGTTCGTCATCCAGTAAATCAACCAGCTCGTCATAGTTGCTGACATAAATAAACTTTGTAGACGGATTTATACTTAAAATATATCGTACCAACACATCGTTTTTCCATAAAGCAATAACCGGTTCTTTTATGGTTCGTAACAGTTCTGGTGTTATATTTTTGTGGTAATTGCTGTTGTAAAAAAAACAGTGCGAAGTATTGACAACGGACCGTGTGTACAAGTGCTGATTATCAGGGTAGCCAGGGTAGTGAGCCCCAACAATACCATCGATCTGTTCATCTTCCAGCATTTTGTTTATAGTTTTCCAGTCTGCTCCCGAAATTTTAATTTGGTTGTTATATAGTTTGTTTATGGCTTTTACCAGGTCGATATTAAAGCCAACAAGCTTTCCGTTCATATCAGTGTAATTAAACGGAGGGTAATCGTTGCTTGCTTTAATTACAAATTGAGCATTTAGGTAATAGCAATTAGTAAGTACTATTACGCAAATTAAAATAATTCGCATACCGGGCTGTTTTAAAACAAATCTAAATAGTTTTTTTTGAAATTAAAATCCTGCTAAATTTAAATATATTCCTGAATTAAGAAAATTAAGCAAGCAAAATGAATATAATCAGTCAAAATATTATTTTACAAGAAGTTGAAAAGAGATTGTCAGAAGTTTTGGGCGAAACTGTAAAAATAGTGTCTTCCAACGTTTTGTCGGGTGGATGTATAAATCATGCTTCGAAAATTGATACGAATTGTGGCAGCTTTTTTCTGAAGTGGAATTCGGATTGCGAAAGCGATATTTTTATCCGCGAAGCCGAGAGTTTAACAGAACTTGCAGAAGCATCGGACGGAACAGTTTGTGTGCCCAAAGTGCTATATGCAAAAGAGATTGATGAAATGCCTGCTTTTGTGGTAATGGAATATCTTGAGCCTGGAGGAATCGATCAATCGGAGCGTTTGGGAAGAGGCTTGGCACAAATTCATAAATATCAGCAAGATAATTTTGGGTTTTATTCAGATAACTATTGTGGGGCAACTACACAGAATAATAGATGGGAAAAAAGCTGGGTGCCGTTTTACCGTGATAGGAGATTATCGTTTTTAATCACCTTAATCCGTGAAAGCAGGGGATTGGAGAGTTCATATTTGCGTTTATTTGAAAAACTACTCGACCGCCTGGAATTATTAATCCCGAATGAGGAAAAGGCTTCATTGATTCATGGTGATTTATGGTCGGGGAATTATATGCTAACGAAAAGTGGTCCGGCATTAATCGATCCGGCAGCCAGCTATTCGCATCGCGAAATGGAATTTGGTATTATTACCATGTTTGGCGGTTTCTCGTCGCGATTTTTTTCGGCTTACAATGAAGAACTTCCGCTCGATTCAGGCTGGCCCGAAAGAAATCAACTATACCAGTTGTATCATGTGCTTAATCATTATTATTTGTTTGGAGGAGGCTATCTGCAACAGGCAGTGTCGATAGCAAAACAGTATTTATAAATTTCTTTCGGGTAATTAATTGTATTTGTACGGTTTGTTTTTGTAACTTAATAGTTATAATACTAACAGCTAAAGCAATGAAAAATGAAGTTTTTGAAATACCGTACAGGGCAGAGTTGTGTTACATGAAGAACAAAGGTGTGATATTGCCGGAGGAGGTGCCTTATATTGGTATGGGAGCTTCGCATATTGCAACTAAAGCTTTTCGCTTTATGGGAATAAACTTTTTTCCTGAGAAAGCAGCTGAATATTTTAATTACCTTTTAAAGTATAAAGAGCCGGATAAAGGTGTGCTTATATCGCAATCAGGGCATAGTTCCGAAACAATTTGGTGTGCCGATTATTTTAAGTCGTTCACAGCAATTGTTAACGACGAAAACAGTCCATTGGGAAATCATCAGAACTGTACGAAAAAAGTGTTGTTGTATTCCGGTGTCGAAGATCATATTGCCACAAAAACATACATTAATACCTTATTGGTATTGTATCTGGGATTTGGTTTTGATCCTGTTGAAGCTGTTCAGGCATTAAAAAAACATCAGACAGAGTTTGAAGCATTAGGCACAGAGATTGGCTCGATAATATACCTGAAAACACAACGAAAAAAACGTTGTTGTTTGTACATACTTGGCAATGGTCCCAATGTGGCTACCGCGAATATTGCTGCACTTGTACTCAGTCAGGTTATGCGAATGCCGGTTTTAAGCATGTCGGCTTCGCAGTATGAACACGAGTTTATCGAAACCTCCAAAGACGCTATGGTTATTGCCATAAACCACGAAGGACGGGAATATAGCCGAACGAAAAAATTGCTGAAAAAAGTGAATAATGCAGGTGCAGAAACCTACGAACTGTCGAATAAATATGTGGAAAGTATTTTTAGCCCGGTAACTTTGCCCGTTCCGTTTTATTTTGCTGCCGAATATTTGTCACAAAAACTAAAAGTAAAAACACTTTTTCAGGTAGGCGATAAAGTAGTAAGCAAGGTTACCGTTGATAAAAATAATGAGTAAAGCCATTGTTGCCGCTTCGGTTATTGATTAAATTAGCCGCAAAACCAAATTCCGATTTTAATGATCGCACAAAAGGCTAAGGAAATTACACCGTTTATTGTAATGGAAGTACTTGAAAAGGCTGCCGAAATGGAGCAGCAGGGAATCAATGTAATTCACCTTGAGGTAGGAGAACCTGATTTTGATGTTCCGAAATGTGTTTCTGTTGCCGAACAAAAAGCATTTGATGAAGGCCGGACACATTATACACACAGCCTTGGTGACCCCGAACTACGCAAACAGATAGCCGAAAAATATAAGGAGGAGTACAAGGTGTCTGTCTCGCCTGAGCAAATTATTGTAACATCGGGAAGTTCTCCTGCCATTTTGTTAACGCTGGGAGTATTGTGCGATGCCGACGATGAAGTGATCATTTCCGACCCGGGGTATGCGTGTTACGAAAATTTTATCCGATTTATTGGCGCAAAAGCGGTAAAGGTACCGGTTTACGAGGAAGATGGTTTTCAGTATCGTTACGAGGAGATTAAAAAGCGCATTACCGGCAAAACGCGCGCAATAATGATAAACAGCCCCATGAATCCAACCGGAAACCTTTTGTCGGTTGAGTTGATGAACGATCTGGCCACGTTTGATATTCCAATTGTATCTGATGAAATATACCACGGTTTGGTATACGAAGATCGTGCACACTCCATACTTGAAGTTACCGACAAAGCCTTTGTGTTGAATGGTTTTTCGAAACGTTATGCTATGACCGGGCTTCGTTTGGGCTATGTAATTGCTCCGCAGGAATATGTACGGTGTATGCAGAAGATGCAGCAGAATTTATTTATTTGTGCCGGATCAACTACGCAACGTGCCGGTATTGAGGCCTTGAAGAATGCCAACGAAGAGGTGGAAGAAATGCGCTTAACTTACAATAAAAGGCGGCTGTATATAATTGAACGTTTAACCGGAATGGGGTTTGATATTAAAGTAAAACCCACAGGAGCTTTTTATGTAATGGTAAATGCCAAACACCTGGCATCAGATAGTTACAAGCTTGCTTTTGATATATTGGAGAAAGCGCATGTTGGCGTAACTCCCGGAATTGATTTTGGTGATAATGGCGAAGGCTTTTTGCGTTTTTCGTATGCCAACTCTATCGAGAATATCGAAGAAGGTATGAATCGATTACAAAACTACCTGGAAAAACATCACAATTCCGTTAGGGATTAAATCGATCAAAATGAACAATTTCTTCAATTGGTTTGCGCTTTTTGTCTGGCCTTTTGTTGTTCGGATAGCCCACCGGAAGCAGGGCAATTGGCTCAACGTTGTGAGGAAGTTGTAATAAATCGGAACAGCTGTTAGCATCAAAATTACATACCCAACACGTTCCTAAACCCAGCTCGGTGGCTTTTAGTGTAATATGATCGATAGCAATTGCCAGATCGATATCAGCTGAATCCTTCCCATCCGAAGCCCTTTTCCACGATTGCGAGTGATCGGCACAAGCCACAATAATTACAGGTGCTGAGCGAAACCAGCTGCGATCGTAACAATTGTATAGTTTCGACAGCATTTCTTTGTCTTGTACTACAACAAAATGCCAGGGTTGAAAATTAACTGCCGACGGTGCCAGCCTGCCTGCTTCCAAAATTTCAAGTAGCATTTCCTTTTCAACTTTCGTATCTTTATATTCTCTAACCGAATAGCGGTTTTTTATAATATCAGACAAATTCATAGTTTACTTAATTGTTTGTTTTTATTTGCTCGTCAGCCGACAGATGTAACCTTAATTTTTTCAATTCTGCCTTTTAACCGATGTTTCGCGAGGATTTTTGCTCAAATATTCTCTATTTAGATGTAAAGATAAACTTTTTCAAGTTTTAAAAGTGTAAGTAAAAATATGCTTTTATGTCAATTTTTTATTTGAATTTTGAATTTAAAAGATCAGAGTGTAAGGAAAAAATCATTTGCACTTAATGTCTTTTATTTTCAATGTTTTACTAGGGTTTGAAATGTGTTTTAGAGCATTAGTTTTTCTTGTTTCAGCATTAAAATTTATACGTCATTTGCACGAAAATTAAACAATAACAAAGTTTAGATTTAAATTTTAATGTCATGAGAAAAGTAAATTTTATAATCGCAATTGTTACATTTTTTGTAATGGCCACTTCTGTAGCCAATGCCACCGGAATACGTAACGAATTTAAAGAATTTGAATTTACCCTTGTTGATGATTTGTACATGGGGAAAAAGGTTGATGCAATCTGGACTCTGAGTTATGACAATTCGGAAAAGCCGGTAACTGTTGTAAAACGTAATACTATTGAAGGAACTGAATACTTAGTTAGTTCAGAGTTTTTTTCTGTTCGTTACGTCTCTTCAGCATCGGGGTTTGGAGCTAAACAAGTACGAAAATCATGGTGTAATGTAAACAGCAAAATCAATCATGCTGTCATCAACCAAGATGAATTGAAAAATCAGAGAATTATTTCGCCAAACAAAGTTGATGATAAAGTGGCGCTGGGCTTAATAGCAAGTTATCTTCCTGATCTTTTGAACGACGGATATACGCACTTACTCAATTAATCGCAATAAATAAATAGAAGTAATTTTAATTCGAAAGCCATCCGTGTTGCGGGTGGCTTTTTTCTTTTTTCCGTTTTCGTGGAAATATTACTAAAAAAACACAAGAATTTCGTCGATAAAATCTGTCGTTTGTCGACAGTTGAAAATTGACTGAAACGATGGTCGGGATGTTTCAATCGAATACTTATTTTAAAATGGAGTTTTAATTGGGTTTTATCATTGAATTCGAAAACAAAATGCGCTTAAAGATATAAAAATGTAAAATGCAATATTTTTATGTGAACGAAACCTGTTTTGCAGCAAGACTTTTGGATGTCACGAAAATGTAATTCGTGCGTCTCTCCAATACAAATAATTACGAAAACAATTACAGTCAGAAAACAAAAATTCAGAGTCATGAAAAAAGTAAATTTATTATCCGTATTGGTTTTAGCATTCTTATTCGTTTCAGTTAGTGCGTCAGCAATTGGAGTACGAACTCAGTTTAAATCGTTCGAAATTGAAGAAATCGATAATTTGTATATGGGAAAATCGGTAAAAGCACTTTGGACGGTGAGTTACAGCGAAAATGAAGATCCGGTAACAGTTGTAAAACGTAAAACACATGAAGGTGTTGAGTATGTTGTACATTCAAAATATTTTCAGGTAAGTTATACTTCAACAAGCAAAGGGTTTGGTGCTAAAGAAACCAGAAAAGCCTGGAGCGATGTGCCTAAAAGAATTTCAAGAGCCGTTATTAGCCAGGAAGAAATGGAGCACCAACGTATTATCACTCCGAATAAAGTTAATGATGAAACTGCATTGGGATTAATTGCAAGTTATTTGCCCGACCTGATTAACGATGGTTACACACACCTTTTGAATTAGATAGCAAATTTTATTTCATAGAAAGCAATTTTAAAGGAGCCGCGAGCGATCGCGGCTTTTTTTATATACAGCCGCAAACAAAGCCGTCCGCCAGGCTGTCGAGTGCTTCTTTTTCTGCTTTTTGCTCTGCTTTAGTTCCTTTACAATGCTTACAAACCGGCAAATTAACTGTCGGGTTCAATTCCGAATTCTTAGAAGTGACAGGTTGTTTACAAACAAAACAGGTATTTTTTAAATCTCCCATTCGAAATATTTGCCTCAAAAGTATTAAAATTGGACGATTACTTAATAGTTGCATTTTTGAAAGTTGAATAAAGTTATGCGTATATGGCAGTTGTGTTGGCAGATAATAGTTTCAGAAACTGTTAATGTGTCTGTATATTTTACACCTAAACTATTTGGCATAATTATTAGTAATAAATAAAACGAATGTTTTTTTAGCCTGTACAATTAATTACATTTGCACAGGTTTTATATAATTTAAATATAAGTTGCACAGATGGCATTTGTAAACAAAATCCTGGGAAAATTACTGGGAAACAAATCGGAGCGGGATATTAAAGAAATAACTCCTATCGTCAATAAAATAAAAGAGGAATACGAAAGAATCTCCAAATTATCTCATGATGAGCTGAGGGCCGAATCGGCAAAATTAAAGCAAATTATTGCTGACCGTATTAAACCTGAAGAAGATGAAATTGCTGCTTTAAAAGTAGAAGTTGAAGAAGTTGAGATTCAGGATAGCGAAAAGATATATGAGCATATTGATAAGCTGGAAGAAAAAATAGACGAGAAAATAGAAGAAGTTCTCAACGAAATTCTGCCAACCGCTTTTGCTGTAATAAAAGATACTGCCCGTCGTTTTTCCGAGAATGAGACTATTGAGGTTTCTGCCAGCGATTTCGACCGCAATCTTTCTACAACCCGCGACAGCATTAAAATTAGTGGCGATAAAGCCATCTGGGAAAATAGCTGGTTAGCCGGTGGAAGCAGAGTAACCTGGAACATGGTTCACTACGATGTGCAGCTAATTGGTGGTGTTGTTCTTCACCAGGGAAATATTGCAGAGATGGCAACCGGTGAAGGTAAAACATTGGTGGCAACATTGCCTGTGTTTTTGAATGCTCTTACCGGAAAAGGGGTGCATATTGTAACGGTTAACGATTACCTATCAAAACGTGATGCAGAGTGGATGGGGCCGATGTACGAATTCCATGGATTATCGGTTGATTGTATTGATAAACACCAGCCAAACTCTGAAGCACGAAGAAAAGCATATAACTCGGATATAACTTTTGGAACTAACAACGAATTTGGTTTCGATTATCTGCGTGATAACATGGCCATTAATCCCGAGGATTTGGTACAACGTAAACATCAGTATGCCATTGTCGACGAGGTTGACTCGGTATTGATTGATGATGCCCGTACGCCACTTATCATCTCTGGCCCGGTACCTAAAGGCGATAACCAGCAGTTTGAAGAACTAAAAGGTTATGTAGAGAAATTATACAAGGTGCAACGCGAATTGGTGAATAAAATATTTATCGATGCCAAACGCCTGCTAACAAAACCCGATGCTACTTCCGAAGAGAAAAAAGAAGGTGGCTTGCTTTTGCTGCGTGCCCACAAGGGGATGCCAAAAAACAAATCCATCATTAAGTTTTTAAGCGAGGAAGGCATGAAAGCTGTTGTGCAAAAAACAGAAAACCTGTACATGCAGGAGAACAGCAAAAACATGCACATTGTAACCGACCCGTTGTATTTCATAATCGAAGAGAAGCAGAATTCTGTAGAGCTTACCGATAAAGGTATCGATTTAATATCTGCCGGTTTTGAAGATTCCGAATTCTTCGTTCTTCCTGATATGGGCGAAAAAATGGCAGAGTTTGAAAACAGCGAGAAAGCACCTGCCGACATTCAGGTTGAAAAGGATAAGTTACTCCAGGACTACGCTATAAAATCAGAGCGTGTTCATACCATAAACCAGTTGCTAAAAGCATATGCCATGTTCGAGAAAGATGTGGAGTATGTGGTGATGGATAATAAGGTGAAAATTGTTGACGAGCAGACCGGTCGTATTATGGAAGGTCGTCGTTATTCCGATGGTTTACACCAGGCAATTGAAGCCAAAGAGCAGGTGAAG
Organism: uncultured Draconibacterium sp.; assembly: GCF_963677155.1. Lineage (NCBI taxonomy): Bacteria > Pseudomonadati > Bacteroidota > Bacteroidia > Marinilabiliales > Prolixibacteraceae > Draconibacterium > uncultured Draconibacterium sp. Next base: position 5,240,939 of record NZ_OY781884.1, on the reverse strand, counting down.
GTTGAAGCGGCAACGCAAACTTTCGCAACCATTACGCTTCAAAACTATTTCAGGATGTACCACAAGTTGGCTGGTATGACTGGTACTGCAGAAACGGAAGCAGGTGAATTCTGGGATATTTACGAATTGGAAGTTGTGGTAATTCCTACCAACCGTCCGATTGTTCGCGACGATAGGGAAGACCTGGTTTTTAAAACCAAGCGTGAAAAATATAATGCTGTTAGCGACGAAATTGTTGAACTGAACAAAAAAGGTCGTCCGGTATTGGTGGGTACAACATCGGTTGAAATATCGGAGTTACTTAGCCGAATGCTGAAAATAAAAGGTATTAAGCACAACGTTTTGAACGCGAAACTGCACGCACGCGAAGCTGATATTGTTGCCGAAGCCGGTCAGGCAGGTGGAGTAACAATTGCAACCAATATGGCGGGTCGTGGTACCGATATTAAGCTGTCTGAAGAGGTGAAAAAATCCGGAGGATTAGCAATTATTGGTACCGAACGTCATGATTCCAGACGCGTTGACAGGCAGTTGCGAGGACGTGCAGGACGCCAGGGAGATCCCGGTTCTTCGCAGTTCTATGTGTCGTTGGAAGATGATTTAATGCGTTTGTTTGGCTCCGATCGTATTTCCGGAGTAATGGATAAGCTCGGATTGGAAGATGGTGAGGTAATTCAACACTCAATGATCTCGAAATCGATTGAACGGGCACAGAAAAAGGTTGAGGAGAACAACTTTGGTATTCGTAAACGTTTGCTTGAATACGATGATGTAATGAATTCGCAGCGTGAAGTGATCTATAAAAAACGTCGTCACGCATTATACGGTGAACGTTTAGAGGTAGATGTGCTGAACATGATGTACGATTCGGTTGAGGAACTGGTAAATGAATATCATGGTTCCGATATGTTCGAAGATTTCAACATGGAACTGATGCGTTTTCTTTCCTTGGAATCGCCGGTTAACCAGGAAGATTTCAAGAGTTTAAATGCCGCACAGGTAGCCGAGCGCATTTACGAAAAGATGATCAACAATTACAACCGTAAAGTTGAAACCATTGCACAACAAGCTTATCCGGTAATTAGAAATGTATACGAAACCAAAAAAGAGGTTTACAAAAATATTGTAGTTCCTATTACTGATGGAAAACGCGTTTTCCAGATTATTTGTAACCTTGAAAAGGCTTATAATAATAAAGGTAAGGAGTTGGTGAAATCGTACCAGAAACAGATTGTGCTGAATACGATTGATGAATCGTGGAAAGAACAACTGCGTGAAATGGACGACTTGAAACAATCGGTACAGAATGCTACTTACGAGCAAAAAGACCCATTGTTAATTTACAAGTTCGAGTCGTTTAACCTGTTTAAGGTTATGGTTGCCAAGGTGAATAAAGATGTTGTTTCAACCTTAATGAAAGGGCAGATTCCTATTCAAAGCCCGGAAGAGGTGCGCGAGGCAGAAGTACGACGCAAAACTGATATGAGTCGTTATAAAACACAAAAATCAGAATTGCCATCGGCAGAAAATGCTATGGAAGGTGCCAATACAAATACAGCAGAAAAGGCGAAACCTCAGCCGGTTAAAGTTGAAAAACGTGTTGGACGTAACGATCCTTGTCCTTGCGGAAGCGGTAAAAAATACAAACAATGCCACGGAAGAGGTGGTGACTTATAAATTGAACTAGATGATGAATATGATCAGTTTACTGAACTTCATTCACTGGAATGTTAATCCTGAAATTTTTAGTCTTGGGCCATTGTCGATACGCTGGTATGGTTTATTGTTTGCCTCAGGTTTTTTAATTGGCTATTATATTGGCGAAAAAATGCTAAAGTCGGAAAATGTAGATCAGAAATGGATCGACAGTCTGTTCTTCTACATTATTATCGCAACTGTTGTTGGTGCACGACTTGGCCACGTTTTCTTCTACGGATGGGATTATTACTCGCAACATCCTGGCGAAATTATAAAGGTATGGCACGGAGGACTGGCCAGTCATGGTGGGGCACTTGGTATTTTAATTGCTATGTACCTGCATTCAAAATGGGTAACCAAGCGAACTATGCTTTGGACATTAGATCGTATTGTAGTTCCAACGGCTTTGGTTGCCGCATTTATTCGCACCGGAAACCTTATGAACTCTGAAATTTACGGAATTCAGACGGCATTGCCATGGGGGATAATTTTTGAAAGAAACGGAGAGACTGTAGCTAAACATCCTACGCAGATTTACGAAGCATTATCGTACCTTATTTCGTTTGGAGTGCTAATGTATTTATATTGGAAAACAAGTGCCAAAAACCGACCAGGTTTATTGCTTGGTGCATTTTTCGTTCTCATCTTTTCTGCTCGTTTCTTTATCGAGTTTATTAAAGAAGATCAGGAACTGTTTGAAGCCGGTATGACGTTGAACATGGGGCAGTGGTTAAGTGTTCCATTTGTAATAATTGGCGCGCTATTGGTTTACAGGGCAATAAAGAAACCCGAAGTGGTTTTTAAGAATAGTAAAAATTAATGTTAAAACTGAATAGAAGAGCTGTAAGTATTTTGTTAATGAATTGAAAATAACTTATTTTGCAGATCATCAAGAATTAAAGAATATGTTAGAGATTGGAAAATATAAAATGGTGAAGTTGACGTACGATCTTCGTATCGACAACGAGCAGGGAGAATTGGTTGAACAGGCAACAACTGAACAACCTTTGGAGTTCCTATACGGAGCAGGAATGATGCTACCAAAGTTCGAATCTGAATTGATCGGATTGAAACAAGACGATCCTTTTACGATTAAAATTGAAAGTACTGAGGCATACGGTGCAGTAAACAACGAAGCAGTTGTTGAGCTACCTAAAAATGTGTTTCTGGTGAATGGTGAATTCGACGCAGAATTGATTAAAGTTGGAAATACTGTTCCAATGATGAGCAGCAATGGTCAGCGTTTAAATGGTTTGGTTTTAGACGTAAATGACGAAACCATAAAAATGGACTTTAACCATCCACTGGCCGGCGAAGACTTGTTTTTTGCAGGCAAAGTGGTTGATGTTCGCGAGGCGTCAGACGAAGAAGTTGCGCAGATCCTTTCAGGTGGCGGCGGCTGTGGTTGTGGAAGCGGCGATGGTGGTTGCAACGATGGTTCTTGCGGAACAGAAAGCGGTGGCGGCTGTGGTTGTGGCTGCTAAAAAATTTTGATAATAAGTTCAATTTAATTATTTTAACCCTGTTTTCATTCGATAATGGAAACGGGGTTTCTCACTTTATAGAGCTGATTGTGTGAAAATCAACCTCTTTAATTGAAGGTTGCGAATAACACAAAGATCTAATTGTTACAAAAAGTAGCAAACAATATTTTACAGATGAACACTTTTGGAAAGATATTTCGCTTAACCTCATTTGGCGAATCTCATGGACGAGGAATTGGAGGTATTATCGATGGTTGTCCGGCAGGGGTTGAGCTTGATATAGAATTAATTCAAAAAGACCTGGCCCGAAGAAAACCAGGACAGTCGAAAATTACAACACAACGTAAAGAACCGGATCAGGTAGAGTTTCTTTCCGGGGTATTTGAAGGAAAAACTCAGGGCACTCCAATTGCATTTGCGATTTGGAACAAAGACCAGCACTCAAACGATTACAACGATCTTAAAAATGTATACCGTCCGTCGCACGCCGATTTTACTTACATTAAAAAATACGGTACACGCGATCATCGCGGAGGTGGTAGATCATCAGCACGCGAAACCATTGCGCGCGTGGTTGCCGGAGCAATTGCCAAACAAATACTGGCAAAAGCCGGTGTTTCTATTCAGGCTTTTGTGTCGCAGGTTGGTGAAATCAAATTGCAGAAAGATTACAAAGAATTAGACCTTTCGGCTACCGAGAATAATATTGTACGTTGTCCCGATCAGGAAGTTGCAGACCAAATGATCGCGCGAATTGAAAAAGCCGGACGCGAACACGATACCGTTGGTGGTGTTATTACCGGTGTTGCTACCGGTGTGCCTGCCGGATGGGGAGAACCTGTTTTTAATAAATTGCATGCCGACATGGGCTTTGCAATGCTTGGAATTAATGCTGTAAAGGGATTCGAATATGGTTCTGGTTTCGATGGAACAAAACTTAGTGGTTCCGAACACAACGATATTTTTATAAAAACAGACGAAGGCATTCGTACAAAAACAAATAACTCAGGTGGTATCCAGGGGGGGATCTCCAATGGCGAAGACATTTATTTCAATGTTGCATTTAAGCCCATCGCTACCTTGTTAAAAGAACAACAGACACTCGATAAGGATGAGCAAAGTATAAAAATTAATCCAAAAGGAAGACACGATCCCTGTGTACTTCCACGTGCTGTGCCCATCGTTGAGGCAATGGCTGCATTAGTTTTAGTTGACCACTTTCTACTAAATAAACTTAACACGATTTAATATGCCAAGAAGAAAAAGAAACAGAAGGATCCAGGTACCCCCGGTAATTAAAGGTATGTCGGTTTATGGTGTGCGCGGACGTAAAACCAATGAAGTTATTTTACACCTCGAAGAATACGAGGCAATCCGTTTGCTGGATTATCAAAATCTTACGCAAGAAGAAGCTGCCGTTTATATGGATGTTTCGCGCCCAACATTAACCCGTATTTACGAAGAAGCCCGAAATAAAGTGGCAACTGCGTTTGTGGAGGGAAGAGACCTTATTTTCAGAGGAGGTGATGTTTATTTTGAAAAGAACTGGTTCAAATGCAGTAGTTGCAAAGCCAGTTTTAGCGATTACTCTGAGAGTAATGAAAAATGTCCGGTTTGTAACTCCGAAGACCTCGTGTCTTTAAACGATTTCTACATGGATAAATAGAGCTGCAAATCAAGCGGCTAGTATTATATTTTGAAATTAAGACATAAAAAACCTCCGGCTCAATAGCCGGAGGTACCCAATTAAGTTGTGATAAAACCAGAGCCCTAGTACACTAGGATGGATGCAATATACAACTATATGTTTTTCATGTCAATACTTGACTTCACTTATAAAGATAAAAAGACCTGAATTAAACGCTCAAATCGTAACCCTCATGCGGCTTTATTGAGTATCAACATTTTCCAAAATTATTGATATTTAATATTTTTTGTTAAACTCCTAATCAAGCCATTTATCATATATTTACTCCTAAAAGAATTTATTCATGAAAATTCGGAAACTTCTGCGCATTTTACATCGCGATTTTGGATACTTTATTGTTGCAATGACAATCGTTTATGCAGTATCGGGGATTTATCTGAATCATCGTCACGATTTCAATCCTGATTATAAAATACTAATCACAGATTTTGCACACGATTTGCAGCCTCAACAATCATATACCGATGATGAAATTCAGCAAATTGTGAAATCCGTTCAGCCCGATGTGGTGTATAAAAAACATTACGTCGACAATGATGGCGATATTAAGGTATTTATCGCCAACGGAGAGGTGATAATCTATCCTGGCTCAGGAGAAGGAAGGATGCGTTACCTGGAGCGTAGGCCATTGGTTTTTAGTATGAACAAACTTCACCGCGCAACGCTGGGAACCGTTTGGAAATGGGTGAGTGATACAATGGCTGTTATTCTATTATTTGTGGCTGTATCGGGTCTGTTTATTTTGAAAGGAAAAAGAGGTTTTCAACGATGGGGCTGGTGGTTAACTGTTGCCGGTTTTATAGTTCCTTTAATCTTTGTAATTTTATATCTTTAGCAACATAAAAAATCCAAAACATCAAGAAAATGAGAAAAATTGTATTACTTAGTTTGTTAACGGCAATGTTGTTTGCCTGCAGTCAACAAACAAAAAAGCAGGAGGCTAAAGTTGTCGCTGAGAAGTCAGCAGTAGTTTTAAGCGTTGATGATCTTTTGAAAAAAGCACCTGAATTAGCCGATAACGAGGTCGTTGTTAAAGGAACCGTATTTCATGTGTGCCAGCAAGGAGGAGAGCGCTGCTTTTTAATGGGGAGTACTGAAGATATCTCAATCCGTGTTGAAGCAGGCGAAAAACTCGGAGCTTTTACGCAGGATCAAATGGGAAGCGAACTGGAAATTACGGGTATTCTGAAAGAGGTTTTGACCGAGGCAGATGCACATAATCCGGGAAAAGAACATGGTGAAGAAGAAGGCAAAGTTGAAGACGCTGAAACGGAAGCAGCGCATGCAGTTCTCGCTGAAAATCAGGCAGCAGCAGAGCGCGTGTTTTTTATTGAAGGTCTGAAAGTGAAAGAAATGACAGAATAGTCAATCAATACGAGCAATATAAAAAAAAGGAAAACAATTACTGTTTTCCTTTTTTTGTGTCATTATTTACCGGAATAAAATCAAGCGAAACAGAATTTACACAATGCCTGGTATTTTTATCAGTAAAACCTTCGCCAAAAAATACATGCCCCAGGTGACCTCCACAGTTGGCACAGGTAATTTCGGTTCGTCTTCCATCGGCATCCAGCGTTCGGATTACGGCACCATCAATCTCATCATCAAAACTTGGCCAACCACAGTGAGAATTAAATTTGTCCGTCGATTTATACAGGGCAGCGCCACACTGTTTACATACATAAGTTCCATTCTCTTTGTAATCAGTGTATTTCCCGGTAAACGGGCGTTCTGTTCCTTTTTCTAAAATTACGTATCGCTCAAATTCATTCAATTTGTTGTATCCCATTTTTTTAGCTTCTTTTTCTTGTTTTACGTTCTGGGCATAGCTTCCAAAACTTAAACTCAGTATAAATATTAATATTATCGTTTTCATAACACTAATAACAAGCGGGGCGCGCGCAGGTTTACCGCTACACGTTAAGAAATGCAAAGAACGAGCCTTAATAATGCTACCTTTGGGCATTTATACAAAACATGAATATTCCAGTACTATATCAAGACGAATCGATAATTGTTGTTGAAAAACCAATAGAGCTTCCGGTTCATAAAAATGATTTTATGCCCAACGATGCACCGTATTTAACCAAATTGATTGGTGATGAAACGGGGAAGTGGATTTATAATGTACATCGCTTAGATTCGAAAACATCGGGAGTGATGGTTTTAGCATTTTCATCAGAAATGGCTAATGTTTTAACCAAACAGTTTGAGCAAAAGGAAGTGCAGAAAACCTATTATGCTATTGTGCAGGGAAATCCGGGAGAGGGGACTTTCGATTCAAAAGTGTTGGTGAAAAAGAAATCGAAGTTTAAAAAGCCGGCTGTAACACATTATAAAACGCTACGCACCGTTCAAACTAAATTGGTTTCGAAAGATAAAACTGACATTGAATTGAGTTTGCTGGAGATTAATCCGGAAACAGGACGCTGGCACCAGTTGCGTCAACATTTTGCTAAAAACAGGTTTGATATTATTGGCGATACACACCACGGAGATTTTACCTTGAATAAAATTATCTTGGCAGATACTGATATTCGTCGGCTATTTCTGCACGCCGGAAAACTGGAATTTAAACATCCTGCAACAGCAGAACAGGTTTCTTTTGAATCTGCTATTCCTGACGAATTTGATCGGTTGCTAAACTTTTATTAGCGGAAGTCTGCTTTTTCATCAAAACAAGAACGAATAATATTTTTTTGATGTAACGATATTTAAAGCTTTACGTCTTATTCAAAAACAAAGACATGAAACGTATAGCTTTAATTTTATCGGTAGCTCTTTTTTTAATGACCTCGTGTGTTTACGAATCAGGAGTATCAGAAGCCTATTCCAAATACCGTTTTAAAGATGGTGTAACTACGGTTACTGTACCGGGCTGGGTAATTCATTTGGCAGCCGGAATTGGCGATTTAGAAGATAGCGAACGGGATTTATTGAAAAGTATTGATGGCGTTAAAGTAATTGCCGTTGAAGATGATGATATGAATGCCCGAATTGATTTGCACGAAGAGTTTTACAAAAAAATAAGCGAGAAAAAAGATTATGAGCAACTTTTGGTTGTTCGCGAGGAAGACCAGAATGTTACCATTTTTGGACGTATGAACGAATCGCTTATTAAGGAAATGGTAATTCTGGTTGGTGGCGACGATAATGCCCTGATATACGTTAAAGGCAAAATCAGTCCTGAAATTCTTAATAATCAAATTGATATATCGAATCCTGATCGTTTTTTAAGCTTTAAACATTAACCAGAGTTTTGTTAATGGCGCTTGCTTAACGTAGGTTTTTTAATTCTCGCTAAAAAACTTTTTCGCATGTGTTTCAGCATAGCTTAATAATTCTTCGGCAATTTCAGGATGCTCATCAATTACGTTGGCCGTTTCGTACGGATCGTTCTCCATATCAAACAGCGAAAGCTCTATTCGGGCCGAATAATCGTATTTGCCGGGCATGCCGTCTTTTCCTTTAATAGCTGTCATTGTACGGTAATTATGTGGGAGATGTAATTTCCATTTTCCGTTGCCTGACATTATTGCCTGAAATTCCCTGTCGTTGGTAAATGCATAATAGTTGTGCGGGTTTGTAGCATTCGGTTTTCCTGTAATGATGTCCCAAACGTTTTTGCCGTCTATTTCTGTTTCAGGGAGCGGAATATTTGCCACTTCACAAAGTGTTGGCAGCAAATCGATGGTCATTAAAGCCTGCGTCGACTGCAGGTTACCTTTTAACTCAGCCGGATATTTAATAATGGTCGCTGATCGGGTTCCACCATCAAATGTAGTACCTTTTGCTTCCCGAAATGGAGTTGTACCGGCGTGGTTACCATAGGAAATCCACGGGCCGTTATCCGATGAAAAAATTACAATGGTATTGTCCTCAATTCCGTTGTCTTTTAACGCCTGGTTTATTTGTCCAACCGACCAATCCAATTCCGTTAAAACATCAGCATATAATCCTTCGCCAGTTATTCCTTCAAACTCGGGGCTGCAAAACAGCGGAACATGCGACATAGCGTGTGGAACATACAGTAAAAACGGTTCATCTTTGTGTTTTGAAATAAAATTAACGGCATGTTCCGTGTACCATTTTGTCAACATTTTTTGATCGGTTGAATCCACATCTTCAATGGTTATTTCTCCGTTTTTCCAAAATTGCAGTGGCCACTGTCCCCAGTAATCCGGGCTTTCAGGATGATGTCTCCACATGTCGTTGGAATACATCAGACCGCATGTTTCATCAAAACCGCGGCTTTGTGGACGTGTTTCCGGCTGATCGCCACAGTGCCATTTTCCAAAAAGTGCTGTTTTATACCCGGCATTTTTAAAAACTTCGCCGATGGTTGGAAAAGTAGTCTCAAGGCCTCGATCGCCCGGTCCGTGTGCACTAAAGACTTTTGTTCGCCCCGGATAACAGCCGGAGATTAGTGCCGAGCGCGAAGCAGAACAAAGAGCCTGAGGTACGTAGAAATTTTTAAACATTATACCTTCTTCGGCTAGCTGAGTTACGTTTGGCGTTTCAATGCGGGTTTGCCCAAAAGGTTCGAAATCGGAATACCCCGAATCGTCGAGAAAAATAATTACAACATTGGGATGTTGGGGTGTCGGAGAATTGTTGGAACACGAGTATAGAAACAGAGCCAATACAGACAGGCAAAGAAGTTGGTGTAAGTTCATTTTTCAAAAATTTAGTATTGGCTAAAATAACATTAATCTGATAGTAAGAAGATGACAGTTCGAAGAGTTCGCTAAGTTTTTTAAATTAGTGGAAACTTTTGAAATGAATTTTACTTCACAAATAATACTTTTATTGGGAGGGCTGGCATTGTTCCTGCATGGGATGAATGTAATGACTGACGGCTTAAAAGCCGCTGCCGGAAGCAAAATGAAGTCTTTTTTACAAGGTATGACACGTAACCGCTGGACTTCGCTGGTAGCAGGAACCGGAATTACTGCAGTTATACAGTCATCGTCGGTTACCACGGTGTTGGCTGTAGGGTTTGTATCGGCAGGATTGATTTCATTTCAAAGCACGCTGGGTATTATTCTGGGGGCCAATATTGGTACTACTATTACTGCGCAGATCATTGCTTTTAAAATTACCAAAGCCTCGTGGATAATAATTGCTGCTGGATTTTTGGCCAGCTTTCTATTTCAAAATAAGCTTATTAAAAATGTTGGCACAATTGTTCTCGGTCTGGGTTTGGTTTTTCTGGGAATGAGCGTGATGAGTGACGCAACAGCTCCATTAAAAAGCTACGAACCCTTTTTAGCTTTAATGGAGGGCCTTGATAATTACGTTTACGGAATACTAATCGGGGCATTATTTACTGCATTGGTGCAAAGTTCTTCTGCAACTACCGGAATTGTAATTATTATGGCTTCGCAGGGATTGATAGCTATTGAACCTGCCATTGCTATTATTATGGGGGCAAATATTGGCACATGTGTTACCGCCATCTTATCGGCAATAGGTAAACCGAAGGCTGCAATGCGAGTAGCCGTTTCGCATGTTCTTTTCAAGGTTTTTGGCGTATTGATTTGGTTTGCTTTTATTCCGCAATTGGGCCACTTGGTGGAAGTTATTTCGCCGGGCAGTGAATCGCGACAAGTAGCTAATGCTCATACCGTTTTTAATCTAGCTAATACTTTCTTATTTATTTGGCTGGTAACGCCAATATCAAAACTGGTGGTTTGGTTGGTTCCCGAGAAGAAAAAGAAAGAGGAAAGAGCATTTCCTGAGTTGCATGAATTTTATTTAGAGGATGTTAGTCTGGCCTTGGATTTATCGCAAAGTTCAATTGCAAAATTGGGCGAGAAAGTACTTGAAATATTAAAAGCAGGAATCCCAATGACTTTGACCGGAAATGAGCAGGAGTTGGTTGAGTTGCGCGCCAAAGATGCATTTATCGATAGGGGACATGCCGAGATTTTAACCTTTCTGCAAAACATACAAAGCCAGTCGATTAGTAAAAAACAAAGCCACATTCTTGAGCGGCAGATAGAAGCTGTAAATGTTTTAGAATCGGCTGCCGATTTGGTTACCACATCGTTAGTAGAAGCTGCTGAGCACCGAATTGAAAAACGATTTGAGGTAAGCAGTGATACGGTGCAACGTATCGCTGTAGTTCATAATATTGCACTTGATGCTTTTTATGCGGCAGTACAATTTTACACCGAAGATAATATTTCGACTGATGATTCGCTTGCCAAAGATCGGTTTAAAAAAGAATTGCAGGACGTTCGTTTATACCTTATTGACAGATTATCAGTAAGCGATGAAAACCGTATTGAAATTTACCGTTTTGAATCGGAAGTCCTGGAAGGAATAAGGCGAATACATGCTTTGGCAAGGCGGTTAAGAAGAAAGGCAGGCTAACTTATGTCTCTATAGCATCCTGCCTTCTCTGAGTTATTGGGCTTTAAATTAATGGCGTACGAGACACCTGTATATTTAGTGTTAATGGATTCGTGTCGAACCAATATACATCGCATAACTGCTAATGAAAGGGTATTCGCAATGGTTACGTTTTGGATGTAATAAGTGGTGCTGTTTACTAAGGCCGGTTCGCATTAATTTGCCAGGGAGGCGATGAAGTAACATCGTTTCCTATAACATCAATGTAATTGGTAATTGTGCAATCTTCGACCTCGCCTGGCTTGCAAAACCGCAAGCAGGGAGATTCTTCTTTGAAATAAGAAAAATATAAAAAGGTATTTTTATATGCGTAATTTTGCTGAAATATTTTACGGAAAATTACGGATTGACAAAGTAAGGAAAAAGTGGTATATTAGTGTACCAACTCCACGTAGTAACAAACACCTCCCCTTAATTTTACAATTATTGGATGCAATTGCAAATAATTTTGTAGTAAGAATGATAAAAAAGAGGGGGAACTATGTGCTACATTGCCATATTGGAAAACTATTCGCTTTTTTGTTCTGGAATAAAAGCGGCTTTGGAAAAATCGGGAGAGTGTGAGGTTTTGTTTGAAGCAAAATCTACCAATGATTTTATAAACAAAATGAAGACGAATAAACCTGATGTAATTATTTTTGATATTATCCATTGTTTAGACGAGGGGATAAGTACAATAAAAAAAATCAGAAGAAAAACATCGAAAACCCCTATATTATTGATCTTAAGCACTGATTATTCCGACTTTTTCGAGGAATACATAAGTTTGGGTGTAAATGGCTTTGTTTTTAACGACGCGGGAAGAGAGAAATTGATAAAAGCGATTAAGACCTTAATGAATGGTGACGACCATTTCCGTCCGCGTGTATGGCAGTTATTGAAGAAATATTTACGGACCAAGAAAAACTCTGCATCTTTTGAAGATAAAAGAATGCTCTCCAATAGAGAAATAACCATCCTGAAATTGTTATGTAAGGGGTATACCTATAAAGAGATTGGAGTGAAATTAAACATTAGCCCACGTACAGTAGAAACACATAAAAAAAACATCCAAACAAAAATAAATGCTCGGTCTACTGCTGAGATGATCGAATTTGCCTACCAAAATAAACTGCATTAATTGTATTTTTTATGATGATATCATCGTAAAAAATTTCAGTAAAAATCCCGATTGAATTCAAATTTAACTTGTGGTAACTTGTATCAGCAATTTAAAAAATTGTAATGAAAATGATAAATAAGGGTAGAAATTACATCTTGCCCCAGATGTAATATCGAAGAATCATGACGAGTACGTTTGGACGCGTAGAAGAATTTAATTCTTTCTTTTTTTTGAAGGTGAGGATAATTGTGAGAATAGAGACTAAAGCAAACTTATTAGTTTACGATTATTCTAATCATCAAAATTACATGTATGAAAAAGCATTACGTGAAACAAATGATAATGAGTAGCTATTCATTGTCAGTGTTAGAAAAATGGCTGTTCCGATGTTGGTGCAATGCTATTTTTGTATTATTGTTAGTCATCATTATGGCCCTCAACAGTTATGGGCAGATTGTAACTGAAGGTGCTACTGTAAAAGTTAACTTTGGTATAGATGCTGACATTTATGCCAATGACCTAACTGTGTTTGAATCTCCATTTACTTATGATACCGATGATTGGTTTATTAATCTTGATTCGTTTCCCGGAGATGGGTTAGGAGTTATCGACCAAACAACTGCAGCCTCTCTTTTAACGGCTGTTCAGGCCAATTACAATACCTCTTTTGAGTTAAGGATGAGTTCAACACCTAGTAGAAACTGGCTAGATCCTTCAACCGGACTTTTATGGATTGATGCCGTTTATTTCCGCGATTGGAACTCACAGGGTAATTTTAATGATGAAAGTGTATTTACTTCCGGACAGGATAAGAATGGAGCTGATCCTTCGACCTGGAGTCTGGGAACCGGCGGAACTCCGCAGAAGAATGATTTGGTGGATGTAATGGGGCATATGAGGCAAGATACTAATGGAGATGTATATGGTATTGGTGCTTTTACTACTATTTCATCTGACGGTAATTCTCATGCTGACTTTGAATTTTTTCAAAATCAAATTGATTTTGTAGGTGGCGCCTTAACAAATTTGGGGCCTGATGCTGGACATACAGCCTGGGAATTCGATGCTGATAATGTAACACAGGTTGGAGATTTAATTGTTAGTATTGATTTCGAAAATGGAGGTACTAATCCTCAGGCTTCGGTTCGTCTCTGGATGTCGGATGCCACATTTGCAACACTGTCCGGGGCTATACCTACGAATGTCGATTTTACATTAACAGGTGAGTTTGATAGTGGAGAAGGAGCAGATGGATATGGTTATGCCGAGATTGAAGCTACGGGTGCATTTGCTGTTGCATGGGCAATAGTAAATGTAAACGAGGCAGTATTGGGTGCCCCTTGGGGGAGCCTGGAGGCAAAAACATGGTACGAGAATATTCAGGAACTGCAATATGCCGAATTTGCGATTAATTTAACTGCTATTGGAATTGGTGATTTTGGTGGCGCCGATCCTTGTAATAAAACATTGGGATCGCTAATGGTAAAAACACGCTCATCGTCGTCATTCACTGCAGAGCTGAAAGACTTTGCAGGACCATTCCTTTTTGGAATTGAATTAACAACAGATGTTGCCGTACACGATTCAGAAGAATGTCAGGATGAAGTATCCTATAATATTGATTTAACGGCAAATGTTGATACTACTTTTGGTAATATTATTACCTACCACAATTCTTATGATGATGCAACACAGTATCTTGGAGTAATAACTGATTCAACATCTCATAATATTCCTCTGAATGAAATGCCTAAAACAATTTATGTAAGGGCTTCAAATCCTCAGGATATAGAATGTTTTGTAGTCGACAGTTTTACCATCGGATTTTATCCAAATCCGGTGTGTGATATTACTTCCTACGATGCTTCAAATATATATACCTATGATGGTGCAGCAAAAGTAAATACCCCGGATATTGTATCGTATAATTGGTATACAACTGATGGCTTAATTGGAGGAGGAGCAACAACTGATTCAATTTGGGGCCTAAAAGGAAGCCTTGATGGTATTGATTATTATGTCGATTTGGAAGATAGTAACGGTTGTACCGTAACATGTACTACAACAGTTTATGCCGGTACTTATACTCCGCCGGATTGTACAGTTGAAGTTGTTGATGCCACTTGTGATGGATACAACAATGGTAGTGCTAAATTACAAGATGTGCCGCCTAACTGGGCTGATTATGACTATGCCTGGTATAAATTGCCTGATGAAATTACAGTTATAGGAACCGATACCATGATAACAAGTTTGGATTCGGGAACATATAAATTAGTAATAACAGACAATAACTTGGATGTACCGCAATCAACAGAATGTGAAGGAACTGTGAGTGATCGTGATCCGGTAACTTTAACGTGCCCGGGAGATTACCTGGAAATAACATGTACTGATCCTGTTGATATTAAAACTCATTTTGATAATTGGTTGGCAGGAGTATCAGTTATTGGAAGTGATTCTATGCTTACAACAGATTGGGATAGTGTAACCTATCCAAATGCCTGTGGCGATACAATCACCGTAACGTGGACATTGCACGATGAATGTGCAATTCCGAATACTTGTTCGGCTACATTCAGGGTGCCGGCAGATCTTACTGATCCTGTATTGGCTAATCTTCCAACAGGCGGAGATTTGGGTTGTAACCCAATAGCACCTACCTGTGACGATGGCGTAACGGCGAGCGATAACTGCGACGGCGATATCTCAGCAGATGTGGTTTGTACCCCGATGGCAATCACCGGCGACGACTGTAACAAGGCACAAACCTTTATGTATACCGTAGAGGACGAATGTGACAATGCAGATACCGCTTATGTGAACTATACCTGGAAAGTGGATCTTACTGATCCTGTATTGGCTAATCTTCCAACAGGCGGGGATTTG
This sequence comes from uncultured Draconibacterium sp., assembly GCF_963677155.1. NCBI lineage: Bacteria > Pseudomonadati > Bacteroidota > Bacteroidia > Marinilabiliales > Prolixibacteraceae > Draconibacterium > uncultured Draconibacterium sp. Next base: position 5,225,641 of record NZ_OY781884.1, on the reverse strand, counting down.
GGTTGTAACCCAACAGCTCCCACCTGTGATGATAATGTAACGGCGAGTGATAATTGCGACGGCGACATCTCAGCAGATGTGGTTTGTACTCCGATGGCAATCACGGGCGACGACTGTAATAAAGCACAAACCTTTATGTATACCGTAGAGGACGAATGTGGCAATGCAGATACCGCTTATGTGAATTATACCTGGAAAGTAGATCTTACTGATCCTGTATTGGCTAATCTACCAACAGGCGGAGATTTGGGGTGTAACCCAACAGCGCCTACCTGTGACGATAACGTAACGGCGAGTGATAACTGCGACGGCGATATCTCAGCAGATGTGGTTTGTTCTCCGATGGCAATTACGGGCGACGACTGTAACAAGGCACAAACCTTTATGTACACCGTAGAGGACGAATGTGGTAATGCAGATACCGCTTATGTGAACTATACCTGGAAAGTCGATCTTACTGATCCTGTATTGGCTAATCTACCAACAGGCGGAGATTTGGGGTGTAACCCAACAGCGCCTACCTGTGACGATAACGTAACGGCGAGTGATAACTGCGACGGCGATATCTCAGCAGATGTGGTTTGTTCTCCGATGGCAATTACGGGCGACGACTGTAACAAGGCACAAACCTTTATGTACACCGTAGAGGACGAATGTGGTAATGCAGATACCGCTTATGTGAACTATACCTGGAAAGTCGATCTTACTGATCCTGTATTGGCTAATCTACCAACAGGCGGAGATTTGGGTTGTAACCCAACAGCGCCTACTTGTGAAGATAACGTAACGGCGAGCGATAATTGCGACGGCGATATTTCAGCAGATGTAGTATGTACACCGATGGCAATTACCGGCGACGACTGTAATAAAGCACAAACCTTTATGTATACCGTAGAGGACGAATGTGGCAATGCTGATACTGCTTATGTGAGTTACACTTGGAAGGAAGATTCTGAAGCACCAGTTGTAGATTCCATTCCATTCATGGATTCAATATGTAACATGGAGCCTGAAGCAATGATATGGGCTTACTGGACGGATAATTGTGAAGGTTCGGATAGTAGCTCTGCAACGCCTGTATGGGTTGAAGGTACTTGTCCTGAGGTATACGGTTATTCTTTCCATATTGAAGATGAGTGCAGAAATCCAACCGATACCACTGTATACGTTAAAAAATGGATGGAACAAACAGGTAACTGTGAAACCGTATTTGGACGACTGCCGGAAGATGCAGACACTGAGGTTATATGTTTCCTTGACGAAGGACTGTTTGACAGATGGGGATGGACTAACCAGATAACCATGCAGGATACAACTTATGTGATGGATTTGTATGCCGGTGCTGCACACTGCGATACTGAAAACAGAACTCCGGTAGGAACTGTTGAAGTTCGGTGGGAAGGAGATAGTGTAGTTGTTGATTACATGATGAATGCAGGCAATTATCTGGAGGAAGTACATGTTTATGTTGGTTACGAAAAATATCCTGTAATGGGGAATGGTAAAAAACAAAAACAAACAGTAGCTCCAGGTCAGTATACCGTTGTGGTAGAAGACGAAGGTTATTATACAGGCGCACATGTTGTTATATCAAATGTCGTAGATCCGTTCTGGATTATTGCGCACGGAGTAGCCTGTGAGCTTACTTGTGTATGTTACGGTGAAGTAGACGTTAATCCTGATGGAGTCTTTATTCTTAATGGTAGCAATAGTATTGTCGATGCTAATGATTACCCATGGTGGGAAGAAATGGATGCCGAAGATTTACCACCGTTCAACGGTTCTAAGCGAGCAGACGCTTCGTTAGAAAGAAAGAAAGGTCAAAAATCCGGTAATCTGTTATTAGATATTGAGCCAACACTTCAGGAGAGCGAACTCAACGTATTCCCGAACCCATTCGACGAGGTAGTAAACTTCGAGTTTGTACCTGCCGTGAGTGGTCATGCTGTTCTTGAAATTCACAATATGCTTGGACAACGGGTTGTTCGATTACTCAATCGTCCGGTTGAAGCAGGTGAATTGCAACGCGTAGAATTCAGACCTAATTCTGAAATTTCAGGGGTCTATCTCTACCGACTGGATATTGATGGCAATACCCAGATTGGAAAAATTATTTACCGAAACAGATAAATACTTTTTCAGAATCAATAAATTACAACTTACTGAAAACAGTAGTTGATTTCGGGAGCTTCTACTAAAAGTAAGATGAGAGGCTGGCTCAGAGGAGCAGCCTCTTTTCTTTTAGATAAAGTTGAATGGTTTAAGATCGTCGGTGTTTGACACCTCTCAAAGGCTCTGCTTTCAGCGGATTATCGGGCCAGTGGTGTTTCGGATAGCGTGCTTTCAATTCCTTCTTTACTTCAAAATAGGTATTTGCCCAAAAGCTGTTCAAATCATTGGTAACTTGCATGGGCTTAAATCCGGGTGATAACAGGTGCAACAAGACTTTTTCTTTCCCATTATTTACCGTTGGTGTTTCAAGTAAACCAAACATTTCCTGCAAACGAACTGCCAGAATTGGTGCTTCGCCACTTGATCCATATTTCAACTTGATATTAGATCCACTCGGTACTTGAAGCTTCTCGGGAGCAAGCTTATCCAAAAATTGCTGTAATTCGTATGACAAGTGATTTTGCAGCACTTTTTTCAGGTCGATTTTTTTCAGGTCTTCCGGTTTTTTTACATCAGCCAGGTAAGGCGAAAGCCATTCGTAGTTGGTTGCCAGCAAGTGGCTTGTACTTACATCCGGCCAATCATTATTTTCGTCCCATTGTCTCAGACAGATTATTCGGTTTTGCCACTGTTCTACATCCGGATTAAAATCGAGCAACCAGGCACCTTCTTTTTTTACGGCATCAGAGATAGCCTTTATTTTCTGGTCGATATTATAATTCTGCAATGGCTTTTGTTGAAGAATAATGCTGCCAATTCGTAATTCAGAAAAAGCGGAAAAACCACCTCTTTTTGTATCCCAGCTGATGGATTCAACGGTTTTAACCATCGGCGCGAGGTCACGTGGATTTAATGGCGATGCCAGAAATATGCGGCCAACACCATCGCGGGCATTTACACTTGCGATCGACAGCCAATCTTCATGTGCAAGATGGTCTTCGTGCCCGGCAGCAGCGATATTACCGTTCGCCAGTTTAAACTGGGCATTATTGCCGGGAGTTGCATGAGCAATGCGTTCCGGGTAAGCGTAGGCCAGCAATAACCCGGTTTCAAATGGATCAACAGATGAATTATCTTCATCAATATTTAGCATTTTCTGGTATTGCGCCGAAATTTTGGCAATATGTTTCAGTCGCTTGTTTTTTAAACTTCCGGTGCGATAACGGCGCAAAGCCTCAATGCGTAAGTTTATATCAATTCCGGCATCGCGGTTTAGCGGATCGCGTTCTTCCAAAATAGCAGCAGTATCGCATGCCAGAGCTGTAAGATCATCGTTTTGCGCCAAAAGTAACATGTGGGCCAGTCGCGGATGACAAGGCAGGCGATGTATTGCTTTACCATGTTCTGTAATTTTTCCGTCATCAACAGCATCCAATTGCTCCAGTAATTCGTTGGCTTGCCTTACATGGCCTTTTGGTGGGGGAGTTAGCCATGTCAATTTATTGATGTCATCAACACCCCATATTGCCATTTCAAGGGCAAGCGAAGCAAGGTCAGCTTCTTCTATTTCCGGTGTGCGATGTTTGTTCAAACGATGATGTGTTGCTTTTGTCCACATGCGGTAACAAACGCCGGGGCCAAGTCGGCCTGCACGTCCGGCTCTCTGGTCGGCGGAATCTAAAGTTATTTCCGTCGTTTCGAGGCGCGACAGACCTGTGTTTGGATTAAACTTAAGTGTTCGGCTAAATCCACAGTCAACCACAACTTTAACGCCTTCAATCGTTAAGCTGGTTTCGGCGATGGATGTGGCAAGAATGATTTTTCGCCGTCCTTCGCGACTGGGCATAATGGCTGCAAACTGTTTTTGTGGCGGCAGCTGTCCGTAAAGCGGATGAATGGCAATTCCTTTGTGTTTGCTTCTTAAAATAGTTTCTGTGTTTTTTATTTCTGCTTCGCCGGGCAAAAACACTAAAATGTCACCATCGTGCTTTTCAACTGCTTTTGTTATCACTCGACTGGTCAATTCAGGTAGAAGCTTTAGGTCGTTGTCTCCTTCATAATGAATCTCAATAGCATACTGGCGTCCTTCGCTAACTACCGACGGTGCGTTAAGCAACTGCGTAAGTTGTGGCATATTTAGGGTAGCCGACATGATCATGATACGCAGATCAGGACGTAAAATTTGCTGCGCTTCGCGCGATAGCGCCAAAGCCACATCGGCAAAAAGACTACGTTCGTGAAACTCATCAAAAATAACCATTCCAACACCTTCCAATGCATTATCGCTTTGCAACATGCGGGTTAGAATTCCTTCTGTAACCACTTCCAGTTGTGTGGATTTACTAACACAATTGTCAAAACGAATGCGGTAACCAACTCGTTTCCCAACCGGCTCATCTAAAAGTTCGGACAGGCGGGTAGCAATACTTCTGGCGGCAAGGCGGCGAGGCTCAAGCATAATAATCTTTTGCCCTTTCAGCCAGCTTTCTTCAAGAAGCACAAGTGGTAGAACAGTACTTTTCCCGGCTCCGGGAGGTGCGTGAACTATTAACGTATTTTCCTTTTGCAGGTGTTGTTTTACTTCGCCGATAACGTCAACGATGGGTAAATTGGTAGTATGTGGATCGAAATTCAATATATTTCTGTTTAAAATGCAAAAGTAGAGTGTTTTTATATAAAAACAGCGGGAGAACCTTAATTCACCCGCTGAAACTTTTATGATAGTTATATATTAACTGGCTATTTCAATGGCTACCGGACAATGGTCGGAGCCCATAACTTCGTTTAAAATATACGCTTTTTGTACTTGTGGAATAAAACTTTCAGAAACGAGGAAATAATCGATTCTCCAGCCTACGTTTTTGCCACGCGCGCCGGCCCGGTAACTCCACCATGAATATTTATCGGCAACATCGGGATAAAAATGTCGGAAAGTATCAATAAGTCCGCCTTGTGTAAAGCGGTCCATTCCGTCAATTTCTTCCTGCATAAAGCCGGCCGATTTATTGTAGTTTGGTTTTGGCCGTGCCAGATCGATAGGGCGGTGGGCTACGTTAAAATCGCCACACACTACTACTGGCTTTTTTTTCTCCAGGTCTTTCAGGTAATTGAAAAATGCCAGGTCCCATTCCTGTCGGTAATCCAAACGTTTTAATTCGCTACCCGAGTTAGGTACATACACATTTACCAAATAAAACTTTTCATATTCGAGGCATAAAACGCGACCTTCCGTATCATGAATATCAATTCCCATATCGCGCGAAACGCTTACCGGTTTCGTCTTTGAAAGGATTGCTGTTCCAGAGTAGCCTTTCTTTTCGGCCGAATTGGAATAAATATGGTAGCCTGCAATAGGCGCCAGTGTTTCTGCTACCTGATCATCCTGCGCCTTTGTTTCCTGAAGGCATAACATATCGGCATCCAATTGTTTAAAATCTTCAAAAAAATTCTTTTTAGTAACGGCACGTATTCCGTTTACATTCCATGATATAAGTTTCATTTCTGTTCTTTCAAATTAATATTAGCGGTTAAAATACTAATTACAGTTAAATCGGGGAAGAGTTCAAAATAAAAAGTAATAAAAAACCCGGACGAAAGCCCGGGTCAGAAATTATACTATTTCTAAATTTTTGGAGTATGCTAAATTATATTCGTTAGAACGAGAATCCAAGTTCCAGTTCAAACTGGTTCATTTCAATGTCAATAGTTTGTTGAGGAGCCATTGGATTTGCGCCTTCAACGCTGTTGTTCATTGCATAATTAAATGCAACGTGGAATTGATTGCCCGATTTTCCAACTTCTTTTGATAAACCAAGTGCAATCTGGTTCTCAATTACACCAGGTGCAAGAATATTAAACATTACTTCTGATGAAGGAACTGGGTTGTCGCCAATAGAAAGTCCGGCGCGGAATTCCCAGGTCTCGACACCTGCATAGTTAAAACCAAGTTTGTAAACCATAATGTTGTCCCATCCAAATCCGGCACCATTATCACCGCCTAACATGCTGGTGGCATCACCCATCATTGCATTATTCAGGTTAGACATCGGATTTCCAATCGATTTTATATCTCCGTACATAATTTGTTTCACATCGGCCATTACCGTAAAATCGCTGGCAACTTCCCAAGCAATACCAGCTGTCCAGCTCGATGGGATATCAAAATCTCCCTGTTCAGCGAAAAGACCTGCATAATCGTCAAATTCGCTCATAAAAACCTTCGACTGGTAGGTAACACCAACAGCGAAATTATCGGTCAAATGTCCCAGGTATCCAATTTTAAAGCCGTAACCAAAACCACTGTCGGTTCCGTTTCCAGAGAGTGCTGACGGATTAGAAGAAAAACCGCCGAAATTTGTTAACCCTTTTGCCTCGAAATATTGATAAGCCAATACGCCGGTTACACCAATACTGTGTTTTTCTCCCAGTTTTTGCGAGTAAGTAATGTTACCGTACATTTGAGCAAGATTAACGCCAGTTGTTGTTACACTTTGATCACCGAAAGTCTGAGTAGGATAATCAGTGTTCATTCCTCCATTTCCGAATAAGGCAGCAGAAATACTTGAGTTGTCGTTAAGCATCCAATTGGCACCCGCCGATGGCATTAGAAATAATTTGCTGTCACTCTCAATTGTTCCGGTGGCTAATGGAAACATAGCTTGTTCTGAGGCATTTCCTGTTACAGTGTACTTTCTGTTTGGATTAAAGAAATTAACTCCCAGCTGGTATTTGGTTCCAAGGAATACATTACCGGCAGGGTTGCCGTTAATTAGCGATCCCTGGTAAAATGCAATCCCGGCACCAGCCAATCCTTTATTAATTGTACCATAGCCAACGCTAAAATAACCATCGGTTGCAAATGTTTGTGAAGAAATAATAAGACCAGCCATTAGGACCAGCATAGTCTTTAGTTTTAAGTGTTTCATTTGTAATAGTTTTTTGGTTTCGGTAGAACAGAATCAGGTTGATAGTAATAATTTAGACGATCATATGTTAATGATTGATTTGCTTTACCTATTAATATTATTCAATATAAGCTCAAAGATATTCCTGAAATTATTTTACAATTAAGAAGTACTTATGATACATATCATAAGGGTAACATTGACGGGAAAGTCACGTATATCGGATGAAAAGCCAAACTTTTACATTTTGTTAGAATAAGTACTCTTAGGGTTAACAAATCAATAAAGAATTGCTGTTTTAAGGTGAATTAAGAAATTTCATTCAATTGATGAAACTTCAATTCTGTATTTTTGTTTAAGGACTAGAAATATATTTATTATGAGTAAAAAATACACTCCCTCAAAACAAACGAGACGAGATCGCCGCGATATGATTCAATATATCAATTTGCAGTTGGCCTCCTTAGGTCAGCCAACGTTTAATGATGATTCAGACTCGGGCTCTAAATATGCCAATTCAAAATTTCAGGAATTAACTGAAGGTCTGGTAAAAAGCTTTCAGGAAAAATCGCGCTTGTTAAGTGAGCACATGTCTCCGGCCGATGCCCGAATTCAGCATTTTATCGATGACTATTTAAAAGAGCTTGAATTTAAAAAGCCTTATCGTTTGCCAAATAATACCTTGGTGTTGAACCAGAAAAAAATGGCGCGAGAATTGAGTTTGCCACCAAACGGGAATGAGTTTAAAAGCGATTTGCTGAGTTCTTACCGTTTGAAACAGGGTATTCTGAACAATCCTGCCAAAGATAAACGAACAACAAAAGGAACTTTCCATATTGTGCGTGGTGGACTACCTGTGCCTGCCGATAAAAAAGAAGTGCCGAAAATTACTTTCGCACACTTGTTGCATGCCGCTCTAAATCCAACAAACGGGTTAATGACTTTACCATTTACATCGGCACAAGATGAAAAAGCCAAAGTAATGGTGTCGTTGTTGTTGCGCCCCGTAGTTTGCCCTGAAGTGCCCGGTATTGTAAGCGAAAAGAGTATGGAAGTACGTTTTTTTGCACCCGGAAGTCTGGTGAGTAACCTCGATTTTGTTGAAACTATTTTTGGGAATGCAGGCGATCCTAATCTGGCTGTAAACGATGCCGCACTTGATGTTGAGCATTGGACCGGCCACACCGGATGTATAATTTTGGCACCACACCTTACTACGCTTAAGAAAAAAGATGTTGGTCTGCCACATTACGATGATGCATCTGAACGTCAGAAACGCGATGGCATGTGCTGGAAAGACGAAAATGAATTGTATAACGATGGTGGTGCATTTAAAATTACCTGCCGCGATGAACGAGGAGTTGTTGTTACCCTTATTGCCGACAATTATTTTGGTTACTCGAAAAAAGAGATAAAAACACAAATTAGCTATTCGGCCAACCTTTATGGTTTGGTTGAAGAAGAACATGCCGGTGGCGCCATTGCTTTTCCTCGTGGAAATATGAGCGACAGTGTTTTTGGAACCAATTTTACCAAAAAGTTTGATCAGCCGTATTCTTTTGATGAAGTGAAAAAGTTGCTCGGAAACCGGATTGAACTGCAGGAAGGAAATTACGCCATCGATAAAAAATATCCGGATGTAGTTTATATTCCTGAAAACGCCGATCTGGATGTGGAGGAAAGTTCAGTTAGCTGGAAATACAAAAACAAAGATTACAGCCTGAAACTTTCGCCCAATAAAGTGTATGTACATCCTACCGGACATAAATTTCAGTTGGTAAAACACCCAACGCAAGCTATGTGGCGTATCATCGATACCGCACCGGAAGGAATGTTTTGCCACAAACCAAGTACGGTTTCCGGAGGTGGAAAATCAGAAATCTCAAAATCGATGCAAAATGCCATTAAATTCGGATCGTTTTATATCGAAAATCTGGAGCAGGTTGAAAATATGGTTGATGAGATTATCAATAAAGATTATTCTAACCGATGGAAAGAAGTGCGCCCCGATGCCGATCCGTCGCGCTCGTTCCTGAGTAAAGAGCGTACATTGGGTTCGGCGGTAAAATTATTAACGCAGTCTGATCTGTACAGCGACGAATACAATAAATTCTTGCAAGACCTGCCTGACAATGTTCGCACGTTGGCCTTTTTCGTAAAACGTCATTACCGTGGAAACGAAGAGAGAGGATTAAAATGGCGCGAGTTGTTTAATGTAGAAATTGTAAATGGCCGCCCCGGAAATGTGTTGCGTTACAAACACAATCCAATTGCTGCCAGTTATGTACGTATCGGATTTAACGAAGAAGGACGCTGGTATTTGCATAAACTGCGTTCGGATTTTGTTCCGTCGATGAAAATTCAAACCGAGGATGATATTTCGGCAACGATTACAGTGCCATCGAACCGTTTGAAGGATTTGAATAAGGAATATAATAATCCGAGTGTAAAACTGGTTGCCAATTGTGAGAGTTACTTGTTTCAGCGCCCTGATGAAGCAGTAATCAGAGGCTACGATAAAGAAGCTGAAAAGGAAATTGTGGATAATAACACATTCCTGACAAATTACGAGCCGCTAACCCGCGAGAATGCGATAGATCTGATTGAAGACGCCATTAGTTTTGAGAGATATACCAAGCCGGTAAAAAACTTTATTAAGGAAGTGGCAGAAGGGGATGGCGATAATTATTTTGTAACACCGTCGCATCCACGAATTGTAGACGGCGAACCAACAAAGAACCCACGTTACCTGCAGCGCAATATATTTAAGGAGGAAACGCAGGATGCTTACCTTGGAGAAATAGGGGTGCGTCTGTATCGCAAGATTAAAGACAAAGATCCGGTGGTTTGGCCTGTAAATGCGGTATTACCCGGGCGAAGAAACAATCCTGCCGATAAAAAAGCCGGAGTTCGCCCGCTGGCAGTTTATAATCCAATTCATTACCAGGAGTTGCCTGAGCTATTTATGGATTTTATTGCAAGTATCACCGGAAAGTCGCCATCAACAACTGGTGCCGGATTGGAAGGTGCGCTTACAAAAGGGCCTTTTAATATGCTGGTGCCAACCACCGACCTGAACAACGCCTTGTTGTCGTATATTCTTACCGAATACCAGGGATTTAGTTCAGCTGCCGGATACATTGGATCGGAAAATCGTTTCGATCACGATATCAGTATTCTTATTCCTGAAATTTGGGCACGTTTGGTTCCCGAAGATCGCGATCCGAAAAAGCTGATTGAAAATGGCTGCCTGGAGAAACTGGAGGACTTTGAATACAAAGGACAAAAAGTGCTGGCCAGCCGTTTGGGCTACCGAATAACCAAAAACTTTGCTTTCCGTTGTATGAACCGTTTGTTCGACGAACCACTGGCGGTGTTTAACGAGCGTATGCTAAAGCCAGAGCTTCAGGGAATGGACGATTATGTTGACGGTATAAACAACATTACCGAAGCCATGCAACGTGCTGCGCTGCCATTCTTCGAGGATGGAAGTGTTGAATCGGCTATTCCGCCGCTGAAAGTATTGCTGCATGTTATGGCTTATGGTCATTACGAAGGTAAGGACATTAGCGATCCGGAGTTGCGCAAGCTATTCGAAAGGGAAGAGGTGCTAAAAAGCGACTGGTATAAAGCCCGCCTAAAACTGAAACAAGACAAGGATATTGCTTTCCTTGTGGAGCAAATCGGTTACCTGGAAGACTTTAAAGCCAATGAAAGCAACGCTGCTCTGGTTGCAGAAATGGATATTGATGGCCGTTTGGCAAAAGCTAAAGAGCGCCTGAAAAATGTAGAATCGAAACAGTATCTGAAAGATTTGGTTGGTACTATTGGTACTGATCCGCTTTGCAAGTAGTAAATAGATGAATAAAGCAAAATAAAAAAGGTTCCGTTTGTTGATTCGAACGGAACCTTTTTGTGTTTACCTGTAACCAATTGGCTCATTATTGTGGTTATTTTTATTCGCGATAGTTATTCAAACATCCCTTAATTACTCATTCCCCAATTTATTTTTCAACTTTCCTATTAGGTTAACTTTCTGAGCAGAAGTTTCAGAAATCTGTATCAATCATTCTTTTTTAATATTTTCAGAAAAAAATGTAACTATCCGTTTTTAGCTTTACTAAATAGGAAAAAACACTGAAAAGTGACGAAAGAAGAGAAATTCAACACGATTGTATCTGACAATGGCGAGCGGATCCGCAATATCTGCAGGTATTACAATTCCAATGCTGAAGATCAGAAAGACATGTACCAGGAGGTTCTGGTAAATATCTGGAAAAGTCTGGATAGTTTCAGGGGCGACTCGGCCATGAGCACATGGGTGTACCGGGTGGCTGTAAACACATCGCTAACATTTACCGGAAAGGCTTTCAGGCATATGAAACTGATGGTAAACAGCGAAACAACAAACCTGAATTCGATATTGGATGGTGAAAACCTGAAGCAAAAACTGGCCGAGGAAAAGTTGCTGGAACGTATGCAGCTTGAGCTTAACCAGCTATCGGTAATCGATAAAGCATTGATATCGCTGATGCTCGAAGGGCTTTCGATGAAAGAGATTGCCGAGGTTATTGGTATTACCGAACCTAATGTGAAAGTGAAAATCCATCGAATTAAATCGCAATTAAAAGAAAAGCTGAAAGGAGAACAATTATGACCGCACATGAATTTGATACCAATCTGAGTAAATTAACCGGGAAACTAAAAAAGGAAGACAGGCAGTACGCGACAATTGTAAAGGCAGTTCAGATTTTTTACTGGATTTATATACCAGTGTTTATAGTACGCACGATTAGGTACTACACCGATTCACATAACATTAACAACATAATTAGCGGAGTTGCTCTTATTCTGGGATTTTTGGTAATTGCACTCTCTTTCCGAAAATACTATAAGGATTATCGCTATGTTGATTATTCCTTGCCTACACTCGAAATGTTAAAAAAGGCAGCCTCACGTTACCAGCCTGCTCAAAAAAGGGTGATGTCGATTATTCCGGGCCTTATATTAATGGATATCGGTTTAGCTTTCGAATGGATAGGCGAAGGCAGATCAGTGCTGTATTCTCAGGTTATCTTTCTCGGAGCGATACTGTTTGGTGCGATAATTGGTTTTGTGTTGTGGTATTTCAAATACAAACCCTTGCGCGATAAAATTCTTGATTTGGTTCGGGAAATTGAGCAGTAAACTTAGGGGCGATTTTAAATCACTTAGGTATTTATAATTCTCTGTCTTATACTAAAATAGCTTGACTAAAAAAGTTAAGCAAAAATGAAAAAAATCAGCACTAACCTTTCGGATAATATGGAAGGTTTTAATCAGAAAAAAGTAGATTACAGTAATTACGAGACCAGTTTTCGGCGTTGGTTAATAGCCGAACTTGATTCCGGACGGATGAGTGTGACTGAAGCTCGTGAAAAATTTAATTTACCACATCGATTTGATAAGACGTACAAGCACTGGCAAGTCAAATATTCCGACGAAATCCACTTATCTTTGCAGTCTATGAGTTCAAAAGAAAGAGCAGATAACAAGGCCTTGGAAAAACGCATCAAAGAGCTGGAGAAGCAGCTGGAACTGGCGCAGATGAAAAACGTTGCGCTGAACACCATGATCGACATTGCCGAGAACGACTACAAACTCGAGATCAGAAAAAAGTCTGGCCCCAAGCAGTAGGTGTACTAACGCACATGTACCCGCTAACAAGCAAAGCGGTACTGTGCGGACTGTTTGGGTTTAGCCGTCAGGCCTGGTACGACAGCAAAAAGCGCCAGTCGGGGCTTCAAATGCAGGAAGTATTTATATTAACATTGGTAAAAGAGCTGCGTGGGGATCACCCTCGCATGGGGGCCGAGAAGCTCCATCATTTGATAGCGCCGCAGTTACAGGACCATAATATTAAATATGGACGTGACAAATTCTACTACCTTTTGCGCGAACACGGTTTATTGGTAAAACGTAAAAGAAGAGGACCTAAAACCACGAATTCGAACCATTTTTACCGTAAATATTCCAACCTGATCCGGGAGATAGAACTACTCAGCTCAGGGCGCTTATGGGTGAGCGACATTACCTATATCCGCACCGAAAAAGGCTTTGTTTACCTTTCACTGGTAACCGATGCCTATTCGAAGAAGATAGTAGGCTGGTGCCTCTGGCCCGATTTAACCAGCGAAGGGGCATTAAACGCCTTGCGTATGGCAGTTGCAGGCGAGGGAGTGAAACAAGGTCTCATCCATCATTCTGACCGGGGGATACAATACTGTTGTAACGACTATGTGAACTTTCTGAAGGGCTCGAAAATAAATATCTCGATGACCGAAAACGGCGATCCGTACGAAAATGCAATAGCCGAAAGGGTTAATGGGATTTTAAAGGACGAATACGATTTAAACCATACATTTTCTGATTATCGGGAAGCGCTTGAAGCCACAAAAGTTGCGGTGTACAAATACAACAACAAACGGCCTCACCGCAGCGTAGACTTCATGTTTCCAACAGATGCACACTTGCATACAGGAGTACTAAAAAAACACTGGAAAAAGCGGCATTATAAGGCGAATGCGGAAACAGGGGAAAGCCTGCAGAGTGTTCCTGCAAACCAGGATTAAAAAATAATACTGTAAGAAACTACAGGAGGATAAAATTTATCTGTCGCCAGTTTTAGGGCATACACAAAATCATGTCGGACTTTGCAGAAACAAAAAATGAAAACGCAGGAAAGAACAGTAAAGAAAAACTTAGTAGTTTTGTAAAACAGTAAATGAGAAAAAATCATTTACTCCTAATCAGTAAAGAAAGTAATAATCTGTCAAGCTATTTTAGGAAAGGTCACTCCCCTTGGGTGCAGGCCTTCGAACCTCGGTAATAATTATTCTCCCCTTGGGTAGAGGCTTCCTCCCCCTGGTAATAATCATTCTACCCTTGGGTATGGGCTTTCTCCCCTCGGTAATAACCATTCTACCCTTGGGTACGGGCTTTCGAGCTTAGGTAATTATGTCGCTCCCCTTGGGTAAAGGCTTTCTACCCAAGGTAATTATCATTGTTACCTTGGTAGAACTGCTTTAAATGTAAAAAAAACGGCCTGCCCGAAGAATTGGGCAAGCCGTTGCAGTTTAACTTTAGACTTAAAAGAACTAGTCTTCAATGTCCCACCAAACAGGTGTGGTCATATATTCATTTTCAAAAACGCCAAGTGCCTCTACCTTGGCAGCATTGTAATAACGCTCATAGTAGGCCATCTGGTAACGACGAATGTAGTCGTTATCCTGAGGGAATGCAGTTTCGTATACAAACGGCGGACGATCAAATCCTTTGTAAACGCCGGCAGCGTAGTCGTAAGTTCCGTCAGGACCGATACAATAATCGCAACGTCGCATATCCGTCCAAACTTCAGGACTGTAAGTACATGCAATGTATTTTTGCATCATAATGTGACTCAATGTCAAATCCGATGTGTTTTGAACAACGGCTTCGCTAGCCATAAAAGCAGCACTTTCATCTGCCGGAATTCCCAGTTTGTCCATGTTTGCCTGAATTGCATCGTGGTACGAAGTCAGCGCACTCTCCATGCTTCCCTGGCGGAAGTATACTTCTGCTTCAATAAATTTCAACTCAGAATAAGAAAGCAGAAAATAAGGCGAAGTCTTGCTGGTGTAAAACAGTAGGTTGTCATCAGTAGAACGCATTCCAACATAATTTACATCGTCGGTGGTTGGTGCGTGATCTGTTTCGCCTAAATCAACAGCAAACGAGAATTTACCGTCATTTTCACCTTCCAGAATTTTAGGTATCAGTACTTCCGAGCGTGGATCAACCACACGGCTGTTCCAGGTTTCATCGCCACCGTTAATGGTGTCAACGGTATTCATCAGGTAGTCTTTCCATAGTTTCCCGGGTTTATTAGAGCTACCTGTATTTTGGTACTGAATACACCATCTGGCCGAAATGTCTCCGTCTTCGCCAACGTATTCGGCATCGTCGTTGTTCGATTGGAATGATTTTTCAATATTCGAAAGAATTCCTGTAGGGTTGTATGCCAACAGATCAGTTCCTTCAGCTTTTTTCGACAGGTGGCTCATAAAACGGGCTTTTACGCCATAAGCAAACTTAATCCACTTGTCAATATCGCCATTATACATTACATCGCCAACGGCCAGGTTCGGAGCATTTTCTCCCTGTGTTTTCTGAAGATCAGCAATTCCTTCGTCAATTAACGGAAGTATTTGGCTGTATACATATTCTGCATCGTCGTAATCGGGCTGAATATTTCCGGCAATACCTTCCTTGTATGCAATATATCCGTAAGCATCAACCAATGTTCCTGTTCCAAATGCTTTAAGAATTTTACCAACACCTGTATAGTGCCATGCTTCAGCATCTTCGGCATCGTTTAGCATTTCTTCAATATTAACCCAGGCATAACCATACCAGGACTGCCAAACCCATGCATCGGCATTATTGGCAAATTGCCAGTTCTGAAACATGTAATAGCGGTAACCGGGGCGATAAGCATAACCTAACTGTTGGGTAAGGTTAGCAGTACGTGTTCCGTGGCTACCATAAAAATCAACTGTTTCAGCTAAAATATAGGGTAGGCGCTGATCGGGTGCCGCCTCTTGAGGCGCGTTGGGAGAGTTGTTTATATCCAGGTCGTATTCGCAAGAGGTGAAAAACACCCCTATAAAAAAC
The DNA here is from genome assembly GCF_963677155.1 of uncultured Draconibacterium sp. Lineage (NCBI taxonomy): Bacteria > Pseudomonadati > Bacteroidota > Bacteroidia > Marinilabiliales > Prolixibacteraceae > Draconibacterium > uncultured Draconibacterium sp. The sequence goes on along the minus strand of NZ_OY781884.1, from coordinate 5,209,934 downwards.
AGAAATAATATTGTTATCTTCTTCATAGCTAATCCTTTTTAAAACTTAACATTTAAACCGAATGAAACACTTGTGGTTGCAGGAACTCCGGCATAATCAATTCCTGATGATCCGGCTCCTAATACGCCGGAACCTCCGGCACTAACCTCGGGATCCATTCCATCGTAATTGGTAAACAGGAGTAGGTTGGTTCCTGTTAACGACAGATCAATTCCTTTTACAAAACCAATGCGGTTGCAAAATGCAGCAGGCACGGTGTAGCTCAACGATGCAGAACGCAAACGGAGCCAGTTAACGCTGGTAATGAATGGTTCGGCCTCTTTGGTGTAATAGTTTTGGTAATAATCCTGATCTAGCGTAACTGTGCTTGTTGTCGGTTCGTATTCGCCGGTTTCGCTGTTTATCATTACACCTTCAAATGTTTGCGTTTTTCCGCGGTTTTCAGTGACTTTACTCATTCCTGAGTAAGTCATTTCATATTCGGTAGCATTGTAAACATCGCCGCCAATTCTTACATCAACTAAAAACGACAGGTTCCAGTTTTTATGCGTAATGCTGTTGTTCCATCCCAAAAGTACGTCCGGTTCACGGTCGCCAACAACATTTGTTGCATCTGTAGAGGTAATCGGAAGACCTGTGTCAGAGTCAAGGATCAATTCGCCATCATCAGTTCTTTCCCAGCGTGTACCAATAAGACCAAGGAAAATATCGTCGCCAATTGATGCCGGTGTGGCCGGTCCAACCTGAACGTCGGTTACATAAAGTAGCTGAACACCTTCCGGCAGATCAGATACGGTTCCGTTGTTATGCGAAATGTTTAAAGTTGTTTCCCAGTTCCAGTTACGATTTTGGATTGGTTTTCCGGTTAAAGTAAACTCAAAACCTTTGTTGGTAACGGTTCCGAAGTTGGTATACTGGAAAATATATCCGGTTGCCATACTTACCCTTGGCGAAATAATCTGATCTTTACTGCGGGTATTGTAGTAAGTAAAATCAGCCCCCAGTCGTCCGTTAAAGAAACGTAGATCTAAACCAAGTTCTGTCGATTCTGTAGTTTCAGGAGCCAAATGCGGGTTGCCACCGGTGTATTGGTTTTTGTAGCCACCACCTATTGTATTTACAGTTTCAACATAAGTTGCTGTTTTGTACACAGGGGCATCTTTACCAACCTGCGACCACGAAGCGCGGATTTTACCAAACGAGAAGGTTTCTTTCCGGTTTTCGCCAAATAATTCAGAAAAAACAAAACTACCGCTAACAGAAGAATAGAAAAACGAACGGTTTTCTTCGGCCAGAGTTGATGACCAGTCGTTACGGCCGGTAACACTCATAAATACCATGTTTTTGTAGCTGGCGCTAAACTCTCCGAAAGCACTGTATAAACGCTTCTTCGATTGGTAGTTATCAAATGTCTGATTTTCACGATCGGCATTGTTTACACTCATAAAATCAGAGAGCAAACCAATCGCACTTTGCCGTTGGCTGAAATAAGTTGTCTGCTCGTAGTTGTGTCCCAACATCAGACCCAAATCAAAATCATCAACTTTTTTGTTGGCCGAAACAGTTAAGTTCGATGTAAAGATGTTGTTTTCTCTCTGTGATTCAGTAACCTGACCTTCATCGTATGGAGAAGCTACTGCAGATCCCGGAGTAAGAATGTTGCGTGAGAAGGTATTGTAATGGTCGAGACCAAGACGGTAAGTAGTGCTCAACCATTCGGTAGGTTGCATGGTAAGGTATCCCGATCCGATAAAACGATGAACGTCGTCGGTAACCGGATTTTTGTGGGCTGTCCAGTACGGATTATCAACATCGTCTTCCGGATCAACATTTGGCAGAAGTGGTACACGTTGTCCGCCTTCAATCCAGTGGCTCATATTGTTCGATCGTGGCCAATTTAACACGCTAAGCATTGCACCTGTTCCTCCCGAGTCGTATAACCCCGATCCGGTAATCGTTTTAGTAGTTTGCGAGTAAATGTAGCTGGTGTTCATTCCTATAGTGAACCATCCTTTTTCGTGCTCGCCGTTAAAACGAATAGAGTTGGTTGTGTACTCAGTAGTAGGTACAATTCCATTCTGATCCAGACGGTGAACTGACATAAAGTAGCTTCCGTTTTCTGTTCCACCCGAAATACTTCCGGTTACATCGTATGAAAATGCAGGCTCGAAAAAATCTTCCAGGTTATTGTAAGCTGTTCCGGTAAGTGGAGCTCCCCACGATGATGTAGTTCCATCATCAAAAGCACCGTCGCTACCTTGTCCGTAGATGGTTTGTTGTTCCGGCAATCTGTTGTAAGTGTCAACTTTAAACTTAGAGCTAACATTTACCTGCATAGCTCCGGCTTCACCTTTCTTAGTGGTAATTACGATTGCTCCGGCAGCCGCTTTCAATCCGTATAATGCGGCGGCGGCAGGGCCTTTAAGTACAGAAATCGATTCGATATCATCTGAGTTGATATCCATACCACGGTTACCACTGTAGGTTGAAGTCGCACTTAAGCCCGCACCATAGTCGGCACTTACTGTACTGTTGTCAATCGGAATACCGTCGACAATAAACAGTGGTTGGTTATCACCCGAAAGTGATGTGCTACCACGAATAATAATTTGCGATGATGTACCTGCACCACCTCCTGAGTTGGTAACGTTAACACCGGCAATTTTACCGTTTAACGAGTTTACCAGGTTAGGTTGCTTCACTTTTACAAGCTCGGCGCCATCAATCGCCTGTACGGCATACCCCAGAGCTTTGGTTTCTTTGCGGATGCCCATTGCAGTTACTATTACTTCATCAACCTGTTCAGAGGATGGAACAAGTAAAACTTCAATAGTCGAAGAGGTCCCAACAGTGACTTCTTTCGATTCAAGTCCGATGTAAGAAACAACAAGTGTTGCTCCCTGCTCAACAGAAAGGGAAAATTCACCGTCGACATTCGTCACAGTTCCATTTGAAGTCCCTTTTTCCAGTACTGTTACTCCGGGGAGTAAATCATTGGTAGATTGCTCTCGCACGACACCATTAATGGTGCGTTTCTGCGCCGTTGCTAATAACGTTACCGCGCTCATCAAGAAAATTGAGAATAAGAATCTTTTCATAGAGAATTATTTGTATTATAAAAAGTAAATTAATTATCTCTTGAAACAAGTGTCTCTCGGATTGAAATATTGCATTTTTTGAATTGATAAAATCGCTAATTGATTCTTTATTTGTTGATTTTGTATCATCAGTCTTTAAATATTGGTATTATTAATATCTTTTGTTGTTATTTTCGTAATATGGTGCAATATTGTAAAATATATTGAAAAAATGACATCGCATTGTATTATATATTATAAATTTTAATAAAAATACGAATTTTAATTGAAAATCAAATATGATTTAAAAAATAGATTACGCCATTGCAAGGTAGGATCAAAAATAGCTATTGTCTGTCTTTATATTTATAATGCGCTCTTTTATAGTCTATTGTGAATAAAATAAAGAAGCTGGGTGAAGAAAAGTGGGTAATATTACAGGAATATTTGTTTGGCAAATTTTGACTTTATGAATATTCTATATCTGGAATAAATATGTAATACATATTTATTAGCGCATCAAAGATCTATCTGTATTTTTGTTTGTTCGTTCTTGCTGATAGGTCTGAAAATGCGATTTTGTGATATTGAAATATGATTCTTTTTGCTTGTCATTTTAAATCCGAACTTATAAAGAAAGTTCTAATTTAAGAAAATTTTATTGCATCAATTTCTTGTTTATTCACGCTAAACTATGAACTTTAAGCCCTGAACGATGAACTGAAGTATGGAACGATTTCTCTCGCAATGCGCCAAATTTATTTATCAAAAACATCAAAACGAGTTAAAGGATATTTGTGTGGTTTTTCCTAACCGCAGAGCGGGTGTTTTTTTTACTCATTATCTGCAGAAAACTGTTGCTGGTGCGGCTATTGGCCCCAATACGACCACGATAAATGAATTGATGGCATCGTATTCGTCCATGCAAAAAGGCGAGAAACTACAGCTGATTTCTTTACTTTATGATGTATTTCTAAAACATACTAAAACCACCGAAACCTTTGATGAATTCTATTTTTGGGGAGAAATTCTGCTGGCCGATTTTAACGATATCGATCGTTACCTCGTAAAAGCCAAAGATCTGTTTACCAATATTTCTGATCTGAAAGAGATTGAATCGGTTTTTGATTACCTCACCGATGAGCAGAAAAAGGCGCTGGAGCAGTTTTGGGGAAGTATGGCGGTTGTGGATAAAATGGGGTTTAAGGAAAAATATATATCCATTTGGGATAAGTTGTATCCCGTTTACCAGGATTTTAAACAGCAGCTGGTCGAAAAACAACTGGCTTATCCCGGGATGCAGGATCGGGAAGTGGCTGAAAATCTGGAAAGTGAAGAAAAAGAATTTCCTTTTAAAAAATATTATATCGTAGGATTAAATGCTCTAAACGCATGCGAGAAAAAATTCTTCAAACATCTGCAAAGTTTGGGAAAGGCTGAGTTTTTATGGGATTTCGACGAATCGTATCTTAGCGATAAACAAAATGAAGCAGGTCATTTTTTACGAAGCAACCTGATTGAATTTCCTCAACCTGAAAGTTTTAACCTGGATAAAACTTGTTTATCCAAACCAAAAAACATGAAAATGGTTGCTGTTTCGTCGGTATACGGGCAGGCGCAACAGATTCCTAATTTTCTGGACGAAACAAAAAAGTCATATAAAAAGGAGTTTGACAATACAGCGATTGTGTTAGCCGATGAAAGTTTGTTGTTTTCAGCACTGGGAGCAGTCCCCGCAAATATCGACAAGGTAAATGTTACAATGGGGTATTCGGTGCGTAATTCTGTGGTTTATGGCTTTTTAATGTTACTGGTAACACTGCTGAAGAACAAACGAAAAGAAGACGATAATTATGTGGCTTATTATCGTTATGTAACCGATGTTTTAAATCATCAGTTGCTGGGCGACACTGCGAGTGAGGCTTGTAAAAGGTACATTAACCAGTTGAAAAATTACAACCGAATTACGGTGCCACTGGCCGAAATTAATTTCTCTCCATTGCACAAACAAATATTTACACTGCCGGAAAAAACAGCGGATTACAGCGAGTACTTTTTAAATGTGCTTGCTGCTTTTTATGGTCATTTAAAAGATACTGAAATTGACAATGCGATGCTGTTGGAGCTGATCTATTCCATTTATCAAGCGATTGAAAAGCTAAAAGCCGTTGTTGATGATGTGTTGAGTGAGCAGCAGCGTGAAATTAGCGAGGCTGTTTATTTCAGGCTTTTTTCGCAGTATCTTGGGCAGGTTTCGGTGGCTTTTGAAGGAGAACCTTTGAGCGGCATGCAGGTGATGGGGATTTTGGAAACCCGTTGTCTTGATTTTGAAAACCTGATTATTCTTGGCCTGAATGAAAATAAATGGCCACGAAAATTTACGGCACCGTCGTTTATTCCATTTAATATTCGTTTGGGATTTGGATTGCCGGGTATTGATGAGCAGGACGCTATGTATGCCTATTATTTCTATCGTCTTATTCAGCGGGCAAAAAATATTACGTCTACCTATAGTGTGGTGAAAGAGGGAATTGGAACCGGTGAACTCAGCCGTTATGGTTATCAGTTGCAATACGACTCGGTGCATAAACCGGCAATGATGAACCTCGATTTTTCGTTTTCCAACGATCCGGCAGAGAATATTCGCATAAAAAGTTCGAAAGAAATAGTAGCGAAATTGCTGGCTAATAATTCGGAGGATCATCCGCTTTCACCAAGTGCAATTAATACCTACCTGAATTGTAAGTTGAAATTTTACTATCAGTATGTGGTTCGTTTGCCCGAGCCCGAGGAAGTGAAAGAAGAAATTGACGGAGTTGTTTTTGGAAATATTTTTCACGATACTTTAGAAGAGTTATATAAGCCCTATGTAGGGCGGGTAGTTGAAAAAAGTAATATCGAGAAAATTCAGAAAGACCGTATATGGCTGGAAAATGAAGTAACCAAACAGATTGCTGTACATTATTTGAAAAAGAAACTTCCGTTAAAAGGAGAAATAAAGCTGGAAGGAAAAACCTTGCTGATTTTCGAAAATGCCATAACTTATTTGCGACAGCTTTTGAGAATTGATAAGAAAATGGCGCCATTTACTGTTGTTAGTCTGGAACAGCGCTATAAAAGATGGATAAATGCTGGCGATAATAAAATATGTGTTGGTGGTATGATCGACCGGGTTGACCATGCTGATGGCGTAACCCGGGTGCTAGACTATAAAACCGGAAATGTAAAAACTACAAAGTTTTATAAAATTGAAGATCTTTTTGTGCGTGATGCGAAAGATCCTAAAAAGGAGATTTTACAAGCTCTGATTTATTCGTGGGGATTAGCCAAAGAAACGAGTTCGGCTGAAATTCAGGCAGCCATTTATCCGCTTCGAAGTTTGTTTGCCGAAAATTTTGAGGCAGCAGTAAAGATGAGCAATAAAGACTTTTTCTTTGATGAAGTTGCTGAAGAATTTGAAGGTGAATTGGCCGGTTTAGTTTCTGAAATATTTTCGGAGGAAAACGAGTTCTCGCAAACAGAGCACGATAAAAAGTGTGAGTACTGTGCCTATCGTGGAATTTGCAGAAGGTTTTAAAAGCTCCGAAGTTTGAAGAACTAAACTAATAACCAGCCAGCCAGTCAAAAACTTTTTCTGTTTTCTTATAAATACTTTCGTAATCTTCCATGTCGTCATATTCCAGCGTAATGGTTGGAATATTTCGCTCTACTCCGCAGTAGGTTCCAAAAGAGCCTGGCGTAGGATAACCCAAATCAGCAACCACCGGATAATTGCAGAATTCAGCAATTTTTTCTGCTAGCTTTTTTGCCGGGCCATCATAATTAACGCATTTTAAAGGGGCGTGCAGCGTAAGTATAATGTCGGGTTTTAAATTATCCAGTAATTCGGTCATTTGGCGGGTTGTAATTTCCGAAGCAGCATGCTTCCCGGAGTAATATTCATTTTTTTCGGTTTCAATCCAATTTTTAGTGGGGTAATTGCGGTTTAAATCAACACCGTTTTGATTTACACGAACGCCGCGCTCTTTCCCCCAGGGATTTAAACAGGGAATAAAAAACAGGTGATTCTTAGTGTCAGAAAGATTTCCGTTTTCAAGATATCTTTTGATCACAAATTCGCCCTGAGGTTCCTCGCCATGAAAAACGCCAATTATAAGTATTGTTTTAGCGTGTACTTTATTCGAAGGTTTCTTAATTAATTCAATTGTGTTGGTTGGATTATCACTCATCAATTATTCTTCTCCTAAGTATTTTTTATACAAATCGGGGCGTAATTTTTTTGTGCGTTTAATGGCTTGATCATGTTTCCAGTCGTCAACCAGTTTATCGTTCCCACTGCGTAAAACTTCAGGAACTTTCATGCCTTTATATTCAGCCGGACGTGTATAAATGGGGGGACTTAACAGGTAGTCCTGGAATGAATCGGTGAGGGCAGAGGTTTCATCTGAAAGTACACCAGGCAAAAGGCGAACAACGGCATCAGTTATTATTGCTGCGGCAAGTTCGCCACCGGTTAACACAAAATCGCCAACCGAAATTTCTTTTGTGATGTAAGTGTCCCGAATTCGCTGATCAATGCCTTTATAATGACCACAAAGAATGATTAAATTCTTCTTTAGCGAGAGTTTATTTGCTTCTTGTTGATCAAAAACTTCTCCATCAGGTGTAGTGAAAATTATCTCATCATAATCGCGCTCAGCTTTTAATGTTTCAATGGCTTTTTCAATCGGTTGAATTGCCATTACCATGCCTGCGCCTTTGCCAAACGAATAATCATCAACACGTCGGTGTTTGTCTTCCGAATAATCGCGTAAATTATGAATATGGATTTCTGTCAGTCCTTTATCCTGTGCCCGCTTAATTATGGAATGTTGAAACGGACTCTCAATAATTTCCGGCAAAACTGTTATAATATCAATCCTCATTTCTGGAAAATTTTGCGCAAAGGTAACAATATTTTCAGCTCTGATTGCTATTGAGTATATATCCATAAAATTAGCCGACATGACATATTTGCATACAAAAACAATAAATCGGTCAACTTGACATTGTTCTATGGGGCAAAAATGACAAGATCGGTAGGAAAAGTTTGTTGGAACAGGAATTGATTTATGGCAAGCAGTAATTTGAAAACAAAATTTTAACAAGAGAATTAAAAATATTAGGAGGAAAAGTCATGAATTTAGTAAGATTTGAAAACCCACGTTACAATGTAAACAGAACTTTAGTTGATGAGTTATTTAACAATTTCCTGAAAAATGATTATCACGAAAACTATGTGAGCAATGGTGGTATATCGCCTGCAACCAACGTTTTTGAAACAGAAAAAGAATTTAAAGTTGAAGTAGTATTACCAGGTTTTGTAAAAGAGGATCTTCAGCTGAATGTTCATAAAAATGTATTGACTGTAAAGGTTGAGAAAGAAGAAAAAGAAAACGACGAGACCTACAAGTATGCTCACCGGGAGTTTAGCGCTAAAAGTTTCGAAAAGAAATATCGCTTGCCAAAATCGGTTGATGCAGACAATATTAGCGCGAAATTTGAAAATGGAATTCTAAACATTGAACTTCCAAAGAAAGAAGAAGCGCTTGAGAAAGAGCCCGTTGAGATTAAAGTGTCATAATTGTTTTAGAGAAAAGTTAATAATGCACAAGCCTGTTTTTGTAGAAATACGAAAGCAGGCTTTTTTTGTGCCTTTGATTTTCGGCACTTCATGATGAAGATTGTAATTTTTTAGGTTCCAAATAAGGTGTTTTTACTGCTGTTTCGGTGCCTGATTTCAAGATTTTCACCGGCTTTTACAACTAAACCGGTTTCTTTCGCAGCGATGTATATTTTCCATCGGCTCCTGAAAAAGATGAAAAAATAGTGCCTATTCCTTTCGTTGGAGTAAGGAACACTTCCGTTTTTTCATCAAGATAGGTCGTAACTTCGTTGTTTGCACTTAAAAAGTAAAGTTTGCTATTTTTAACTTGTTGATAGAAATGTGGCTTAGTGTCTATGTGTTCAAAACAAGTCACCAAGCGATAAAGAACACAAAGACTTTTACAAATATCTTTTCCAATTCAAATTTCTTCTAACTACATTTGAATGGGAAATGAAATCTGCGAGAAACAATATGGAAAACCTGAAAATAACCATCATACAACCCGATATTATATGGGAAAATCCAGACGCAAACCTGGAAAAATATTCCAAATGGCTTGATAACATTGAAGCGACAGATGTAATTATTCTTCCGGAGATGTTTACAACCGGCTTTTCCATGCACCCTGAAGCATTAAATGAATCGATGGAAGGAAAGTCTGTAAAATGGATGCAGCAAATAGCTTCTGATAAAAATGCAGCAGTAGTTGGAAGCCTTATCATTGGAGATGATGAAAAGGTTTATAACCGCGCGCTTTGGGTATTTCCTGATGGAAAAATTGAATCGTACGATAAACGCCATTTGTACAGCATGGGGCAGGAGCATTTGCATTACTCTACCGGAAAAGAAAAATTAATCGTCGAATACAAAGGCTGGAAATTCTGTCCACAAATTTGTTACGATTTGCGTTTCCCTGTGTTTGCCCGAAACCTGGAAGATTACGATGTTGTTTTTTATATGGCTAACTGGCCATCGCCACGTCATAATGTTTGGAAAAATCTACTCATATCAAGAGCTATTGAAAATCAGGCCTATTGTTTTGGAATAAATCGTGTTGGAATCGATGGTACAGGTATAAACTATTTGGGCGATTCTGCATGTATATCTCCTAAAGGAATTGCAGCGTTTATTGGAGAAAATGAAACGCTTAAAACTTTTGAAATTTCCTATTCCGAATTACATAATTTCAGACGAAAATTCCCCTTACTTTCTGACCGCGATAATTTTAAAATCCTTTAAAAAACATTTTTTCAAAAAACTCCCATTGGCTTATAACTAAAATGTTAGTTGTGTAATTGACAAGAATACAGCTTGTTACAATGTATTTGCTTTAAGTAACTAATGTTTTAGTTTGTAGACTAATTTATTAGTTGTATGTTTGTTCACATAACGGATAACTGAAAGATAGCCATAAAGAAGATGTTGTTTTTACTATTAATGAACGGTAAACTTTAGAGTAATAACAAAATTTGAAGATTATGGAATGTAAAAAAACACAGAAAGCAGATCTGGAAGGAAAACGAAACACCTTCTTTTTAGTTGGTTTAGTAGTTGCACTGGGAACCATGTTAGTGGCATTTGAGTGGACAACCTCGCCTAAAAAAGCTGATTCCCTGGGAATGATTCAATCGTTTGACATTGAGGAAGAAATTATTCCGATTACACGCGAACCGGAAGTGAAACCGCCGCCACCACCGCCACCTCCCAAAGTAATTGAGGTACTCAATATTGTTGACGACGATATTGAAATAGAAGACGAACTTATGATTGAGGATACTGAAGCTGATGACGAAACGATTATTGAAGTACAGCCGATAGTGGAAAGTATGGGGGAAGAAGAAGAGACCGTTGATGAAATATTTGTGATTGTAGAAGAGTCTCCTGAATTTCCGGGCGGTACCAGGGCTTTGTATCAGTACATCAATTCACATGTGCGTTATCCGGTAATTGCACAGGAAAACGGAATACAGGGAAAAGTATATGTAAAGTTTGTTGTTGATGAAAATGGCAATGTAGACAATGCGGAAGTGTTGCGACCGGTAGATGCTTCGCTGGATAAAGAAGCGTTGCGCGTAATAAACAGCTTGCCACGTTTTAAACCCGGGAAACAGCGCGGGAAACCGGTTAAGGTATATTATAATGCACAAATTACATTTAGGCTGGAGTAAGAAATTTAAATTTAACCATTAATAAGAAAAATATGAGGAGTTTTGTTTTGATAATTTTCGGGTTGGTGCTGACAATGAGTGTATTCGCACAAGAGAACAATAAGGAAAAAGAAGTATTTGTTATTGTTGAAGATATGCCTGTATATCCTGGGGGCGACGAAGCTTTGCGTGATGATATTGCAGCGTTGGTAAAATACCCCACAGCAGCTAAAGAGAAAGGTATACAAGGTAAAGTGTATATTACTTTTATAGTAAATAAGAAGGGGAAAATCGAAGGGACAAAAATAGCCCGTGGTGTTGATCCGTCGCTAGATAAAGAGGCATTGCGGGTTATGAATGCGCTGGATAAAACATGGAAGCCTGGAAAACAAAAAGGAAAGGCAGTAAAGGTTAGTTATACTGTTCCAATTAATTTTGCCCTGAATGGAGGAGCAGCTAAAGAGAAAAGAATCGCAAGAGGAGAAGGAGCTAATGCTGTATTTTTTATTGTGGAAGACATGCCCGAATTCCCGGGAGGCGACGAAGCCTTAAGAAAGTACATTGCCAATGCAATCAATTATCCCGATTTTGCTAAAAAAGAAGGTATCGAGGGCAAAGTGTATGTTTCGTTTGTTGTTGAAAAAGACGGATCGGTTGGTGATGCTAAAATTGAACGTGGAGTTGATCCATCGTTAGATAAAGAGGCACTTCGGGTGGTAAAAGCCTTGCCAATCTGGAAACCGGGAAAACAACGTGGAGAAGCGGTTCGTGTTCAGTATACTGTTCCTATAAATTTCGCCTTGGATTAATTCCTCTACAATTCCAATTTGTACCTAAAAGAATAGTTTTTTAACTAATCTTTTAGGTATGTTTTTTGTAGTTTAGCAGAAATTAAAAATAAACGAAGAAAATGAAGGAACTTACCAAAGCCGAAGAGCAGGTGATGCAGTTACTCTGGAAACTTGAAAAAGCATTTGTAAAAGACGTTATTGAAGAAATGCCTGTTCCGAAACCCGCATATAATACGGTTTCTACTATTATCCGCATTTTGGAAAAGAAAGGTTTTGTGGGACACAATGCCTATGGTAAAACACACGAATATTATCCTTTAATTTCGAGAAAAGAATATACCCGTTCGTTTATGAAGAACTTTATGCGAAATTATTTTAGTGGATCGTTTCAGGAAATGGTTTCGTTTTTTGCCAAGGAAGACAACATGAGTTTATCGGAACTGGATGAGTTGATGAAGGATGTGAAACGCGATATAGAAAACGAAAACCGGGAGCCCGATGAATAATTTAGTAAATTTTATTATCGAATCGGGAATAAGCTTGTCGTTGCTGGCACTTATTTACATGTTGTTTTTACGGAAAGAAACATTTTTCCGTTTAAACAGGCTTTTCCTGCTTTTTTCAATTTTGTTTTCCGTCATACTACCATTTCTGCATTTTCGGGTTTATGCACCGCAATCAAACATGCTGGCCGAAGTTACGGTAACTCCCTACCGTAATGTTTTAGAGGCGGTTACCATTTATGGGCAGGATCTTTCCGGAGCAATGGTAAAATCAATCAGCTCAAGCAAAATCATCATTCTTATTTATTTGTTGGGTTTAACCTTCTTCCTCGGAAGAATGATTTTTCGGATCATTCAGATTTTGTTGATCATTTCTAGGAATGAGGTTCAAAATATTGATAATTACCGTTTTGTTATGGTTGATAAGGAATTTAGTCCCTTTTCATTTTTGGGGTATATCTTCATCAATCCGAATAGAAGAAAGGAATCGGGTTACGAAAAAATGGTGACTCATGAAATGGAACACATTAAACAAGGACATACATTTGATGTGCTGATTCTTGAAATTCTTACTGTTTTTCAGTGGTTTAACCCGTTTATGTGGCTGTTAAAACGTGCCATCCGCGAAAACCACGAATACCTGGCCGACCATGCGGTGCTGAATTCAGGGATCAGTTCTGCTCAGTATAAACAATTACTTTTAAGTCAGGCGGTTGGAATGCAGTTTGATATTGCAAATAATTTCAATTCGTCGCTGATTAAAAAAAGGATTTACATGATTTCAAAAATCAGGTCTTCAAAATTGGCCAACCTGAAATATATTTTAGGATTTGTTTCGCTGCTGGCTTTGGTTGTAATTTTTGCATGTGAACAAAAAGAAACACAGCAGGTGACAAAAGTTGAGGATAGTAATGATCGGAAAATTACGGTTCGCCTGGTCGACGATGGCATGAAACTGGAGGGAAGTAAGGAAGATCTGGAATTTTTACATGCCTTGCTAAATAAAAAAAGTAAATACGAATTTGATACGGATAGTACGGGCGCTGTTTTTCTATTAAAAAGCAAAGAACAAAAGCCGCGTCAGCTGGAGGAAGAAGAGCAGGTGTTTTTTATAGTAGAAGATATGCCGGAATTTCCGGGTGGCGATATCGCGTTGCGTAAGTACATTGCCAATTCGATCAAATATCCGGAGATTTCTATTGAGAATGGCATACAAGGTAAGGTTTATGTAAGTTTTGTAGTCACTAAAGATGGCACAATTGCAAATGCAAAAATCGCCCGGGGAGTTGATCCTTCAATAGATAAAGAGGCGCTGCGGGTGGTAAATACCTTACCAAAATGGAAACCGGGATATCAGCGCGGAGAACCAGTTAACGTGAGCTATACCGTACCAATTAATTTTGTTCTTCAATAAACTTTTAATGAATTGAAATACCTCTTCAAACAATAACACTATTGAATAAATAATTATTTATGCGAGTTAAATTATTAACCCTGTTACTGATAATGTTCTGTGCTATAACTACTTCGTTGGCACAGCGTAAAATTGATCTGCTTTTAATCGAAAAGAACTACGATAAAGCATTACAAGAGATAAATAACGAATTGGCTGCTAATCCTTCTGCCCAATTGTATTATAAAAAAGGAGTAGTTTATAAAAACCTGCAGGATTATCAACAAGCATTAGAGGCTTTTATGAACGGGCTTCAGTACGATGCGAATGAAGTGGTAATGTTGGAAGAAACGGCCGAGTGTTTTTCCATTCTGGGTAACAACCGCGATGCCGTTGCCTATTACGAGAAAGCCCTGAAGGTTGAACCGAATAATCTGTCCCTGGCTGGTAAACTCGGACGCGTTCATATCAATCTTGATGACTATAAAACAGCCTACAATGTTTTTTCCGGAATTTATGAAAAGGATTCGACTAATGTTTATTGGAACAAACAGTTGGCTTATTGTTCATTTCGTGTTTTTGAGCGCGAAAGGGCGCGCGACCTGTATGAAAAAGTGCTTGAGGCGAATCCCCGCGATCATGGAACTTACATAAATCTGATACATTGTTACAACTGGAAAAAAGAGGCAAACGAAATAATGGCGACTATCGATTCCGGTCTGGTAGAGTTTCCGGCTGATAAAGATTTGTTGTTTGAAAAGGCGATGTTCTTTTATAAAACAAAACGTTATGGTCCGGCAATGTTACAGTTTGAAAAATACTTGGAGCAGGAAAAACAACCGGCTTTTGAAATTTTGATGAATTACGGTATATGCACCTACTTTGCCGGGCAGGAAGAAAAAGCACTCGACATATTTGGCGACTTAAAGCGGATGAATCCAAACGATCCGCTGGTGATGTACTACCAAAGTTTGTGTAACCGAAAACTTAAAAATTACGAGGATGCTATTGAATTGATGACTTTTGCAATTGAAGCAACGGTACCTGGTTATGTGTCAGAAATGTATCATCATTTGGGGCAAATGTACGGTCAGCAACGACAGTTTAAAGAATCGATTGATGCATTGAAAAAAGCTTACGAACTAAATCCCGGGAAAACCGAAGTGCTTTTTGAAATTGCAACTACATACGAAGAATACAACTCGAATAAAACGCTGGCAATGAATTACTACCGTATTTATTTGACAGAATCGGGAGAAAAGGCAAAAAATGCCATTTATGCACTTGAACGCATTGATAAATTAAAAGAGGATTTGTTTTTTGACGAATAATCGGGGAGTGCAATTAATTTTCACCGGTTTTTTCGCGAACCAGATTTGCCAGTTGAACCCTGCTTTTTACTCCCGTTTTAGTGTAAATACGGTGATTATGATCTTTTACCGTTTGCAAGGTGATGAATAATTTATCGGCGATTGCTTTATTCGATTTTCCGCTACAAATCTCCTGAATGATCTCAGCTTCACGTTTCGATATTTCATAAAAGCTGCAAAACGACTGAAAATCCATGTTTTCATTTTCGTTTACCGGTTGATTTTTATAGCGAATAATTGCCGGAAGAGCCAGGTTGCTCGCAAACAATATAACTAAAGCAATACAGGTAGATATGTATCCAAATTGGTTGAAAAAAAACATCAAGCCGGAATAAAGTACGGTGCCACCAAAAATGATCAAGACCCTATTTCTGTCGAGACCCGTTTCTTTCAATAAATGGGCATTTTTTGTTTTTCTGAAAAATGGTAGCAGAAAAAACAACTGAACAATCAGGTTTAGCAGCACTAAAATGCGCACAACAAAAAGATCTGCATTCTGCGGTAAAAGAATATATCCTTTCTGAATAAGAAAAATGAGGACGAAAGCCATCACTACAAAAGTAGGAAAGAAGCTAAAAATGAACGATTTTGTCAATCGGCGTCCGTTAACATTGTTGGCGAACTTTAAAAGCATAAACCAACTTACTACCATAAATGGAATTCCAATAATTGGGATAAATACGGCTAATTTGGCACTCAATTCATCACTAATATTTAAATCAGCAATAACTAAACGCAGACTAATATTTCCCCAAACTCCATAAAATAGAAAGGAGAAAAGAAATATTTGCTGATACAGTAGAGTCGTGAAAATTGGCTTCTTATTTTGCTGGTATTGTTGGTATGCAAGTAATATTCCCACAGCCGAAATTCCGGCAGAAACAATAAATGTAATAGTGT
Source organism: uncultured Draconibacterium sp. (assembly GCF_963677155.1). NCBI lineage: Bacteria > Pseudomonadati > Bacteroidota > Bacteroidia > Marinilabiliales > Prolixibacteraceae > Draconibacterium > uncultured Draconibacterium sp. The sequence continues at coordinate 5,194,106 of NZ_OY781884.1, read as the reverse complement.
ATGCTAAAATTTTTATCCACATAAAAACTACTTAAGTAGTGCATTGCAATTTTACGAACTTTGCCCGTGCAGCGCTAACTACGAAAGTAGTGAAAAACCTAAATCCAACTTTAGTAGGAAGGATTTTTTTGAGTTATGATGTAGATTTGACTAACAATTACAAAAAACAATGTTCAAGTACCGAAAGGTGCCAATCAGAAAACAAAAACATTAAAAACAAAAACAATGGAAAGCTTAAAGTATTTTGAATTGAGACCATCGGCAGGTGGAAGTTTTAGTTACAGTTGGAGAAAAATTTTTGAAAAATCATTCCTGCCACTTCTAATAGCCGTAATAATTGTTGGACTATTAAATGGTCCCGGATATGGATTTAGAGGCGAATGGAACGGAGATGATTTTAATGGCTTCGGGTTATTGCTTTTACCCATTGCGTTATTTGCGCTAGCGTATGGCTTTTTGTTTATACCTGTAATTAAATACGGCGAAAAAAAGCTATTCCTAAATGCCATGAGAGATGAAGAGGCAGACCTCAAGGTAATGTTCGAAGGCTTTAAAACACAGTACTTAAATATTATTTTAGCCAATTTAATTGTAGCAGCATTGGTAACAGTTGGACTATTTATGCTAATAGTACCAGGTATTATTGTGGCATGTCGACTGGTTTTTGTGCCTTATCTGGTAATGGATAAAGAACTGGATGCTATGAAAGCTGTTGAAAAAAGCTGGCAAATGACGCGTGGCTATGGTTGGACGATATTTGGAATGGCCATCTTATCCTTCTTCATCACAATTGTCGGACTAATAGTGTGTTTTGTCGGAGTCATTTTTTCACTTATGTGGGTTCATGCTGCATTTGCAACACTTTATGCATCGGTTGACGGTGAAAAGGAAGATGAAAATCCAATCCCAATTTTAGGAGTTAACGAAGTAGAAGAATAAAAAACAAAAACATGTTCAAGTTTAGGGCCCGGATTTTTCCGGGCTTTTTGTTTTTATGTAGTTTCGTTTGTGTACTTTGGCATTTCAATTTTTTAGATAAAATGAAGCAACTATTTCTATTGTTATTTGTATTGGCAAGTTTTATCGGTCAGGCTCAGTATTTTGATACAGGGCAGGATCCGGCATCTCTGAAGTGGCGGCAAATTAGTACCACTAATTTTCAACTGATTTATCCTGATTATTACGAAGAGCAGGCACAGATTTTGGCTCAGAAACTAGAGATGGTTTACTACTTCGGAAGTTATTCGTTGAAATACAAGCCGGGCAAAATATCGGTAATTCTTCATACACAAACGGTGCAGTCGAATGGTTTGGTGGCTTATGCTCCCAAACGCTCGGAGTTTTATACCACGCCGCATCAGGCAATTTATCCGCAAGATTGGTTGGACCAGTTGGCTTTGCACGAATTCCGACATGTGGTACAAATTGATAAATTAAATGCTGAGTTACCTAAAATCATAAAAATTATATTGGGCGAACAGGGAACTGCTTTGTTATTCGGGGCTTATCTTCCGTGGTGGTTTATTGAAGGCGATGCTGTGGCAACAGAAACTGCCTTAAGCAAATACGGGCGTGGGCGTTTCCCTTCATTTCTTGTGGAACATCAGGCGCAGGTGGTCGATAACAAAACATTTTCGTACGATAAAGCTTACCTCGGTTCTTTCAAAGATTACGTTCCCAATCACTATCGACTGGGCTATTACCTGGTGGCTAATTCAAGAGAACGATACGGAAGTGATATCTGGGAAAAGGCCATAAAAAGAGTAGGGATGAGCCCCTTCTCGCTAACTCCATTTAATAAAGCTCTAAAAATGGAAACCGGTTTGGGAAAGGTGCAACTTTACGAATCGATATTCGACAGTCTGGCAACCGAATGGAAAAATGATGATGCCAAATTTGAAGGAGTTCCATCAACTCAACTCTCGAAAACATATAAAACGTATACCAATTATTTATATAAACACTGGCTCAACGATGATGAGTTGGTTGCCTACAAAACAGGACTAGATGTTGTTCCTTCTTTTGTTGTAATTAATAAAAATGATGGCACCGAAAAAAAGTTGATAACACCGGGATTTATTTTTGAAGAATCAGTAAGTTTTCGAGGAGAATGGATTGTATGGGCAGAAAAGATACCAGACGTTCGCTGGTCGCACAGCGGACTTTCGCGCATAAGAATCTTCAACGCTATTACAAAAGAAATATATTCTGTTGCTCCCGAATTTAAAGCGTTTGCTCCGGTGATTTCTCCTAATTTGAATGAAGTGGCAGTTGTTGAAACTAATTTTTCCAGCGAAAACTATTTAACGGTTTATGACATTGCAAGCGGAAAAATAAAATACCGCTACCAATCCGATAATAACAACTTTTTCTTTTCTCCGGTTTGGCTAAACCGGCATGAATTACTTTATGTGCTATTGGATGAGAACGGAAAACGTATTGCAAAGCTGAATCTGCAAACTAATGAGCATACTTTACTTCCGGAAACCGAACTGGGAGAGATTAAACAATTGCAGGTTTCTGGCAATAACCTGTATTTTATTAGCAGCTATTCGGGTAAAAATGCACTATACAATTACGACCTGGTCAGTTCTGAAATTAAACAAGTATATGAACCTCGTTTTGATGTTGTTTATCCGGCTATTCAGAAAAACGGAACAATTGCAGTTAGCGATTACACCGGAGATGGTTTCCGTATTATCGAATTTCAATCGGAAAAGACAGTACCATTAAACCAGGTTTCACCAGCGAGTTGGCCACTTGCTAATTCTATGCAGCAGCAAGAGCTCGGTATTGTTGACTTTTCGCGTGTTGATACTACAAAACTATTTGCGTCAGAGGATTATCGCAAACCGAAACATCTGTTTAATTTTCATAGCTGGGCACCTGTTTTTGTCAATCCCGACAATTATGAGTTTTCGCCCGGTGTTAGTTTGATGTCGCAAAATAAGTTAGGCACAGCATTTACCACTTTGGGCTATAAATGGGACACCAGTGAAAAAACAGGCCATTTTTATGGACGTTATACCTATAAAGGTTGGTTCCCGGTGTTCGATTTTGAGGTAACATCAGGTAAGCGGGCGTCGCAATATTGGTTAATTCGTGAGTACCAAAATCAGGAAGGTCAGGTAGTTAAAAAAGATACCACACTACAGAATTTTAAATGGAATGAAACAACTTTTAATGCTAATATGCGTGTCCCTCTGAACTTATCACAAGGAGCATTTTCTCGTCTTTTGCAACCAGAAGTGGATTACGAGTTGAAACATTACGGAAAGGATCAATCGACACCGGATGAGTTTTACTCTGGTAATTATCAATCGTTGTCGTACCGTTTGTACTTCTATCAGTTACTTCGCAAAAGCCATCAGGATATATATCCTAATTTTGGATTTGCGATAGAAGGGAATTTCCGCCACTCGCCCTGGCAATCTAACGAAATGGGGCGCTTAGTTTCAGGTGCAGCAACGATGTATCTGCCAGGTCTTATGAAAAATCACGGCGTTCGTTTGTATGGAGGGGTACAAGATAAAAGTTCCGGCAATCTCTTTGGATTTTCTGATGCCATCCGTTTTCCCCGGGGATGGACAAAAATAGAAACAGAACAATTACAATCCTTATCGCTAAATTATGCACTACCACTTATTAATCCCGATTTAAGCATTGGCGGACTTACATATATACGTCGGATAAGTGCTACCTTATTTGCTGATTACGCGAATCTGCAAGGAAGTTACCATGGAGGAGAAATCCCTACAAAATTTAATGCGGATATATCGTCGTATGGTGTCGAGATATTGGGCGATGTTAATTTCTTTAGATTTTATGCTCCGGTAAAAATAGGAGTCAGAGCTTCATACCTTAAAGAGCTGGAAGATGTTGGTTTCGATTTTTTGCTGTCTGTTGATTTTAATTCGTTATAGATAAATTTGAAAAAAACAGATCACCCCTAACTTTTGTGTAATTGTGTAGAAAAATCAGAATTTAAGAAGATTTTTCTATTTGCATGTCATTTCCAGTTTATTCGATTTTGTGCTAAGTGATTTAAATTATGTGTTTTATATAGTTAAACATCCGTTTTTAAGCCTCTGAGAATTCGCTGGCTTTCTGTTTACGTGCATTTGTATGCAAATATTTACGTCATTTTTAGCGAAAACACAAAATTGAAAAGGAAAGTAGTCATTTCATATTATCAGTACCAAAAAATAAAGACTATCCAAGTGAAAGTTTTAGGCACACTGTGAGGGAAGTAGTGTTACAAAACTTAAGTGTAATCTTGTAACACTCGCAAATAGCTTTCCAAATGTCACATAAATGTAAATTCATAGTTGTTACAAATGTTGCAATAGCACTCCTGTCGGAAGGTTACAAATGTTTCTAATATTGAATTGATAAATGAAATCAACTTTCATCTTTTTAATGTCAAATAACGTATATACTTTATATATGTAACTTCAAAAGAGGAAAACGGTTAGATAATTAAAGCCATATGATGCATAATGGAAATATTTAAAACAATATATGCTTGTATAAATATACATACAATAAAAAAACTCTTATCTATCTTTGTATTAGAAATATATATATTTTATATAAAGTAACATATTGCTAATGATGCATAAATCGGACTATAAGTGTGTTTTAAAGAAATATGCTGATCTTATTTTGTTAATAATCAGCACCTTTAGGCGTTCATGTAAAGCTTGATAACGAAAAGACCTCTGGCTTTATAATTCCTACTTCGTAGTTGCATTTTATAAAAAGGAGTTGTTGTATTCGAAAAAAATATTTACATTTGTTGTTAGAGCAAAAACAAAAATCTGTTGAGCGATGACAAATGTATCTTTGCAACACACTATTAAAAATGAAAGACCGAATAAAAAATTTTATCGAAGCAAAGGGTATCTCAGCTGGAGAACTGGCAACAGTTCTGGATGTGCAACGATCTAATATCTCACACATTCTTAATGGAAGAAATAAACCAGGTGCCTCATTCATTGAAAAACTACTTTTAGAATACCCTGACTTAAATGCCCGTTGGTTGCTTACCGGTGAAGGAAGCATGTTTAATGAGGGCGTCCCTACGAACAACAGTTCTCAACAAAAACTTCCCATTACAGAAGAGGTCACAAAACAAATGCCTTCTATAGAAAAGCCAATGCAAAAGAACACTATTGAGGAAGAGAATATTGCAGGACCGATGACAATTCCTGACAGTGATATAGATAAAATGATTATTATATATCGCGATGGTACTTTTAATATATTTAAACAACGCTAAGAAAATGGACTAATAATGTGTTATATCAATACATTATTTTATAGCACCACATTGGCAATGAGGATGTATGTGAGCCAGTTGAAGCTTCAAATAATTTAAGCTACTATTTTTAGTATTAAGTCGTAACGAAATACATTTGTACATCATATATTGTAGAGAATTGTAATAGATTTTATTTAAAGGGCTTTGATCTCCAAGCGTTTATTCAAAACCAGACTAGCAGAGAGGGCAGGAGTATTACGGTCCTCTTTTGTTTATAAGTAAACATATTCCTTTGTAATACATTTGTAAATAAGACCAATTAACTATTGTATAGTGCAAACAAGAAATTTCAGAAAAATAATTTCAGAAAAGTTTGCATATGTAAAATATTAAATTCATATTTGTAATGGAAAGAAAACAACAATACGGCAGGATGATTAAAATGATATAAATTCAATTTACAAACCCAATTAAGTTGATAAATCCAGAAATCGCTTGGCCACTAGAAATAGTGGCCACTTCTGCGTTATAAGAGTGTGATTTTCCATAATGGATTAATAGCAGAAAATAAAATTGTTGTTTTGTAAAATTTATTATTTTTGATACATTTATATACAAGATAAACAAAGACCCTTATTTTTTACCTAATTTAAATATTACATAGAAGGCCGTTATTCAACGGTCTTTTCTTTTTGTATCAATTCTTCGCGCGAAATTCAACGATTATTCTATTATCTTTGCGGCAAAATCAGAATACATGCCAAAAAAGTTTGTTAAAGAATTCTCCGTTATTGAAAATAGTGCGCTAAACGCTACAAACTTTCTTATTAAAGTTCAATCGGATACCAAACTTCCGGAGATAAAACCAGGACAATTTGTAAATATCGAAATAAAGGAAGCTGAAGAGGTCTTTCTTCGTCGGCCTTTTTCCGTGTTTGAAGTGGATTATGAGAAGAATGTAATCTCAATGATAGTTAAGATACTGGGGAGAGGATCACGTAAGCTAACAGAGATTAATGTTGGAAGTAAGCTCAGTATGGTTTATCCATTGGGAAAGACGTTTACGTATCCCTCAGCAAACGATAAGATTCTATTAATTGGTGGTGGTAGTGGTGTGGCACCAATGCTTTTCCTTGCTAAGGAATCGGGTTTGCCTGTTGAGAATGTTGACATTTTGCTGGGGGCACGATCAGAAGAAGACCATATAAATGTAGATGACTATAAAAAGTATGCGAATTTACATTATGCATCAGAAGATGGCTCACTCGGCGAAAAGGGATTTGTAACACAGCACTCGGTATTTACCCAAAACTTAAAATCGTATAGTAAAATATACGCTTGTGGACCGGATGGTATGATGCGCGCCATTGCAAAAGAGGCAAAAGTAGCTGATGTATTTTGCGAGGTATCGCTTGAAAACCTTATGGCCTGCGGGTTTGGCGTGTGTTTGTGCTGTATAGAGCCAACTACAAAAGGAAACCAGTGTGTGTGTACTGATGGTCCGGTGTTTAACATTAATGATTTGAAATGGTAGATTTAAAAGTAAAATTACACGATATAGAATTTAAAAATCCGGTAACACTGGCATCAGGAACCTGTGGATTTGCACGCGAAACAGCTGAATTCTTTGAACCAGGTTTGCTGGGAGGTTATTTTTTGAAAGGTACAACGCTTAAGAACCGTGATGGAAACAACTATCCGCGAATGGCGGAAACCCCGTCGGGCATGTTAAACGCGGTAGGTTTACAAAATAAAGGCATCGATTACTTTATTGAAAATATTTATCCTGATATTGTTGACTATGATACACAATTGATTATAAATGTAAACGGCTCTACTGTTGAAGATTACATCGCTTTAACCGAGAAGGTTAATGAACTAGATAAAATAAATGCTATTGAGCTGAACATCTCGTGCCCTAATGTGAAGGAAGGAGGAATGGCTTTTGGCGTTAGTTGCCCGGGAGCAGAGATGGTTACCCGCGAAGTACGCAAAGTGTACGACAAAACTTTGATTGTTAAGTTGTCGCCAAATGTTACCGACATTACAGAAATTGCCCGTGCAGTGGAAGGACAGGGGGCTGATGCAGTATCGTTGGTAAATACTTTTTTAGGAATGGCCATTGACGCTGAAAAAAGAGAACCACTTTTATCTACTATAACTGGCGGATTATCTGGTCCGGCCATAAAACCGATTGCATTACGCATGGTTTGGCAAGTTGCCAATGCGGTTAAAATCCCTGTTGTTGGAATTGGCGGAATAATGAATGCTGCCGATGCCATTGAGTTTATGCTGGCTGGAGCTTCAGTTGTACAGGTTGGTACAGCCATATTTAAAGATCCGATGATTCCGGTGAAGATCGTGGAAGGCATTGAAGATTATTTAAAACGCCACAATATGCAGGCGGCTAGCGAATTAATTGGTGCATTACAAATGTAATGCACATTTGTAATCGCATATTTATCTAAACCCCGTTTAATTAGATAAAATCTATGTGAGATAAATACTATTTAGTGTTATTTTGTCCGATTTTTATCGATAAAATACATTTAAGTCTATTTTTGTATAAATTTAAAATTGCAATCTGAACATTTCAATTTTAGTTCTGTTGTATTAAGTGCAAATAGCAAAACATAGATTAAAAGTATTTATTATGGCAAGTTTTAATATCGTTATGCCTAAACTGGGCGAAAGTATCCAGGAAGGCACCATTACTAAATGGTTTGTTAAAGAGGGAGATACTATTGAAGAGGATGATATGCTCTTTGAAGTTGCTACTGACAAAGTAGATTCTGAAATCCCGTCGCCAGTAGATGGCGTAATTACTAAAATTAATTATGAGGAAGATAGTCTGGTTGCAGTTGGCGAAGTTCTGGCAGTTGTAAGTCTTGATGGGGAGATTGAAGAACCCGAAGCGGAAAAAACTGAGGCAAAAGAAGAAGCTGCCAAAACCAACGATGCACCTGCAAAAGAAGAAAAAGCTGATGCTTCGGTTGATGATAGCAGAAAACTCTCAAACCGTTTCTATTCTCCTTTAGTAAAAACTATTGCAAAAGAAGAAAATGTTTCGTTTGACGAGTTAGAAAGCATTGAAGGATCGGGCATAGGAGGCCGCGTTCAAAAGAAAGATATTTTAGCCTATCTGGAAAGCAAAGACAGTTCTGCAGCTCAGCCGGAAGCTAAAAAGGAAAGTAAACCAGCTACCTCTGCGGCACCTGCAGTTGAGAAGAAAGTTGCACCTCCGGTTTCAGTAGGTGCAGGCGATACTGTTGTTGAGATGGATCGTGTGAGAAAGCTGATCGCAGATCATATGGTAATGTCGAAACAAGTTTCGCCACACGTAACTTCAGTGGTTGAGGCCGATGTTACCGATCTTGTAATCTGGAGAAATAAAAACAAAGACGCATTCCAGAAAAAATATGGCGATAAAATTACGTTTATGCCGATATTTACAGAGGCAGTTGCTGCTGCTCTGGCCGAATTCCCAATGGTAAATTCATCGGTTAACGGAGATAAAATCATCATGAAAAAAGATGTAAACGTTGGAATAGCAGTGGCTAAGCCCGACGGAAACCTTATTGTTCCTGTAATTAAAAATGCTGAACAACGTAACCTTGTTGGTTTAACAAAAGAACTAAACCGACTGGCTAATGCAGCGCGTAACAATAAACTCGATCCGGCCGAAATTCAGGGTGGAACATTTACTATTACCAATTTCGGATCGTTCGGGAATATTATCGGAACACCAATTATCAATCAACCGCAAGTTGCTATTCTGGCAACAGGAATTATCGAGAAAAAACCAGCTGTTTTGGAAACACCAAGCGGCGATGTAATAGCAATCCGTCATAAAATATACTTGTCGTTATCATACGATCACCGTATTATCGATGGTGCTCTGGGAGGCGCTTTCCTGCGACGCATTGCTGATCATCTGGAACAATTTGATATAAACCGCGCAATATAATTTATTATGAAGGATTTAAAAGTACCAAAGCAATATACAATTAAGAAAACTCCGAAGGAGACTTTAGAGAATTGGTACCGGTTAATGAAAGTTGGCCGTGCACTCGACGAAAAAGCACCCAATTATCTGAAACAGGCTATTGGTTGGTCGTACCATGCTCCTTATGCCGGTCATGATGGAATTCAGTTGGCTATCGGACAGAATTTCGAGCAAAAGAAAGACCACTTATATATGTATTATCGCGATATGCTGACGGCTCTTGCGGGCGGAATGACATCGGAAGAGATCATATTAAATGGTATTTCGAAGGCAACCGATCCATCAAGTGGTGGTCGTCACATGTCGAACCACCTGGCAAAACCTGAGTGGAATATGCACAGTGTGTCGTCGGCTACCGGTAACCACACTTTACACGCTGTTGGAACCGGCCGCGCTATTAAATATTATGGCGAAAAAGCGGTTTCTATCAGTAGCCAGGGCGAATCATCGGTTAGTGAAGGTTACGTTTACGAAGCAATTACCGGTGCCGATAAAGAGGAATTACCTGTAATTTTTGTGGTTCAGGATAACGGTTATGGTATTTCGGTACCTAAAAAAGACCAGACTGCACAACGAAAAGTAGCCAATAACTTCACCGGATTTAAAAACCTACGCATTATTCACTGTAACGGGAAAGATGTTTTCGATTCGATGAACGCTATGGCCGAGGCCAAACGTTATGCCATAGAAGAAAGCAAACCTGTATTGCTGCAGGCCAACTGTGTGCGTATGGGGTCGCACTCGAACTCTGATGATCATTTACTTTATCGTTCAGATGCAGAAAGAAACTACGTGGTGGAATACGATCCGTTAGCAAAATACAGAAGATTGTTATTGCGTTACGAGCGATTTACGGAAGAAGAACTGGACAAAATTGACGCTGAAGTAAAAGCTGAAATAAAAGCTTCACACAAAGCAGCTATGGCTGCGCCGGATCCTGATCCTGCATCAATTTACGATCATGTATTTTCTGAGCCTTATGTTTCAGAGAAATATCCGGAAGGATTACATAACGAAGAAGGAGAGAAGACCAAATTTATTACGGCACTTAACGAGACTTTAAAGGCTGAATTCCGTAGTAATCCAGATACCTTTATATGGGGACAGGATATGGCCAACAAAGATAAAGGCGGTATTTTCAACGTATCAAAAGGCATGCAGGCCGAGTTTGGCGAGAAGCGTGTTTTTAACGGCCCGATTGCGGAGGATTTTATTCTTGGAACGGCCAACGGTATGTCGCGTTACCACGAGAAAATCCGTGTTGTAGTTGAAGGAGCTGAGTTTGCCGATTATTTTTGGCCGGCAATGGAACAGTATGTTGATACCAGTCACGATCTGTGGCGATCGAATGGTAAATTTTCACCAAACATAACCATTCGCCTGGCTTCAGGTGGTTATATCGGTGGTGGAATGTATCACTCGCAAAACATTGAAGGTTCGCTGGCTGCCATACCAGGAGTACGAATTGTTTATCCATCGTTTGCTGATGATGCAGCCGGATTGTTGCGTACATCATTGCGTTCTGAAGGTTTAACCATGTTTATGGAGCCAAAAGCGCTTTACCAGGATCCGAAAGCAGCAACTGCTGTTCCTGAGGATTTTGAGGTGCCATTCGGAAAAGCAAGAGTTCGCCGTGAGGGGAGTGATCTCACTATTCTTACCTACGGAAATACAACGCACCTAAGTCTTGAGGCTGCTAAAAAACTGGCAGAAGAAGGAATCGCTGATGTTGAAGTTGTCGATTTGCGATCTTTGATTCCGTTGGATGAAGAAACCATTTTGAACTCTATAAAGAAAACCAATAAAGTATTGGTTGTTCACGAAGACAAAGTGTTTGGTGGATTTGGTGGCGAGTTAAGCGCGCTCATCAACGAAAAAGGTTTTGAATATCTTGATGCACCTATTAAACGTGTCGGTTCGCCATTTACTCCGGTTGGTTTTAACCGTATTTTGGAACAGGCGATCTTACCAAATACAAAGCGTATCTATACTGCAGCAAAGGAATTAATTGAATACTAAAAATCGAAAAAATGAGTAAAACCGCAATTATATACAGTTACAATACTCAAAAATCGAAAAAGGTAGCAGAAAAAGTGATTGCTGCTTTTGGCGAGAAAGAGATTGAAGCAGTGAATGCTGAAGAGCTAAGCAAGGATGTGTTGAATAAATATGACAATTTTATTCTTAGCGCACCAACCTGGTTCGATGGCGAACTACCCAACTACTGGGATGAGTTCGTGCCTGATCTGGAAGAAATGGATCTTAAAAAGAAGAAGTTTGCCATTTTCGGCTTAGGAGACCAGAAAGGATATACCGAAAATTTTTGCGATGCCATAGGTTTATTGGCCGAAATTCTTGAAGATTGTGGAGCAACTATCGTAGGGGAAACCTCTGTTGAAGGTTATACTTTCGAAGCGTCGCGCGCACAACGAGGTGATAATTTTATTGGATTGCCAATTGACCAGGAAAACCAGGCTCGTAAAACAAAACAACGAGTAGAAGACTGGGTGGCACAACTCAAAAAAGAGTTTTAAAGTTAATAGTATCGATAAGAGAAAAACTCTTGCTATATAAGGTTTTTCTATTTGCATAAAGGCTGTTGGTGTTGACCAATGGCCTTTTTTACATCTTGTACACATATGTATAATTGCTAAAACGTCTACTTATGTGGGCTTTACAGTGCAAAGATGTAGATTCCTTTTGCTTGTTACAAATGTATCAATCTTGTATTTTACAAATGTATTTGCTTTTTGTGACCGAATAAAATACGATTCTTGCTTTTTAGCGTTTTTTGATATTTGCGGATAACTGATCAACGAATTTTAAATACGCTCAGGAAAACGACTTGATTATTGTTAAACAGAATAAGGTTTTTAAAAGCTCATTGTTATTAACTATTTGCTATATCGCTTAAATTGCCGGTTCATTAGTTTTCGGTTCGTATTAATTGATTAATTTTGTGGCTTCGAATTATAAATAAATTTACCGTGCCTGAAACTAGATACATATTTGTTACCGGTGGAGTTACTTCGTCGTTGGGAAAAGGTATTTTAGCCTCGTCGTTAGCCAAGTTGCTACAATCTCGTGGTTATAATGTTACCATTCAAAAATTGGATCCGTATATTAACGTTGATCCGGGAACGCTGAATCCGTACGAACACGGAGAATGTTTTGTTACCGAAGACGGAGCCGAAACCGACCTCGATCTGGGACATTACGAGCGTTTTTTAAATACTGCAACTTCGCAGGCTAACAACGTAACAACCGGACGGATTTACCAATCGGTTATTGATAAAGAACGCCGGGGTGATTACCTGGGAAAAACCGTTCAGATTATTCCTCATATTACCGACGAAATTAAAAGGAGAATTAAAATTCTCGGATCAAAAGGTAAATACGACATCGTTATAACTGAAATTGGTGGTACGGTAGGTGACATTGAATCGTTACCTTATATTGAATCTGTACGTCAGTTGAAATGGGAATTGGGAAGCCGGGCGATGGTGATTCATTTAACGTTGGTGCCTTACCTTTCTGCTACAGGCGAGTTAAAAACAAAGCCTACACAGCACTCGGTAAAAATGTTGTTGGAAACCGGAGTTCAACCCGATATTCTTGTACTTCGTACCGAGCACGATATTGAATTATCTGTTCGCCAAAAAGTTGCATTGTTTTGCAATGTTGGCCTAGAATCTGTAATACAGTCGGTTAATGTTCCAACAATTTACGATGTTCCGTTAAAAATGTTGGAAGAAAAGCTGGATATTACCGTGCTGAAAAAGCTTGGCTTAACCATTAACGAAGAAATTGATCTTTCGGCCTGGAATAATTTCCTTGCACGTCATAAAAATCCAACTCAAACTGTTGAAATTGGGTTGGTTGGAAAATATGTGGAATTGCACGATGCTTACAAATCGATTGCAGAGGCTTTGATACACGCCGGAGCTGAAAACAGATGCAAAGTAAATATTAACTGGATTCACTCTGAAGAATTAAATACCGAGAATATTGACGAGCAATTAAAAGGACTAAACGGAATTATCGTTGCTCCGGGATTTGGTCATCGAGGAATGAAAGGAAAAATTTTGGCAGCACAATATGCCCGCGAAAACAATATCACGTTCCTTGGTATTTGCTTAGGAATGCAGGTGGCTGTTATCGAATTTGCCCGAAATGTAATGAATCTGGAAAATGCAGACTCATCAGAAATGAATCCAAAAACGCCACATCCGGTAATCGACCTGATGGAACAACAAAAGGGTATTACCAATTACGGAGGCACCATGCGCCTGGGAGCTTATGAATGTCGAATTATCGACGAGAACTCCAAAGTTAGTAATGCTTATAATAAATTAACGGTTCACGAAAGACACCGTCATCGTTACGAATTTAACGAAACATATCGTCAGCAATATATCGATGCAGGAATGGTGCCAACAGGAATCAATCCTGATACAGATCTGGTAGAAATTGTTGAAATACCTGAACACAAATGGTTTGTGGGGGTTCAATTCCACCCGGAATACAGAAGTACGGTATTAAATCCACACCCCTTGTTTATTGATTTTATTAAGAACTCATTACCTGAATAAAAGAAAATGGATAGAAAATCGATTATTGGAATCGTTTTAATCTTTGTGATATTGGTTGTATTTTCATTGCTCAACCAGCCATCAAAAGAAGAAGTTGAAGCTGCAAGGCAAAAACGCGATTCCATAGCACAAGTTGAAGCACAGCAAGCGCTGGAGCAGCAGAAAATACAGGAACAGCAAGAATCGCAAAATGCGGCTATGGAAGCCGATACTGCAGCCCGAAATCAAATAATGCAGCAGAAAACCGAGGAACTTGGTATTTTCGGAGCCGCATCTGTTGGTACCGAAGAGTTTACCACTCTCGAAAACAACCAGATAAAAATCACTTTTTCGAATAAAGGTGGACGTATTTACTCGGTTGAGTTGAAAGACTATAAAAGGTATGACTCTACCAAATTAATTCTTTTTGATGGTCCGAAAACATTATTTGGACTGAACTTCTTTGCGCAAAACAGAAGTATTAGCACTGATAACCTTTACTTTGAACAGGTTGGCGGTGAAAAGAATGTTGTGGTAAGCGGTCCTGAAGTTCCGAAAGGAGATGAAGGAAGAATTAAGTTTAACAAAGAAAATCCGGGAGGAGAAGAATCAGTGACTTTCCGTATGGAAGTTGCACCTGGTAAATTCATTGAATACGTTTATACCCTGGCATACAACTCGTTTATGGTTGATTTTGATGTGAACATGCAGGGCATGGACAGTTACATAAGAAATCAATCGTACCTTAATTTTAGCTGGGCTTTTGATGTGCCACGTCAGGAACACTATTCGCGTTTTGGTGAAGACCGCTATACTTATATGACCTATAAGTTTTTTGAAGACGAGGTTGACAATCTGAATAAAAACAAATCGGACGAAGAGAACCTTTCAACGAGTGTTAAATGGATCGGGTTTAAGCAGTTGTTCTTTAACTCTACTATAATTAGCGATGAAGCATTTCCGAATGCTCAGGTACGTCAGGAAAAGTACAAGTACGAAGACAACCACAATTATCTTGGAAATTTCAGAGCTGATATTGCCATTCCTTTCAACGAAAGCCAAAGTGAAAAAATGGGGATGCAATTTTATTTTGGACCGAACCACTATCAAACCTTAAAACAATACGGGCTTGATATGGAGCGCCAAATCGATTTGGGATACGCTATTGTACGTCCGGTAAACCGTTACGTTATTATCCCGGTATTTAACTGGTTACGTCGTTATATCAATAACTTTGGGATCATCATTCTGTTGCTTACACTGATGATTAAAGTGGTACTGTTCCCGTTCACCTACAAATCATACATGTCGCAGGCAAAAATGCGCGCATTAAAGCCTGAGGTTGATGAGATAAATGCAAAATTTCCGGGACAGGAAAAAGCCATGGAGAAACAACAGGCTACTATGGCACTGTATCGAAAGGCCGGAGTAAACCCAATGGGAGGTTGTTTGCCAATGGTATTACAGATGCCAATTCTGTTTGCCATGTTCTTCTTCTTTCCAACATCAATTGAATTAAGAGGACAAAGTTTCTTATGGGCACACGACTTATCAACCTATGATTCGATTCTGAGCTGGAATTATACAATTCCCGTGATCGGAAACTTTATGGGTAACCACCTTAGTTTATTTACAATATTAATGACCATTACAACGATCATTTCTACTAAACTAAGTCAATCGGCAGCTACCAGCCAGGGAATGCCGGGAATGAAATCCATGATGTACATAATGCCAGTAATGTTCTTCTTCCTGTTGAACAGTTATCCATCAGGTTTGAGTTATTACTATTTCCTTGCAAACATTATTACTATTAGCCAGACTTACCTGATTCGCTCGTTTGTTGACGAGGATAAGATTAGAGCACAGCTACATGCTAATAAAAAGAAACCTGCAAAAAAACAGTCGAACTTTCAGAAGCGTTTGGAAGAAATGGCAAAACAACGCGGGGTTCAAACACCAAAAAGAAAATAATATATTATTTTGAAATAGTAAAGCCGGCTAAGAAATTTCTTAGCCGGCTTTTTTGTATCAATACTTTCTGTTTTCTGATTAAAACAATAAGCCCAAACTTATTGATGCCATTTTATTGTGCAGATCGGATTCTGATTTGTACACTTCAACAAATCCCATATCGTAGTTTAATCCTACTTGTAACGCTTTCTGATTGAATACCGGAAACTCTATTCCTAATTCCAATCCTAAACCGGCATCAAAATCTTTGGTATCGCTTTTCATATCGAAAGTTGCGTCATCCAGTTCTCTCTCTGCATCAAGCAAGTAGCTTAAGTACGGGCCAACAGCAAAATACAGGCGTTGTCCTTTTTTTAAGCCAGCTTTTTCTCCTGCAGAGAATTCAGCTTTTACAGGCAGCGATAAGTACTGAAGTTTGTTTGTAACATCCACATTATCTTCGGTAAAACTGCGTCCTTTTTGTTGATATTCCAAACCACTCTTTAAAGCAAAACCTTCTGTAATCTGGTACTTTCCAACAAAGCCTATAGTTGGGCTAAAGCGCACATCACAATTATTGGCAAGTTCCAGTAAATCAGACTGACAGGATGCACCTGTACCAAGTTTTATTCCGTAACTCATTTGAGCTTTTGAAACCAGTGAAAGGCCCATTGTTAAAACTCCAACCAGCATTAAGCTGAAGAGTGCTTTTCCTGAATAATTTGTTTTCTGTTTCATCTTAGTTTCTATTTTAATTGTATTATTTGAACTAATTTCTAAAATATTCGAATTTGAAGTGAAATTTTTTTAGATACATATTCCGTAAAAGAACATATCAATTACACTATTGATCTTTTCCACAGATTCTTCAATTTCATTTGATTGTGTTAGCAGAGGAACTTCAAAACCGATCATACAGGTTAAAATTGCTTCTGCTACAAAATTACTATCAACTGGTTTAAATTCCTTATTATCAATTCCTTCCTTTATTATTTCAGAAATCATGTCTATTTCAAAATCTCTGTAATTATTTCGAATTTTCTCAATGAAAGAAAAAGTTGCAAGGAAATTGTCGTTTAGCGCAGTTGCAAGGTTGCCTCTTTGAACAAAGCGTTTCATTCTGATAGTAACATAACTTCTAAGTTTTTCAATAGCTGTTTTTGAGGAACTTATAGATGTGTTAATCTCGTTAACTAAATGTTCGGCTTCATGCGCTACAACCGCTTCAAATACTTGTTCTTTATTCTTAAAATAATAATAGAGCGAACTTTTCCCTTTTCCGGCGGCATAAGCAATATCGTCCATAGTTGTTTTTTTAAAACCATATCGTTCAAAAATAACTCCGGCTGCTTCAATTATTTGTTGTTTCGAATTTACTCTCATATTTTTTCTAATTCGACGATTTTGTTCCAAATGTACAACTCTTTTTTAATGCTATATATATAATAGAGGCTGATATGATAAAAGTGAACCGTGAATTGCTAATCTTTAATTGTGAATTGAGCGTTAAAGTCTTGTTTTTTAATTTGTTTGACTGTATGTATTTGTAAAATTCCATTGTTTTATATTTTTGCGGCCATGTTAAAATGGCACTACTTGATACTATTTTCTCTCTTAAGCATTAATTGCTTATCTCAAAACCGCCAATTTGAGTTATGGAATAAAAACCAGATATCAATTGAGCCTTGAGAAAAAATAAGTATTGATGTTTCTGAGAAGCTTCATTTTTCACCTCAACGTTCAACGATTACGTTGAGATATGCCGATATTTTTATTGGATATCAGGCTTTTAGTTGGTTAGAATATGGAGCAGGATTTCGTATCAGCTCTGTTAAGCGAGAGGCAGGAGATTGGTTACAGGAAAATCGTCCGATGGTATTTGCTAACTTCGGAAAAGATCTTGGTCATTATGAATTTGATTTTTATAATCGTTTTGAATACAGAACACATCTGGCTCGCTTTTATTCCGGGTTAACGGCATTTGAAAATAATTTTAGTAATCATATGACAAAACGTTTTGATGATTACTGTTTCATTGCAAACAAAAATGCCCTCCGCATATCCGAAAGGCTTTTGTTTTGTCGGGATGACAGGATTTGAACCTAATCCCATTTGTGCCTTTATATCAATGATTTACTGAATTCTAATTTTTGCAGGTCACCGTTTCGGTCACTTTTAAAGAACTTTACTTATTAGATTAAAAGTAGAAAATTTTGAAAAGAAAATCAAGCTATTTCCGATTTCATTTTTATCCATATTTACTGTCATTGCTTTGACATATTTTAGGACGGGGCAGTATGACTACTAACGTTTAATATGTTAATACTTAGCGGATTTTTATATACTAATTTTCAGTTTTGATACCGGCTACCAAATATAAATGAAATACTAGAAAAATGCTTTTAAACTTAAGTAATTGGCATGGAGAGTTCTAAGCTCTTTTCTAACCGAAAGTTAAACCTAAGCCATGCGCAATTTGCGAAATAATATCTTCTGTTAATTTTGTACTTTATGAGTATCGTATATATTATATCATCGGTGCAAGCATTCATATTTGCATTTCTAACATTTAACAAGAAAGAGAAGTGTATTGCAGATAAAGTTTTTGTGGTACTGATGTTCTTTTTGGCATTGCACCTCACAGTAGCTTATTTTTTCTTAAGCAATTCTGTGAAATCATCTCAATATTTATTACTCGATGCAGGTACCATGGTTTTTTATCCTGTATTAGTTTTCTTGTATGTTCAGACCTTGGTTACTAATGCAAAAGCTTTTACATTAAAATATGTAATTCACCTTTTACCAATTGCGGTGTTGTATGCTTTACTATTGCCCATACGCCATGATATTATTCAAGGAGGATTAGCGAAAGGACATGCACAACCGGTTTTTCTATACCTGGTACTGCTATGGGGATTGGTATGTAATGTATACTACATTAGTAGAATATTTATTTTACTCAAAAGACATCAATTAAATATCAAAAATAATTTTTCCTTTTCTGAACGGATTGATTTAAAGTGGGTTTGTAGCCTAATTGTAGGATATATTTTTGTTTTTATTGCAACCTTACTTTTATCTGTTTTTTTTAATACAAAACAAATTGATATCGTTAGTTCTAATCAAGTTATCTATTATCTACTATGTGTTTTTGTATTCTTTGTTGGTTACAATGGCTATAAGCAAGGAGCTTTTTTATCGGTGCGTAGAACTAATTCTATCAATAGCCCTAAAGCCATTCCAAAAGAGAAAAGCCAGAATGAAATTTTTATATCTAGGCTACAGCAATTTATGCTCGAAAAAAAGCCATTTTTAAATCCTACTTTGACATTAAATCAATTAGCACAAGATTTAGATGTGCCTCCTTATTATCTTTCGCAGATTTTGAATTCTGAATTAAATTATAATTTCTTCGACTTTGTAAATAATTTCAGAGTTGAAGAGTTCAAAAAAAATCTCGAACTAAAAAGTAATTATAACTACACCCTTTTGGCTATAGCTCTCGACTCCGGGTTTAACTCCAAAGCATCTTTTAATCGAATTTTTAAAAATAGAACAGGAATTACACCTTCTCAATATCAGAAATCAATCTAGTAATTCTTTCCCAAACCATTCTTTGTGTCTCAATTTTTCTTTTCTCAATACCTTATAGATACAGGCTTTTGACGAAGATGAGACCTTCTTTTTCGGTCCAGTTAAGATATTAATACCTTCCGCTTTTTATTAATATTTATGTTAGTCGCATAATTAATAATTAAACGAATTATGATTATGCATTCAGAAGGAGAAATAGAAAACAGTAATATCATTGAATTATATAATGGTAGAATTATCGATGTGAAAAATGGATGTCTATTCCTTAAAAACACGATTATACAGATATGCGATGGTAAGATTATAATTATATGTAATAAAGAGCAAAGTAAGCCAACGGCCAATTACTCCATTAATATGCAAGAGAAATATATAATGCCTGGAATGATAAATTCTCATGCACATATTCATATTGTAATGCCCGGAGTATTAGTGAATATGAAAGATATGAAACGAGCTCAGCAATTCACACAGAAGCAAATTGAAAAGGGTTTGGAAGATTGCCTGGAATATGGAATTACCGTAGTACGCGATGCGCTTTCGGATAAACTCAAAGAACTGAACCAATTAAAACAGCAAATTGAAAAGGGGAAACTTAAAGGACCAAAAATTTATAATTCCATACATATCGCTCCATTAGGAGGAACTTATGCACCTAAATATAGTTTTGCACAGCAAAACATAATGAAACTATTTAATCATACTCCACCAGATTATATGAGTTCTGATGTAGGAATAGTAACTACACCCGCCAATGCAACAGAATATGAAATAAAACAAGCAGTAGAAATTGCAACAAAAAGAGGAGCAGACTTTATAAAATTTTGCGATCAGGAAGAAAAAATGCTCACATATAAACCGGGTGCTTTAAATTTCAACGAGCAACAATTACATACAGCAATTGATGAATGCAAGAAATATAACCTAAAAACAAATATTCACCATATTGCTATTGATACCTTTAGAAAAAGTTTGAAATGTGGAATATCTTCATTGGCTCATCTTCCTCTCGATGAAAAATTAACAGAAATTGATTTGGCTATGTTTAAAGAATCGGAAGCAATGATAGAACCTACACTAACGGTTGCTTATAATTATTGCTGGACATTTAAGGGGAATGAGTATAATAATCATGAAAATATGGAGGAAATTGCGAATATACAGTCGCTCACCTACAAATCGATTGCCGAAAAATACTGGATTGATGAAATGCAAGAAATAGTTGTCACACATTTTGAAAAAGCACAGCAACAAAAATTCAAAACCATGTGGTTTATGGATATGAGTAAGGTATACAAATTAATGAGTGGTTACATTTCCTTTGGTATGAGAAACATGCAACTTTTGCTGGAGAATGGATTACATGATAGAATTTCGTTTGGAAATGATTCCGGAGCTTCGCAATGTTCGCCAGCAACAAAAGACTCTGAGATTGATGTTTACAGATTTTGTGCTCAAAAATGTGGTTTTAACAGTCAAGAGATTAATAAGCAATTAGTTCAGATGTTTACAATAAACGGGGCTAAGTTGATGGGGATTAATGATAAGTATGGCTCAGTAGAAGAAGCTAAGCAAGCCGATTTTGCAATTTTTTCAGATAACCCATTAGACAATAGTGATGTGCTAAAAAATAAAGTTGATGCTTTAATAATGGATGGTAAATTAATAATTGTGATCTGAAAATAGAAAATCAGTAACCGTTATTGAGAGTGATTGTTTTTTAGCCATGCCTCTAACGGTTAATGGCATGGTGTAGTGTAGGATTGTGAGGCGAGAACCTGTCTCTTTACATTGACTTTTTCACGAGTTTTAAATGGTACTATATGAAAGCAAATAACCTTTTTATCGCATTATTTGGAATTATTTTAACTGCTAATAATTTATTTTCTCAACAGGAGAATAATCTTTCAGTTTTTTTAAAGCCAACTAAATATATTAATAGTGATAACCAAGACATTATTTCAAAAGCTACTGAATTGACAAGTAATTGTGATACTGACGTTGATAAAGTGCGTGTACTGTTTGAGTTTGTTAGAGATTCTTATAACGCTGATCATGTTGATTCATTTGTGGCTAGTGAAATCTTAAAAAATGGTGGAAATTTCTGTTATCAACGCTCAATTCTTCTCGCTGCTCTTTGCCGTGCGATCAAAGTTCCTTCCAGATTACAATATCAATCTATGATACTAAAAGATTTTTTTTTCGATGGAAAAAAAAAGATCATTTGTTCACACACGCACTCACAGGAATATACATACACGGAAAATGGTATTTATATGAACCTGTCGGAAATAATGCAAAATGGAAAGAATGGACAGAAAAGAAAGAGTTAATGAAAGATATGACGGTTCAATTTAAACCTTATCAAGATTGTTTATTCCCTAATACTGAGAAAGTAATATTAAAAACTATCCCGATTTATTTTTCGGATTATTCAGAAGATAGATACGAATTTATGATGAAAATTGCTTTGGGAGAAATAGGAATAGATTGCAATATCAATTAAATACAGTTTGTAATAGGCAAATTAAAATGAAACAGTGCGTCTAAATTTATTTTGAACGTTATAATGAGTTATACGGTATTATACAAAAGACCTCGCAATAGCATTATTTTACTTTTAGACGGACTGCCGTTGCATACAAGTTGTAGCCACTATTGGAAAACGCAACCGTTGTGCTAAGAAAAACATCTATCAACAGATAAAAATTACCAAAATATCAATACGTTATGAAAAAAATAAACTTACTCATTGCCGTAATACTGTTGATTGGTTTTACTAACTGTCATAAAGAAGATGTTCCAAATTATGACTTGAATACATATTCAATTTTTTGGAATGAATCGAGCGCTTGGGCAGATTTCTACTACAAAGCGACTATTGACCAAAATGGAAAATTAAACGTTCAAGAAAAATATGAATTAAGCAACCAATACAGAGAATCTCAATTTCAAATTTCAACCGAAGATATGTCGTTAATTAAAGAAAATTTGGAAAAGGTACTTTCAATTGACATTTCGGATAAGTATGGATTTCATGACAATGCTGCGACAGATGCACGGACAACAAAATTGGAATATGTGACGACAAATAAAAGTGATTCAACCTATTTATATTATCCAAATGAAAATGAGCTGCCAGACAAATTGGAGATATTTATGCAGATTGTTTACGAAACTATATCAAAAACTGACACTTTAAAAAATTAAAACACTGGCTACAACAAATTGCATTGCGGGGGCAGTGGTGTACGTTGTCTGACCGTCATGTCCTGTCGGACACTGACGCCCTTCTAAATCCTCAACGACAACTTGCAAGTGACCGTTAAAAACAAAATAAAAATAAATGAAAATTGAAAATCCAATCCTTCCGGGATTTAATCCTGACCCATCTATTTTAAGAGTGGGAGATGCCTATTACATTGCTACATCAACATTTGAATGGTTTCCTGGTGTTCAAATACACCATTCAAAAGATTTAACTAATTGGAAATTAATAGCTCACCCTCTAAATAGAACTTCGCAATTGAATATGGTAGGTAATCCGAATTCTTGTGGAATTTGGGCACCATGTTTAAGTTTCAACAATGGGACATACTACTTAATTTATACCGATGTAAAAACATTTAGAGGAGAATTTAAAGATGCTCATAATTATTTAGTGACTACCCAAGATATTCTTGGTGATTGGTCTGACCCAATTTATTTGAATAGTTCTGGATTTGACCCTTCATTATTTCACGATGATGATGGAAGAAAGTGGTTGTTGAATATGATTTGGGACCACCGAAAAGGAAAACATCCTTTCGGCGGAATTTTACTCCAAGAATATTCTGAAAAGGAGAAAAAATTAATAGGCCCGATTGCCAATATTTTTAAAGGTACAGAAATTGGACTTGTAGAAGGTCCACATATTTATAAAAGAAATGGGTACTATTATTTGATGACTGCCGAAGGTGGAACAGTTCTGAAACATGCTGTAACAATGGCTCGATCAAAAAAACTGGAGGGCCCTTATGAAGTAGACCCTCAAAATCCAATTTTGACTTCATACAATAATCCAAAATTAGAATTGCAAAGAGCTGGTCATGCTTCATTGGTGGAAACTCAAAATGGAGAATGGTACTTAACACATCTTTGTGGAAGACATATTCCGTCAAGAGGAAGATGTACGATGGGAAGGGAAACAGCAATCCAAAAAATGAAATGGACAGAGGATGATTGGTTAAGATTGGAGGAAGGAGGAAATGAGCCCAAAGTCGAAGTACTTGCACCAAAACTACCCATTCTCCAATGGGACAAACAACCGACGAAAGATGATTTTGATAGTCCGGAACTAAATATCAATTTCCAATTTTTAAGAGTGAAATTGGAAGAAGATACACTTACATTAACCGAAAGACCTGGATTTTTGCGACTAAAAGGGAGAGAATCTCTAAACTCACATCATACTCAAGCTCTCGTTGCAAGAAGGCAACAATCTTTTGTTTATACGGCAGAAACTTGTTTAGATTTTCATCCTGACACTTTTCAGCAAATGGCAGGTTTAATATGCCTTTACGACAATAGAAATTTTTATTATCTCTATTTAACTTGGGAAGAAGAAAAAGGCAGATGTATTGACATTGTAACAAGTATGAATGGAGTAACCGAATTTCTACTTGACGATAAATTGAGTATTTCTGACGAGGGAATGTATTATTTAAAGGCAGAAGTAAATTATGACAAACTACGATTTTATCACTCAGCAGACGGAGAGAATTGGAATCAAATAGGTTTGGTTTATGATTACAGTACCCTGTCGGATGAATATGAAGAATTTGGCGGCGATGCTCATTTTACCGGTTCATTTGTAGGAATGTGTTGCCAAGATTTGTCGGGGGGAAGAAAAGCGGCAGATTATGATTATTTTAAATATGAAGAAAAAAATAAAGCCAGCAAATAACAATGGTTGTAAATAATTATTACTCCAGGCCAACTCCTGAAAATCCTTATGGATTTTATAGTTTGGCGCGTACTTGCAAAGTTGAGTGTTAAAACACACAACTATTCGTAGCCGAAAATCGGTGCAAACATTCAAGAAAACAGGATTTAACAGAAAAGATTAGATCTGCCCCGCAACCGGTACGTAACATATATATTACTAGAAAACTAAATATTGAAACTTAAAAAAATTGAGTATGAAATTTTTTAAAATTGTAAGTATCGCAACTTCTGTTTTATTTATCTATCTGACAATACAGTTGCTTTTTATGACTAATTCTTTTATTAAGGATTTGGGACTAGATCCTTCCGAAGCAGCATCTGTTCTGGCTCGAAGAGCAGCGATGTTTATGTTAGGAATCTCGGTGTTGATGTTTGCATCAAGAAATTTGTCTCATTCAAAAGCAAGACAATTCATTTGCATAGCAACTGGAATGACATTATTTGGATTATCATTTATGGGCATTTATGAATTTTTTAGAGGAGCAGTAAATACTTCTATTTTCATAGCTATTAGTATCGAAACCATATTATGGGTTTCTTTTGGGATAATCTTATTAAAAAACAGAAAACCTTCAATCATTCATTAATAATGCACGAAGACAAGATTAAATACCCAATCTAAAACGAAAGTGGATAATTTAAGAAAAATGTAAATGAAAAATATTCTAACAAATCGCATTTTGACTTTATTCCTTATTTAAGGTTTAGAAATCAAGATTGGTCGTATTGCATTTAGATAAATACTCGATTAAAAATAGAAGAATTACGATTTTGAGGTTTATGGAGAAAAATCCCAAAATGGAGAAAATTTAGAGGTAGAAATTTATATCGCAACAAAATAATACCAGCCGCTAGCAAAGTACATATTTCAGAGCGGGGGTGGGCGGTTAGAAACTGCGGATTTTCGCATCACTGTTCAGTGTTCATTGGACAGAAATGCTCTCCGAAACCCGCTCCGCAACATGTACCAATCGTTGTAGGCAATTTAGCCAGACACTACCAAACAAAATACAGACATGATAAAAAAGACAATTACATTATTTGCTTTAATTATTTTAAGTGCTCCGACTTTTTCACAAACATATTTTGAGAACAGAGAAGATATTCCTGAGAAATATACTTGGGATATGACGCCCATATTCGATGATTGGAATCAGTGGAAAGAAAATTATAAGGAGACTGAAAAATTAGTTGAGGCATTTGTTGTTCGAGACACTTTTAAAACAGCAACTGAATTGTATGAGACTTTGTACTCTTTAGATACTTTAAATAATCGAATTCAAAAGCTATCAACATATGCAATGATGCTGTCACATGTGAATCAACGAGACGAATTTGCTTCAAATCAAAGTTATGAGGCGATGGTTTTAGACTATGACTTGCGTTATAAAACAGCTTGGATATCTCCTTGTATAAAAAAACTCAACCCTGATTCTGTTAACAGGTGGTTTAAGGAGATACCAAAACTAATGGATTACGAATTTCAATACAAAGCAGATTTACGAGATAAAGATCATGTTATTGCAGAAGAAAAAGAAAATACAATTTCACGATTCGAATATGCATTTTATTCCTTTGAAGATGCATATGACGCATTAATTAATCTAGATAATAAAGCACCTAAAATAGTAATTGAGGATACGGCATTAACTTTAAATTCAACAAAATACTTTAATATTCTGCGTAATGACAAGAATCGAACAGTTAGAAAGCAGGCATATCAAGCCATGAGTAAAAAATACAATTCTAATAAAAATACAATTGCAAATCTAATGAAAGGAGCAGCATATATGCAGTTTGCTTATGCACAATCATACAATTATAATAGCACTTTGGAATATCATATTGATTCTGACAGTATCCCGACAAAACTGTACTCTGATCTGATTGAAACACTAAAAAAGGAATCAAAACCACTACAGAAATATCACCAGTTAAGAGCAAAAGCAATGAAGTTAGAAGATTATTCTGCCTCAGACATGCGTTTTAATATCTTTGCCCCAAATGTGAAATATAATATTGAAAAAGCTAAACAATTAATTGAGAACTCAGTAAAACCCCTTGGAGAAGAATACCTAACTAAATCGACTGAAAGCCTTAATAATAGGACAATTGACTATTTTGAAAACAAAGATAAACTAACAAGTGTAGCTTACACGACTTATTGTTATGGTACGCCACCCTTTATTTTAACAACATACGGAAATGGATTAAAAGATGTTTACGACCTTATTCATGAATTAGGGCATGGTGTGCATGCAATCTATTCAATGGAAAAACAACCAATTTCTACTTATGAATCCACAATCTTCATTGATGAGATTACATCAACTTTCAATGAATTATTATTGACTGATTACCTTCTAAATCAATGGGAAAGCAAAGAAAATAGGTTGTATTTATTGGAAATAGCGATAAATAATATTGAGTATTATTATAAAAGTGCAATAAAAGCAGATTTTGCATTACAAACCTATACTAACATTGAAGACGATGAAGATGTAACTGCATCAACACTGGATAAGTTATACGTTGATATTTATACAGGTTTCTACGGTAAAACGATTAACAACATAGACTCGAGTTCTTGGTGTAGCTATGGAATACTTGACTTTTATGATTACCAATATGTGTCATCTATAACAGCTTCCTTGAATTTTCATGATAAGATTAAAGGTGAAGAAAGCGAAAAATGGATAGAGAGCTATATTTCATTATTGGAATCAGGCAGCAATGATTTTCCTCTAAACCAGTTGAGAAAATCTGGTATTGATTTACTGGATAAAGATAATTATTCAGCAATTTCTAACTACCTCACAATACTGGTCGATTTATATGAAAAGGAGCTGAAAAACAATGGATTGATAAATTAAAACTGTTCACAACAATGTATAAACGTAATGCGAACTAAGTGCTTAAAATGAACGAATTAATAATTATTAAACGATGTGGTAAATTGATAGTAAGGTACCTTGAAAACCCGCACTACGTTTTACTTACCGTTAACGGTATAAAAACATAAGAAAAATGAAGCGTAAAAAAATAATTATTATAGCCGTTTCAAGTCTGATGGTAGTTTTTATTGCTTTCGGGGTTTTTAGGGCTGTTCAACAGAAAACACAAGTAAAAGAACTCTTTAAGCTGAATAAACAATTGCAAAACGAAGGCTACTACATGGCTGATTTTGAGTTCCGAATGTTAGGATCTGCATACCTGTTGGATAAAGGGGAATATTCAAAATTAATAAACACTTTATCGGAATATCATTATAAATTAAAAAACAAGGATGGATTGCTGAAAATCCCAGATTTCAAGAATAAACAAGAAGAAATAGATTTTTTCCTTGATTTGCAAAATCCCAAAACGGGAGCATTTATTGATGAATCCGTTCCTTATTGCGTTTATTGGGAGATTTCGCAAAATATAATAAATCACCTGGAATCATTATTGGATTCAGCATCTGCCCCTTTGCAACTTAAATATCCATTGAAATTTCTGGATGATATTAATACACCCGAGAAACTTAAAGCTTTCCTGAACGATATTTCTTATATTGGCTGGATAGCTTCTAAATTTCCACAAACCACCTTTCATTTTGCCCGCAACATATTAGATTGTACAAACCAGAATAATACTCTGGAAAGAAATAATTTGTACCGTTTTTCGCCCGAATGGAAATATGCGATGCTAACGTGGATGTATAATTTTCAAGATAGCACAACGGGTATGTGGGGCCCAAAAAGCAAAAGTACAGGTAGATTGCTCAAAAACGACCTTAATAATACAGCCTCAATATTAAAAGCATATCGAGATATTGACGGGAATGATTTATATGACGACTTTCCATTGCGATATATCGATAAACTATTTTCAAATTCTTTGAAAATTCTTTCAGAACCATATCCTGCCGATGAAGATGAATTAGATGTAATTCATGAATGGAACCTAAAAAAAGTAAAAGGATTTAAAATGATTTTACGGTATTTATGGAAAGATGCATCAAAACAAGATAAGCAAACTATGGAGAATTTATTGGCAGATTTTGTAACAATAAGCTTTGATAAATACTACGTAAAATCAGAAGGGGCATTTAGTTACTATCCCAAATCAAAACATGCATCGGCTGATGGATTTTCAAATATGATTTTTGATGATATCGGAGCATTTTTATACACAAAACAAAAGAAACTGTTTGGTGAATCTATTGATTCCATTCAAAATTATGGAATTATTACAATTGAAAACTTTAAGCCTTTTGTTCAGGAAATTTTGAAAAGCGATATGAAAATTAACTCTCTTCGTTTTTATAAAACAAAACCTGATAATACGAAATTAACAAAAAATGTTTGGGCTTTATATTATCCAGATGACACAGGTGTTATAGATGTTGTAGAGTTAATCCCCAGTTTAGTTGCATGGGCTGATTCTACCAGACTTTCAGTTGGTAATTGGACATCAGTAGCAAAGAAAAAACAAGAACTGGAAAAGTTACATATCGAAAAGCCAATAATTTTATTGGAAAATAATATTGAAAATGCACTTGAAGTTGAAGATAATGTATATTGTATCGGATTTAATGTTCTTCAGATACCGAAATTTATAATAAAATGCAATTCAAAATAAAAGCACCAAACAATTTTGCTCCTGGTTACGGCTGGCTCGAAAACAATAAAATATTGGGCGGAAGAATCATGAGTAACAGAGTTCCCAAAAGAAGCAACCAACTGAAAATTACTCTTCGACACTTGGCAAACTCACTGAACTCCAGCCTGGAATTTTAACGATAGTCAGAATTGAAAAAAAGTAATATGAAAGGATTTAATCACACATCAGGAAAAAATGTAAATATTGAGAGTGCGGATATTTATTATGAGGTAATTGGAGCAGAAGATTTTCCTCCATTATTGGTTTTACATGGAGGTTTTGGCAATATTGAAAACTTTAATGATATAATGCCAGACCTGCTTACCCAATACAAGATTATCGGAATTGATTCCCGCGGGCAGGGTAAATCGACTCTTGGCAACGAGGACTTGACGTACGAATTACTACAAAAAGATATAGAAACGATATTGAAACATTTAGAAATAGATGAGTTAACTATTTTGGGATTTAGTGATGGAGGTATCGTTGCTTATCGCCTTGCTTCATTTTCCAAATTAAAAATTAAAAAACTCATCACAATTGGTTCCCGCTGGCATGTAAAAAACATCCAACCAATGAAAGGAGTTTTCTTAAAAATTACAGGAGAGATTTTAAAGGAACAATTTCCTTCAAATTATGCTGTTTATGAAGAGTATAACCCGGACCCGGATGTTGACAAACTCGGTAAGGAATTAGTCAGATTATGGCTTGATGAAAGCAGTTCTGGATACCCAAATGAAGAAATTAAAAATATATCGTGTGAAACACTTCTTCTGAGAGGAGAAAGTGACCCAATAATTTCCGATAATGACTTAATAGAAGCATCTGAAATGATAAAAAAATCGAAAGTTGTAACGATTCCAAATGCTAGTCATGTGGTATTTGAAGACCAAAAAGAACAATTTTTATTGACTATTAAACAATTTTTAAAAGAATAAAACTACCGCCAAGAATGTGTAAATTTTATAGCGTGGTCGGTAGTGTGCGTCCTACTGACCGAGCCGATTACAAGGAGAATTAAGAAATGAAAGATACAAACACAATTAATTTTGACAAGGTTGCTGACATTTACGATTTCTATGTAAATGTAGATTTTGATGTTCCATTTTTCATAAAAGAGACAGAAAATTATAGAGGAGAGATATTAGAGCTTATGTGTGGTACTGGCAGAGTTTCAATCCCTCTGTTAAAAGCTGGCAGAAAAATGACCTGCGTTGATTATTCAAAAGAAATGATTAACTCATTCAAGAAAAAAATCGAAAATGACGGTTATTCTGTTGACATCGTAAAGATGGATGTAACTAATCTTAAGCTTGATAAAAAATTTGGATTGATAATATTACCATTCCATTCTCTAAGCGAAATATTGTCAACAAAAAAACAGCAAGAAGCCTTAAAATGTATCTCAGACCATCTTGAAACTGGCGGGACTTTCATTTTGACATTACAAAATCCTGAAAACAGGCTGAAACAGGCAGATGGAAAAATGAGGGTAATTGGAAAATTCTCCGTTGATGAAGACAAAGAAATGATTTTGTCATACACTAATCAATACAATCAAAAAGAGGAAATTGTTTCAGGTTATCAGTTTTATGAGATTTACAATTCTGATAATATAATGACTGAGAAAAGATATTTAGAAATAAATTTTAAGCCAATCCAATTAAACACATTGAGAGAAATGATTTCGAAAACAGACATGGAAATCACGAAAATTTATGGAGACTATTCTTTCGGTGAATTTAACATAGAGGAGAGTGATTTTATGATATGCAAATTGACTAAGAAATAAAAAAACGAACGCACGACAATGTGTATAACTCATCAGGTTTCCGGAGGTAAGAGGCTGTTTTTACTCGCATTAAATTTGAGTGGGAACTTGATAAGCTTAAAGTACGCAATTCATTACAAAATCATGCACTTGCCGCTGTGTCGCATAAAAAAAAGCTATGCAGATTTAAATTTGGAAACGGAACGCAACCAAAATTGAAATTATAACCTCTTGTAATAAAACCTAATTACAATGAAAAATCTCTTGTTTTTGGTCTTTGTATTCTCTTCCATTATAGTATGTGGTCAAAATTTGTCCATCGGAATTAATGGAGGTGCATTGTTCTCCTCAGTTCATAGAACCGAACCTTGGGAAGGTATGACAATGTATAAAGACAGATACTTAACACCCATTTTCGGACTGAGTGCCGAGTTGCGGTTATTTAATGATTTCTTTTGCGTATTAGAAGTAAACTATGAGGAAAAAGGATTTTCAGAACATTATTTCTCATCTTTATCATCCGTTGCTCCACCTCCACCTGAATCAATGTTTAGAGTTGACAATAAATCATCTTTTAATTATATCTCATTCCCAATTCTTTTGCGTTACAAATATGGGCAAAAAATGAAAATTTATGGATCAGCAGGCTTTTCTCCTTCGGTCCTTATTGATGCAGAAGAGCTTAATTCGGATGTGTCTTTAGCTCATAACACAAAAAGGATTGATGTCAGCGGAATTGTTGATGCTGGCTTGGAATTAAATCTATTAACCAACATCGCTCTAAATTTCGGAGTGAGGTATGACCGAAGTATTACACACCACAATAAACATCCAAGGACAATAGATGGAGGAGAATTAAGACATATTACTTACAGTTTTTACGGTGGTATTAAATATTACATCAAATAATTCTTCACTTGATATTTGAATGCAATTTCAGATTTTTAGACTAATAATAATTGAACAAAGAAAACGACACGATAACAATGTACGTATCGCTGGACAGGTTTGGTCGTACGCCAACTGCGGATTCTCGTTTCATTGTTCCGTATCCTTCGGACAGGAACAATTTCCGAAATCCGCTCAACAACATGTACCGACCATTGGCAGCAATGCGAGACACAAACGAACTTAAAATAATAATATACAAACTGATTATGAGAAAATTAATTTTAATAACCTTGACTGTTTTTTCAATAAATTGTTTTTCACAGACAAAGAACTTTATTGACCAAAATTTCATTGAAGTAACAGGTAAGGCGGAAATGGAAATAATTCCCAATGAGATTTATTTGAAAATTATATTGAACGAAAAAGATTTTAAGGGAAAAGAGCATTTAGATGAAAAAGAAAAATCAATGATTAATAAACTTGTCGAAATTGGGATTGATATTTCAAAAGACCTTGCTGTAAAAGATATAGCAAGTAATTTAAAAAATTATTGGATAAAAGCCTCTGAGATTAATTCAGTAAAAATATTCCAGCTAAAAGTGCCTGATGCAAAAACAGCTGGTTCTGTTTTTAAAGAACTTGAATTAATTGATATTTCTAACATAACAGTTGAACGTGTTGATCATTCAGAGATTCAGAATTATAGACAACAAGTAAAAGTTGAAGCAATTAAAGCAGCAAAAAGTAAAGCAGAATCATTGACAAATGCGATAAACCAATCATGTGGAAAAGCAATTTTTATTCAAGAACTTAACAACCATGTTTTTAAAGCAATGACAGGTCATGCCGCTGGAGTTAACTCAAATATTGTGATTCGTGGAGTAAGTAATTTAAGCAAGGACAAGGCTCCAGATATAGAATTTGAAACAATTAAATTAGAATACTTGATATTAGCTCGATTTGAATTAAATTAAGCACAGCAGCCAACTCTTGTATAAGTAATGTAGTAGCGCAAAATGCTAGTGCATATCAGTTCGATAGGGAAGAAGTCCACAATTTGCCACTACACATACACAATTCCCCGTTGTCAGTAGTGCTGATCTGAGGACTTCTAATTTATCTCTAATTTCATAATATTTTTAACTCTAAGAAATAGCATAGGTTAACCAGATAATGCTTATGAAATATTTTAAATTAACAATATCCATTTTTATAGTATTATCATCTAATAATGTTTTTTGTCAGAATGATAAAGGTTTGTTTTTATTTACAACCAGAGAGTTTAACAAACCTTTTATTTCTGAGATTAACAGCACATTAAACAATCTATCATTTGGATTTGTGGAGAGTACAAAAATTTCAGGAAATGATGTTAAGAAATTGTCGGTTAATGAAATTCACTTGGGATTAGATTTACCAATATTCTATTCAACTAGAAATAAATTCTTATGGGCATTATCAATTCCAGTAAGTAGTCATATGGTTTGGTATCCTCTGGAAAAAACAACATCTCCAATAATAAATACAGATTATCGATTCGGATTATCGTTTTCAGGACATTTAAAAGTTGAGAATCCGTATATCAAAAACATTTCATTTGAGTTAAAACCATTTGCACATGAAAGTACCCATCTTGGTGATGAATTCATTATTTCTGGATTTCAAGATGATACAAGTTTTTATAGGGTTAATGTTTCATATGAATACTATGAGCTTAGTTTAATTTTAAACGACCCGGAAGTATTAAATGAAAATTCCATTTCTTTAAAAATTGGGTTTATGGGATTAATAAATCCGAAGAAAGGCTATTATACATTATCCGAAAATGAGATTGGTGGTAATACTTTATATCCAAGTAAACGTAATGGAGAAACATATTTTAATGTAAACTATAAAAAAACAAATGGCTTCCTTACCAATAATCATTGGAAACCATTAGCTTCATTGGAGTTACGTAATCGTATCAAATATAATTATAAAAATACAGAGAAAGAAGAACGGGTTTTGTCTTTGAACGCATATATGGGATATTCCTATACACCTGCTAAAATAAATACAGTTAAGTCAATTGGCCATTATATTCGATATTATAATGGCGTAAATCCTAATGGACAATTCAGAAATGGGACTTGTTATTTTATTGGATATTCTATCATCATAAGAACATAAGAGAAAAAAAGAATATATGAATTGATAAAAGCACATACTGGCTACACATGACATAGAGCATGCTGGCTTCATCGGCATAGTATCCAATTTCGGAAAAAATGAATTATCAAAACGTATAAAATTTAAGCAGACTAAAGCCGCAGAATTAACACTATCACAGCTATTATTTTTACTTATTATTGTATGCTGGTCTTCCTAATAAAAGATGAGATCTAAATTTTTATGATTGCTATTAGTCAAAGTCTAACCATCTTTTAAATTGCGACGATTTTTCCTGGCTTACAATTATATCTTCATAAAATTCAGGATTCAGTTTAACCCGCAACTTGCTTTTCGAATATACATCTGTTGACCGGATGGCCTTTATATTTACAATTAGCTTCCTGTTGGCCCTGAAAAACTGTCGTGGCTGCAATATTCTTTCCAGTTCATCCAGCGAATATTCAACAATAAATTTGTTTTTATCAAAGGTGGTTAAAAATACCAGTTCATCGCGGTGGAAGTAAGCTATTTCATTGGTATCGATTGCAAATAACTTATTACGGGATTTAACAAGAAAACGCTCTTTGTAATTTGTTGTTTCAAATGTGTTATTTTCTATTACCTGTTTAAGTTTCTGTAATAAACGATCGTTAATTGTTGCATGAAACGCTTTAAATTTATCAAGACTTTGATTAAGTCGTTCCTGCTTAAAAGGTTTTAGCAAATAATCTACACTGTTGGCTTCAAATGCCTGAATGGCGTATTGATGATAAGCAGTTGTAAAAATAATCGGGATTTTAAGGTCAATTTGCTTAAACAGTTCGAATGATAATCCATCTGATAAATAAATATCAAGAAATAGCAAATCGGGCATGCTGTTTTTTTCAAACCAGATGATTGCATCTTTTATGCTGGTAACCCATCCCGAAATTTCAATCTGGGAATCGTACACTTTAAGCATCGATTCCAGATTTTCAACGGCTGCTTTTTCATCTTCTATGATTAATACTTTCATAGTTCTCTACATCAATTAATGGAATTTTTACGACAAACTCAGTTTCGGTATTCGTTATTGTAATTTCGTTGTTAACCAGGTATCTATAGCGGTTATTCAAATTCTGTAACCCTAACCCGGTTGTGTTTTTCTGAACGTTTTTAGCTGTTATGTTATTTTTAATAACCAGTTCGTTGTTGTTTGCAACATAAACCGAAAGTATGAGCTTGTTGGCCAAATCCAACTTATTGTGTTTTAAGACATTTTCGGTCAATATTTGCATTGTAAGCGGTGGAATATGTTTATTCATCAACTTTTCAGGAACGTTCACATTAAATTCAAAAGCATCGCCAAATCTTTTACCTATCAGAAATGCATAATCGTGTGCAAAATCCAGTTCCTTTTTTAGTTCAATTAATTCGTTGTTCTCATTCTCTAGAACATAACGATAAATGTCTGCTATTTTCAAGAGATAATCTTTTGCCAATTCTTTGTCCTTGTCAATTATATTATAAAGGGTATTTAACGTATTGAATAAAAAATGCGGACTGAGTTGCTTTTTAAGGGAGTGAAATTTCGCTTCTGCATTCTCTTTTTTAAATCGCTCCATTTTTATAAGCGAGATTCTCAGGTTTCTGTTTGTTTCGTAAAGAGAAACCGCCAGCACAATAATAAATGAATAGCAAATTGCAACAAGATTAGTCGTTAGCAAATCAAAAAATGTAATTATCACTCTATCATCGGACGCAAATGTCAGCATCAGAAAAATACCGGATGCACTAACAAGGGTAATTACAAATATTATATCGACACTAACCAGAACAAGGATACGTTGCAAATTGCTTTGTGAAAAATTCTCCCGATTTTTAAGATATGAATTGATAAAAATTAAGCCTTCTGTTAAAATTGCTGTTAAAACAATAGTTCCGATATGTTGCGACAGGCTGTATTCTTTGGGATAGTCGTAATAAATCTGGAATATGAAATTGATTGTAATGTACAAAAAACTACCTGCGACCAAATAAAACAGGACTTTAAGCAAAATAGTATTTTGTTTACGAATTGTTTCCATTAAAACTCAATTTTATAATTGAAAACCGGAACGATTCCCAAATTATAAATATATCTGATTTCATCATTGTAAAAGTCGTAATAATTACTTTGAATATTTTTACGATTTGTGGCATTCTGAATATCTAATGAGAAAATATGCGCTGTATTTTTTCTGTTTATTCTATAGCTTGTACTTACATCAATTCTGAAATAATGCGGCAACTGCTTTGTAAACCGCTGTTTCTGTACAACGATAGTGCGTTCCTGTTCTTTTGTAGCTTCTTTATCTATTGGGGTGTAACGCTGGCCTCCAGCATACACTGCTTTTGCATTTAGTCCAAGAATTTTATTATTCTTGCTTCCCATGTAAAATTCCTTTCCTCCAAGTATATTAAAAGCATAATTTGAATTGTATTGCGTATTATACCATTTCATGTCGGCTGCCCTGAATTTAGAATCAAACAATGAAGCGGTAATCATAAAATAATACGAGTTGCTAAAACTTTTTTCAAGCGTTAGCTCAATACCATAATTTCGTCCGATGCCACTACTCTTAAGCGAATCAGAGTTCCAACCATCCCATCTTTGACTGATAGTTGAAAACGTACTGTTAGGATTAATGGCTATTGGCACATTGTACAAATGTTGATAATATACCTCAGATTTAAATACAAGGTGGTTGGCTATAGCATTATTGTAACTTAAAACAAAATGTGCTGTTTTTTTCAGTTTTAAGTTCTTATTTGGATAAACATAATCTGTTTCGTTTACAGGAATACTCATAAAATAAGCGTTTAATTCCTCGTGGCGGCTGTATATTCCGCTGGCAAATCCAATGCTCTGTTTGGGAGTAAATGACCATTCGATAGCAAATTTTGGCTCAAGAGAATGAGATTCTCCCAGATTCATATAAGAATAGCCCAATCCAAAGTTTGCCGTAATGGATTTACTAAAGCGGTATTTGTTCTGATTAAAAATATAATAGTACCATGAGTTTCCTTTTTCGTTGATATTGGATTCCAGTTTTCCCGATTTTCTTTCATTTGCCATCATATTGAAACCAATATAACTGTAGTCGACACCAAATCTGGAGGTTAGCTTTGAGTTAAACTTTTTATTTACAAAAGAAGAAAACCTAAGCGCATAATTTTCAAACCTGTCGTCATAAATTTTCTGCAGGATATAATCATTGTTAAGCTCAAAAACATTGTCCTGACTATAATTTCCCGAAACTGAAAGAATCGATTTTATATACGATTTTTCCCCAATATGAGAAAAGTGTGTAACTCCGCCGGCCCCCATACCCGTTTTAAAGTAGTCTTTTTTATTGCTGTCCCAGTTATTCCATTGCGTAGAATCGGCAATGGCATTTGCACTTTCTGTGTTACTGTTTCCCCCTAAACCCCAGATTGAAAAAGTGCCTGCTTTCTTAGTCGGGAAATTAAGTTTGAAAGACAAATCCTGGTAATGGGGGGTTTCATCTCCCATTACATCGATACCAATTTTTTTTAAAATACTAAGTGTTGAATATCTGTAATTAATAAGATAGGATGATTTACTGTTTTTACTAAACGGTCCTTCAGTTGTTAAATCAGTGCCTAATGCCCCAAATTGAAAAGCATTTTCGTTTTTGTCAGGATTACCATTTCTTAGCCTAATATCAAATACCCCGGAATAAGCATTATTAAATTCGGCAGGGAACGCCCCGGTATAAAAATCGGAAGTACTTAACATATTGGCATTTAAAATGCTTACAAATCCTGCGGCATATCCTTCTTCGGCAAAATGGCTGGGGGCAGGAATCTCCACGCCTTCCATCCGCCAAAGCAACCCGTTTGGTGAATTTCCTCGGATAATAATTTGGTTGGTAGCATCATCGCCACTGGTAACCCCTGCATATGATTGTGCCATTCTTCCCGGATCGCTAATACTGGCAGCATATCTTTTGGTTTCTTCTACCGAAAAAGATTCTGAACTCAGTGTCGCCATCTCATTCAACGCCTTATTCTTTTTAGAAGCAACAACCTTTACTTCATCCAAGTTTGTAGTTGATTCAGTTAATTTTATTTCAAGATATACTTCTTTTGCAGAGCCAACCATTATGTCGGGGATAGTCGCGGGGTCGTATCCAATAAAATTTACCCGAATTGTCTGTCGACCAACAGGTACATTTTCTAAATAGAACATTCCTTCAGTATTGCTGGAACAACCTTTCAACGGAATTGTTCCCGGAATGACAATAGTCGCTCCGGGTAGTGGTTGTAATGATTCACTATCCAGTATTTTTCCTTTAATTGTTTGAGTAATTTCCTGACTATAAGAAGTTGTTGATAAGAGGAAGGCAAAAAGGTAAAAAACGTATCGCTTCATTTCTTGATTCTTTCAATGTTTACCACAAAAAAAGAATAATGCGAAATGACAATAAAAAGAGATGCAGTGAAACCGGAAAAAGACTTTATAAAACCGGATTTTCAAGGTGTTAACAAAAAATTGGCATTTGATTTCTAATAAAAATGGATTTCCCAGAGATTGGGTTATTGATCTCATAATTTTTTCACCTGCATACAGCAGATAGGATTGTCAGATTCTACTATTTCAATTTTCTTAAAACTTTGTTGTCCAAGGAGAAACTGATATGATACTATTAAAAGCAGTAAATTAAATAGTCGTTTCATTTCTTATTAATCTTTATAATCATTTGTATTTATAATACAAATGCATCATTATTAATAACCTTAATATACCTGTTAGACCATTCCTTTTGTTAAAAGGTTACACATCAATCGAAGAATTTGAATGTTTGCTAATGGTGAATATAAGGATCCGTTTGCGAGGCACTTTCCTGTCAAAACACAAGAAAATTGAAGCGAGCTTAAAATCTGTGGCTACTGCAGAACCGGTTGTTATTTTTATATATTGTTAGCCAAAGTTTTATATTTGTCCTGTATTCAGATTTTACAATAATAAGACTTTATTTATTCACTAAATTAGTGTTACAAGTCCTTGCTTAAGTCTATTAAGGATTGAATTAGCAAATTCTGAATAGTCAGTACCTGGTTCTGGTTTATTCTTATTCAAAGCTGTATGCAGAAGGGCCCAGCCTATTTCACGAATCATACAAACCCATTTTATGTCGTGTAATGTTTTCATCTTTTGTTCACCTGAATTACCGAAGTAGAAATTCAAC
This sequence comes from uncultured Draconibacterium sp., assembly GCF_963677155.1. Classification (NCBI taxonomy): domain Bacteria; kingdom Pseudomonadati; phylum Bacteroidota; class Bacteroidia; order Marinilabiliales; family Prolixibacteraceae; genus Draconibacterium; species uncultured Draconibacterium sp. The sequence goes on along the minus strand of NZ_OY781884.1, from coordinate 5,155,042 downwards.
AAAGATTCATCAGTCGCCTGATCGAATCCACACGAAAATGATATGGTCGCTAAATCGAACCCAATATCCCCCAAACCGGAAAGTTCCCAGTCTAGTATCTTTAAATTTCCATCAGGACAAAGCAATATATTGTGGGCAAATACATCATTATGACAATAGTACTTTAGATAGTTCGGATCCTTTTGTTGATTTTTTTCAATAACGTCCATCCTTTTTATAAATTCATTCAATTCCGTCGGATACAGTACACCAAGTTTCTTAGCTCCCCGAAGATAATTACGCGTTAAAGAAAATTGAGTGCTATGCCTGTTGCCTTGATATGGAATTTTATGAATCCTTTTAACAAGATCAACCACTTTTTTCAAAATATCCGGATTAGCAACCTGATCTTCCGATAATACTTTTCCATCTGTAAATTCAGTTATCAGAAAATCAGTTTTATTTTCACATTCCAGTACCTTTGGAGTTAAATTATCTTTTGAAGCAAGATTTATTATTTCAATTTCATCTTCATAATTTAATTCTAAAAACTTATTTTGTTTACCATTAATCCTAAGCGCATAATTTTCACCATCAACAAATACCTTATAAACGATATTTGAGTAACCACCAGTCAGAGGTTCATACCTAATATTTGCATTATCCTTCCACTTTGGGATTTGATTGATAATTTCTGTTATATCCATGTTCGTTATTGTTTTTTAGGTTCTAATTTGCAAATTCTGACTAACGTAGAAATTGTAATAGGGGCTTAGCAAGTTACCTAATCCAATTTCGTCAGGTTTTATGTCAAATTTAGCGATTTGTTTTTTATTCTTTTGCGATTCCCATCTTTCGTTTCTGGTCGGGGAGCAGGTATTGCGAAAGAGGAGTGTATGAAATATTTCTTACTACCTACAGCACTAAGAAATGGACACTGACCTGAAAATGGCATAAAAAACAAGCGAAATAATGCATATGGTGTTTTACATATCGAAGATCAAACAATGGTGGAAAACAAAATGATTGAAGTTACACAGCTTTACCCCCTTTTAGGTTTGGTGAACACTGGGACTCACTGTAGCCCCCCCGGGGCATACGTGTGATTGCTCTCTTATTATTAGCAAAAGTTTTATTTTAAAATCTCTATCCCTTTTTCAATCATCATATCTCTTCCCAATTTTTGCTCGATAACTAAAACATCTGGTTTCATGCCAATATCAATGAACAATTCTCCATCCATTGTATACTGTAATCCATTGGGGATATACTCAATCCATCCGTTTTGCAATTCTTTGGGTCTTGGTGCACCTCCCGGATTTGCGCCAGTATAATCTCCCACAACGGTAACCTGCGGTAAAATTCTAAGCATTAATGTGAAATCTTCACCCGCACTTCCAACCGATTGGTCTGTTAATAAAACCATAGGTATATAGGGACTGGAATTGCTAGCTGGATTCAGTGTACTATACATTTTATCCGAAAAATCGGAATGATTGGGACCATTTCGAGTTTGAAAATAACTATAAGTCCTTGGCTTATCATAAAACCTACTTGCAATATATCCGGCCTTTTCATCACTGCCACCACTATTTGCTCTTACATCAATAATAATTCCTTTACAATTTATAAATTCTTCAAGAATATTATTGATAAAGTTATAGCCTTCTACTCCGTTAAAAAAGGTTGAGCAATGAAAATACCCAATATTATCTTCAAGTAGTCCATAAGTGAACATGCTATGCTTATTTACACTACTTAAATAGGTGTTAATAATGTTAGAGTTATAGTATCGTATATATCCGGGTTTTTGATATGCATAAAATTTTTCATCCGTTTCTAACCTAACGTGAGCATCTTTCAAATTTCCTAACATTTCTGAAAGAAGTTCAAATAATTGACTATCGCTCAAATCGTTATTAATCCTGGCATTGTAAACTGTATAAACCGAATCCCAATCAATGTTTTTCGCATCGAAACAAGCATAGTGCAAATCGTAATCGTTCCAAACAGTATTGAATATCTCTTGAGGCGTTGTTTTTTCTGCTTTAATAAATAATTTCTCACAGCTTGTGACAATAAAAAATAGCAATAGGAAATTGAGTGTGCGAAGTCTCATTTGATTAGAATTTTAAGTTTATCCCAACTAGTAATTGGCTCTGGCCGCCTTTTGTAATTAAAACCTGCTTGCTTCTTGGGTAAGAATAATACATAAATTGATATCCAAGATTCAAATATAAGTCAGACGTGATTTTATGGAAATAATTTGTTTTAAAACCAAAGGATTTGAAATGAGGAAAAAAGAGGAGGGAGTTTTCAGATTTACTGTCCAATACATATCTTCTGTTTGTAACAAAGCTCAAGAGCGAACCATTTAAATCAACCAATAGTAGATTCTCTCCAAGATTAATTTTTGAAGCCATGGATACATCTATGGAGACAAACATATCGTTGTTTTTATAATATTGTATTGAACTTTCTGGAAGAATAAACGTATATTTCAAATCTTTTAAAACGAAATGTCCATTTATTTTAGCCCCTGCATAAAGTTGATATTTTTTCGAGTTAAATACGGTACGGTGATATGCGTAACTTACATTAAAACAGCGTGCTTTAAAATCGGTTAAGTTTACATCCTTTGCATTCGTACGTTGTAAACTGATATTGGAATAGGAGAAACTAATTTCATCGAAATGTTTTGGACTGAATGTTTTCCACTGAAAGTTCAAAGGCAAATATGATCCTTCATAAACATTGGCACTTTCAAGAGGATCGGAATATCGGTAGTTTCCATATCCTGTTTGTACCCCAAGTAAATTGGTTTTTATTTTAACAGAATCTTGTGAAAATAAAGGAGATGATATCACTATCCCCAATAATAGTATGAATATTATTCTCATTGGTAAATTTTTGCCAACGGTTTGTATAAGAATAGTAGCCGTTTGCAGGCTTTAAACTTATCAAACCGCTATAATTTTGAAGCGGGCTACAACCCTTGAACTTACTACCATTACGGCTATTATTTTTATACATTGTTGTGCCGTCGTGCTTTCTACTCTAAATATTTTCTCAGTTTAATTAAATCCATTCCATCCGCTCTTGCATGGAATTGTATGTCAATCGGTCTAAAGTCGTTTTTGATTAAGAGTCTTAACATTTTTTTGTTGTCGGCGAAAACAAATGATTCAACTGATTTGAAATTGTCATTTGTTGCAATCTTTATACATTCATTTATTAAGCCTTGTCCAATTCCTTTTTTTTGGCTGCCTTTGTCAACAGCCAAAAGAAACAATTCAAATCCTTGGAATTTACTTTTCTTATATGCTAATACTCCTGAAAATAAATTATTTGTTCCGTAAATAATATAATCAATCCCATTCTCTTTGTGGGTCTTGGTCAGGTTCTCTATCGTTTTCTTGTCAAACTTTATCAAAGAATAACTAAGAAATTTAAAAGACTCATCATTATCCAAGCATCTTGATAATAAACCTGTTAAATTATCAAAGTCTGTTTTGCTGTCTAATGGTTTTATTAATCGTATCATTCAATTATATCAATCTATTAATGTTATTAATTTTGGTCAGTATTATTTTTATTATTGGAATTAAAAAAAGGTAAATCATTTAGATACTCATTATCAATCAAATCAAGTATTTTGTTATTTTGCTCATGGCAATGATTATTAGAATCTTTTTCACTACTTATTAGCTCGTAGTCTCCATTTATGAAGAAATCCAGGTCAGTTGCATTTTTTTCGTAAAACTCATTTTCTGGTATGCCATCAATTACATATATTCTATCATGTTTCATTTTTCCACCTACAAAATAGGTCCTTTTTATGAATTCTCGTCCATTCTTATCTTTATGTATCTCTTGCTTCCTTTTATTTTTCACTTTTCCTTTATCCTAATTTAGTTGCATTTGGTTGTCCAGCATGCGGCATGTGTTGTGTGTCGATGCTTAATTTATTCCATTAAATCCATCTCCATTGGTAAATACTTAATCCCATGTTTCTCTTTCATTTCTCCAGTAGCTTTAAACCCAAATCATTCATAAACAGGGATTGAAAAAGGTGATGCATGAACATAAAACATTTTAAGCATAGCATTCTTTGCTAAACAATCTTTTAATGCAGTCCTAAATAATTCTCTGGCAATTCACAGCACCAACAAATCTTAGGTATTTCTGAACTATCACAGGCAAATGCGCCATATCTTGTTCGTTAAGTATGCTGTTGTCAATACTATTTATTTTTTCGATTTCAGCAGCTACAGCTTTTTTATATACTTTTTCCATATTTTGTGTAAATGAGTTTGTTGTTGATAAAACCAGTATTAATCCGTTATAAATGTATTTCATAAGTATGAAGTATTATATTCTAATTCAAGTTATGCAAGTTGCTTTTTTTTAATTGTTCAACCTAATCATTGCCCTGAATTCAGTAGTCATTTTTATTGCCATCTGTTTATCAATAAATTTGAGTACGCTGGTTAGATTATAATACAGTTTAAATGCCTTAGGGAATATTATTTCCTTTTTATCTTTTACAATAGATTTCAATATAATACTTGCCGCAAGTTTAGGACTAATTCCTTTGGCGATAAAGTCTTTTGATTGTTGATGCGCTTTATCGTTGGCGTTTATATGCTCCATATTTTCACCCATTTCTGTTTTAATAGCACCTGGACATACACTCAAAACTTTCACGCCAAGTCTGGAAGCTTCGAGTTGCAATGCCCGGGAATATGCCAATGCTCCGGTTTTTGAAACAGCATACGGCGTACTTAAAGCGGTATATTTAGTTAATGCCGCAATGGAAGTAATATTTATAATATACCCTTTTTTTTCTTTTATCATCATTTTATAGGCTTCGTTCGCACAGTTAATGAATCCAAATAAATTTACCTCAAATACTTTTCTCCAATGCTGTTGTTCTAAGTCTCTGATTTCTCCTCCAATAGCAATTCCGGCATTATTAAATAAAAAGTCGACTTTTCCAAATTTCTGACTTATAGCTAAGAAGAAATTAGTTATATTTTTAGCGTCACTCACATCAAGGAAGTGGGCAAAGGTGTCTCCAGGATAATTTGCTAATTCAATTTGTTTTAAGGTATTTTCTGCTAATTCCAGGTTAATATCAGAACAAATAACCTGGGCTCCATTTTTCGCGAGTTCACAACATATTGCTTTACCTAAACCAGAACCTCCTCCTGTTACAACTGCAACCTTATCCTTAAATTGGTTTGTTAATTGATTCATGTTGAATTTCTTTAAATTACTAATTTTCATTACTTTTGGTTTCAAAAGTATCATACATCCAAGTACCTGGAAATAGTGAATTATCATCATTTTTATGGATAGCCTAACTAAGAATAAATACATTAAACTTTTTAGTAATCCGGAATTGTTAAAATGTAATGTAAGTGAAGAGGACTATAAAGAAGTAATGCCTAGGGTTGAACAAATTTCACGATTAGCCAAAATCGAAGGTGCAATTTATGCAATTTATGATTTTAATAAAGCAAATTACCTGCTTCAGAGTGAAGAACAAAAAAAAATCTTTGGGGTGAATCAAAATAATCCTGAGATTGACCTAGAAGCTCATTACTCAAGAATACACCACGATGATAGGGATTTTGTTTTAGAGACTGACTATATGTTTCATAACTTTTTTATGACACTTTCACCTCAAGAAAAGTTTAATTACAAGCTGGTATACGATTTCAGAACAAAAACAGAGGATGGTTATTACTTGCGTTTTATGCATCAGAGTGTTGTTTTCGAACAAGATAAACACGGGAATTTATGGCTAAACCTTGTTATTTCTTATCCTTTGCCGGAAATCAAAAAAAATGAAAAACCCTCCAGGTATTTAATCAATATAGAAACAAAGAGTTTTCACTTATTTAATGATAATGAAAACAGTTCTTTTAATGCTGTGCTTACCCCTCGGGAAATTGAAATAGTTGTACTACTGGCAAGGGGGGGTGATAGTTATAACATAGCTGACAAATTAAAGATTAGCATAAATACGGTTAATAACCATCGTCAAAATATACTGAGTAAAACCCAAAGTGACAATACCACACAGGCTGTTTTATTTTGCAAAAGTTTAGGTTTAATATAATTAAAACCCTATGGCTTTATATAGTTATAATTCACTATTTCGTATCGAAACAATCCATAATATTTTTGTAATAAAAATTGAAAAAGCAAAATATTTTGGAAAAATTAAATCCATTTATTAACAGCAAATCATTCATTTATATTGCTTTATTTGCGGGTTGCATTTCGTTGATGTTTGTTGGACAGGAAAGGCAATTTGGAATATTTGCATGGATAGCACCAATTTTTTTGTTGCAATTTTCACGTAGGGCAAAAGCCTTGCATATGCTGTTTTTATTCCTTCCTATGATTATAACAGGTTGTGTTACACAAAAAACACACAATTTATTTAATGAACCACTATTAGGTGTAATTAATGGCATAATATACGCTATTATAAATTTTACTATATACTTTATTGACCGTGTTTTACATTTTAAAAATAAAAACTTTCTATCTACCCTTGTATTTCCTTCTGTTTATGTAGTTATTGAAGCACTAGTAAGTTCATTACTTGGAACTTCCGGATTATTGGCTCAATCACAATTTGCTTTTACTCCCTTTGCACAATTAAGTACTATTACCGGGATATATGGAATTACATTTATAATAAATTGGTTTGCATCAATTACTTTTTGGATTTCTGAGAACGATTTTAAAACAATTTTTATTAAAAATGGCTTAATTATTTTTGGTGTCTTTTTCATGATTATTTTAGGCTATGGTTTTACAAGAATTTCGATTCAACCTGAAGGTGTGAAAAATGTAAAAGTTGCTACAATAAGCGGAACTTTTGACTTACATGAGTTGGCAAAATCAGAGAAAGAAGTTTTATTAAAGATTTCCGAAAAACCAGATATGAAGATACCTTCTTCATTTTTCTCTTCTGATAAAGAAATCGATATTCAAATTAGTAATACAAGAAAAGCAGCCGAATCAGGTGCAAAAATTATAGTCTGGAGCGAAGCTGCACTATTTCTGAATCAAAATCACGTTAATAGAATTATTGCAGAAGTTAAAAACATATCAAAAGAGTTTAATGCTTATATACTTATCGCATTTTTAGAGGGAAACTGCACCACAGCGCTCAAGCCAATAAATAATAAAAGTGTTTTAATAGACAAAGAAGGCACTTTAAAATGGGAATATAAAAAATCTCATCCTACACCTGCTGAAATTCCTTTTATTAATACCGGTGATGCTATCATACCAACTGTAGATACTGAATATGGTAGACTTAGTAACGTAATTTGTTATGATTATGATTTTCCTTCTATGTCAATTCAGGCAAATAGAAAAGGTGTCGATATTATGCTTGTTCCTGCCTACGATTGGCAAGGATTTGCACAAATGCATTCCAAGATGGCACAATTTGAAACATTACAAAATGGTCGTTTATTGATTCGTGCAAATGGGAATGGGATAAATATGATAACTGATAATCACGGTTCAGTAATTGCAGAAAGAAGCACCTTTTCAAGTAATAACAAAGTTCTATTATCAAATCTTCCGTTAAAGACTTCTTCAACAATTTCTTCGAAAATTGGTAATACTTTTGTTATCCTTTGTATAATTTGTTTTTCATCATCAATAGTAATTAGAATCATTTCAGAATTTAAAAAGAAGAAGGCTGATTAATTCAGTTTTTTTTGCCCATAACGGACAAGTATATGCAAATGTGGGCGATTGCGGGCTTCAAACTTATCAACCGTGATAATTTAAAGCGGGCTAAAGCCCTTGAATTTACTATTGCCTCGGCTATTATTTTTATACATTGTTACCATGCGTTTTTGGTCATTCCTTTATTTTTGCAAATCTGATTTCATCAAAAATCTTGTTGTCTTTGCAAATAGATTTTTTAAACACTGCTTCTTTTACAAATCCGCATTTTTCAAGAACTCGCTGTGAAGCTAGATTATATTCAAAAACCCCTGTATATATTCGAACAATATCAAGTTGACTAAATCCCCTTCCCGTTATTAAATTCACGGCTTTTGTCGCAATTCCTTTATTCCAAAATGGTTCACCTATAAAATATCCAATCTCTGCACTCTTCCTATATACATCTGTGCCAAGAGATAAACTTATATTTCCTACGTAATCATTCTGATATTCAATTGCAAAAAATGTCTTTGGACTTTGAGAATCAACCATTTTTTTAAAGCTCCTTGCATTTTCAATTGTATATGGTTTTGGGAATCCATCTCTTAAATTTATGCTCACTTTTTCATTGTTTGCATAAATAGCCAGTTTTTCCAAATCGGAGTCCATTAATTCTCTGAGAATAATATCACCATCCACGCCAATTACGTTTTTATCCATATCTTAAATTTATCCAATAAATTTTGCTCCAGCGATGCCAATCCCTGCACCAAGTATCAATGAAAAAATAATGTACGAAAGCTGAAATATTTGCAGCCTTCTCAAGTTTCATAATTATCATTGGTGTAACATCTATCAATCCTGCTACAATTCCAATTACTATTGCTATTAAAAAATCATTCATATCTTATTTTACAAGTTATACTGTAGTTCTTTGAAATGCCACCAACGTTGAGTGTATGATTTCGTAAGGGATTGCGGACTTCAAACCTATCAAGTTACCACTAAAATTTGATGCGGGTGATACCGCTCGAAAACCGCTGAAACCCTTATGAATTATACACATTGTTGGCAATAGTAATTAATTCTTTGTTATAAATGTTATAACATCTTTGGCATATCTTTCAGTCTCATCAATGTCTGGAAAGTGTGCACTTTTCATGTATATTTTCAATTCACTCCTTGGTAGGATTTTATTAATGTACAGACCATACTGCAACCCTCCGTTTTTATCATGAATCCCAGATATGATTAAAGTTTCAGTATTGAGCCCTTCAATAGTTTCTAATAAATCTCCTTTGGCATTTTCAAAAATAACCCTTTGAAGATGATGCGAACCTTCGTGCGGTAAATTACTCTTCATCCAAAGACTTCTGTTTAGTTTTGCAGCTTCCGGGTTATAAAAAGAAAATTCGTCGAAGAAAGCTGTAGATGTATGCACCCATATTTTAAGCCATTTGTCAAGTATTGGGATATTTTCTTTTAAAATATTATCAATTTTTAATCTGAGGTTGCTGTCTGCTAGTTGATAAAGTCCTTGTATCTGAACCAATATAACAGAAGTTGATATTTCTGCTGGACATGAAAGTATCAACTTTTCAACGTGATTTGGATATACTGCTGTGTAACGAGCGGCCAGTTCAGCTCCAAACGAAAAACCCAATAAATTCATTTTTTCTATTTTCAGGGCTTTCCGTAATTCTTCTAAATCATCAATTAATATTGAAAGAGTATATGCAGTAGTATCTTTAGATGCTTTGCTTCTTCCACAACCTCGTTGTTCATAATATATAATAGTAACATGCTTCTCTAATAGTGGACCAATTGTCCTTTCGAAACTATAGTTATGACCTCCTGGCCCACCATGTATAATTATCAAAGGAATTGTATTATTGCTAACTCCTTTAACTTTAACCCAATGGTCAACGCCATTAACGTTGATAAAAGATTCTCCTTCACCAAGTTTTAAGTTTTGTGCGTGTCCGATGCTAGTTATGGCAAAGAATACAAATAAAATTGCAATTGTTTTATTTTTCATTTTTTCTCTTGTTAATAATAATTTAACGTCTCTGTACGGATTTATTATTGCCAATGGTCACCTGTAAGTTGTCGTTGCGGATTTCGGAGCTCGTTCCTGTCCGAAGGACACGGAACTGCGATGCGAGAATCCGCAGTTGGCGTACCACCGAACCCCGCCCTGCAATATGTACTGTGTTAGCAACTGATTTTTATTTTTTATTCATTAAATATCTTGTCTCTTATGACTGAATATCTGGTGTTTGCATAATTCGCAATATTCCAAAAGGAAAGATTAAATGTTGAATTTGTATTAGTTATCTCAAGTTTAGTTCCTGAACCTTGATAAACAAATAATGAATCTTCCTCTCTTGTTGAATAGCCATTTTTGAGATAAAGTTCTAACAGCCTATTTATAAAAGATGCTATTAGTTTTTCATCCTTGTTGTCAAGAGTTTTATCTTTTTCAAGAAGTATAACTCTATATTTATCGATTTCATCCATCAAGTCAGGAATTTCAGATAAAATATCACAGGAGATTGTGTCAATCTGTAAATGTGCTTGAATTTTATCCTTTTCATTTTTGTTTAGAAAAATTGATTCTCTATGTCCACCCCATTCTCCACACTCTGAAAATTCAACTAATATTTTTAACGTGTCAATTTTATTTACGATGCCAAGCAAGTCATTATTTTCACTGTCAATGAAATTATTTGTTCCATTTGTCTGTGAGGATTGATTTTTCTTGTTGTTACCAGAACAAGCAATCAAAAAGATTAATCCGATTATTAATACTGCCTTCTGCATTGATTTAAATTGTCTAGTCCTAGAATATGGCTACAGGTTAAAAATTAAATTAAGCTGCCTCATTATACACGTTTTGAGGCGTTTTATAGTCTAAAGATAAATGAAGTCTTTTGTTATTGTAAATATTGATTGCATTTTTTGTAGCACGCTTAGCCTCTTTTAAACTAGCAAATGTTTGGTCCAGGAAAAACTCATCTTTTAAAATACCATTAACACGTTCAGCAATAGCATTCTCATAACAATGATTTTCTTCGGTCATGCTAATTTTGAAGTCTTTGTTTTTTAATATTCTGACATATTGATTAGAGCAGTATTGAGCTCCACGGTCAGAATGATGGATCAATCCATTGGCAGGCTTTGCGTTTGCCAGGGCCTTTTTGAGAGCCCGCAAACACCCAGCCAGCTCAAGAGAGTTGCTAATATCGTAACCAACAATTTTTCTTGAGTATAAGTCAGTAATGAGAGCTAAATAGCAAAAGCCGTTGTATGTTCTGATGTAGGTAATATCGCTAACCCATACCTGATTTGGCCTTGTTATTTTAAGGTCTTTAATCAAATTATTGTACTTGTGAAAATGATGATATGAATCGGTTGTTTTACAACTTGTTTTCTTACGTACAATCAACATGTCGTATTTACGTAAGATCCTGTAAAGTTCATCACGTCCAACCTTTAATCCCATTAGATTAAATGTTATATGTAGCGCCATCATCAACTTTCGAGTACCAACGCGCGGTTGAGTTAGTCGCTCATAATTGACAAGCTTTATGACTTTCTTTTCTACTTCTAGTCGGGCAGCACTCCTCTTCTTGTATTTATAATAGGCATCCCGATGTAGTCCAAAGCATTGACAAGTCGTCTCGCAACTTGCCAGCTTTGTTTTTTTTGCTGTATCAACTGCTTTCATTAGCGTTTCTTGCCTAAATTTTTTTTTAATTCTTCGGCGTTTTTGAAACCTAGTTTTTCAGCTGATACTTCAAGATATGAATCCAGTACCAACTGGTCCAGATCTTTCTTAACAAGGGCTTCTTTGAGCTTTTTAACTTCTTTTTGTAGTGCTTTAATTCTGGTGATTTCGTCTTTAGTTTCCACGTTTATACGAGTGTTCATTAAGTCAGTTCTGTTGTATTTTTTGATCCATTCATTGATTGTACTGTTTTGAATGCCATAAATACGTCCGAGCTGCCGTTTGTTATACTTACCGGTACTAAGTTCGGATAAAATTTTGAGTTTGAAACTTTCCGAATAACGTCTGTAAACTTGATCATTTTTATACATAATTACATGAATTATGTAGCCTTTATTCCGGACGAGTCAAATTGGCGCTTAACGGTAAATTGTATGAGTAGTGGCAGATAGCGTGGTAGTTTCCTGTCAAACTGCTAAGCAGTTTGAGCGGGTTACACACCTTGATATTTATTACTTTCACTGCCATTACTTATACAAAATGTTGTGTTTTCGTGCTTTATTAACGCTGTCATCCCGTGCGTTGGGGAGGCATGCTCTTTAAGCAAATTTGGTTGTGCGTCAGATTTGTGCGTTTGCTTAATGTGCATGGCTTTCAGGTAAACATTACCATAAATCTCATATTCCGTTAAATTAATTAATGAACTTCCCTAAACTATTCTGCGCATTTTTAATGAGCTTTACTCCTTCATTATAAAGTTTTTGAGGTGCATTTTTAAGTTTTATTCTGTTTTTTGGTTGAGGAATTTGATATTCCTTGTAATTCCTGTTATTTGATTTTGCCACTTCTGAACCTTCAATTATATTCTTCAAATCATCACCAGAAATCTCCATGCTTAAAAGTTCCTTCTCAAGTTTTTTTATATCATCTAATGTGATTTTGTTCTCTTTATTTCCATCTCCCATTGCGGATTCAAGAACTTTAACCTGTTCATCATATTCTTTTTTCATTTTTTTTAATCCTTCGAGCGTTTCATTTTTTCCACCAATATTCACTTTTTGTTCTTCTTCGGAGATTAGATGTTCTAAATAAGAAGCAAGAGCATCATTATAAGGAGTGATTGCATTCTGCTTTAAAAAGCACGCAAATTTTGCACTAGCTAATGTTATTTTCTCTTGTTCTCTCTTTAATTTATCTACCCTTTCCTGAAGTTCTTTAATATGCGCTAAGATTTTTCTTTGGGCATCTTTTTTACTTTTAATTTTACCTTCTGTAGCCTTATCTATTACTTTTTCAAGAACTTGATATGTTTCATACTCTATATGCATATGTTTAGTCCAATGGCAACCACATTCAGTGCAATAGCCTTCGGAATTCATTGCCGCACAGCCTCGAAGTTCGGGATTATTAATAATATCTGTTGAAATGCCTGTCAAATGACAATGCTCGTGACAATGTGTTTTATAATGCTTTTGTGATTCATTTGTCCCTTCAATTGAAATAAAATCAACACAACTGTCAGATGTGCAGACTGTTCTGGGATAATCTAAATCTCGTCTGTTAATTTTTATAGCTGGGATATAAAGATTTTCAGCTAGTTCTTCAATTGATTTCTCTGAATTTTCTATCTCCTCTTTCTTGTCTTCAAGAACTCGAATATTAGTCTGTATATTTTGAGATATATCTGCAATGGGTTTTGTTAGGTTGACAATCAATCTTCGTGCATCATTTAAGGATAAAGTATTTTTTGTACGATGCGGCATGAGAGTTTCTATATGATTGAGCATTCTTGCAATTTCATCGGTAGAACGCTCCCAGCTTTGTGAAAAGTCTGCAAAATCCTTTTCAGTGAAAGTTACATTCGATTTTTTAATGGCCGCTAAAAATCTAAAAGACTCATTGTCCATAGTATACATTGTATGTTTGGAAAGGGCAATCTCTACATCATTATTCTCTTTTAATAATGTTTTTAAGGGAGTCAATGAGTCTCCAGGCCTATAAAAAGTACTCCTACCATTGGTGAAACAAAAAATAATGTTTTTTGCAGCATCTTTATGAAGATGAGTAAGAAGTTCTTTAATACAAAATCTGAACATTGCATGAATTCGTGCATTATTTGGCTTTAATAGTATACAAATTCCATGTATTTCATCATAATTTGATAAAAAGGAAAGTATATTTGACATATTTTTTTTATCAATCTCCAACCCTCTAGTATCTCCAATCCCTGGAGTATCTATCAGCCGAATTATTTTTGAACCACTTCTTAATGAATATGTTCTAGGTTCTTGTGTTGCAGATTGTCCTGAAATAAAATGTTCGTTTTTATCTGTCCCTGTTTCAATAAGTATTTCATTGTAATCATCATCGGTCATTACAAAATTTGAAGGAATGATACTTATAAATTCACCATCTTTTGCATCATCTAAGGTGTCGTAATGAATATAATTTGCAAATGAATTAATCCATGTTGATTTTCCAACACCTGTTTCTCCCAATAGAAGGATATTCATTTCATCTAAAGGTCTATGTTGTTGTAAGTATTCTTTTAATACTTTTTCTGGATAAAAAATGAATCCATTGCCGTGAAATTTACTATTACATTTAAAATGATAATTTGTCGCTAGGCTTTTACCACATTCACAATAAAAATAATTATCAAAACCGTATTCTACTTGACTTTTACAAGTATCACAGTGCCAATAATGTTTTGAACTTTCACATTTACCTCCATTAAAAGAGCCTGGACATGGAATTTTAATCGCAACTCTATTATTAGGAGGGTAAAGACAATTTTCAATATTGGTTGAACTACATAGTGACAAATCAGAAGATTCTATACTTTTCTGTAAAACATCTTCTATGAATACTTGACCATTAAAATAATGCTTTAAAACAGGTGAGATTGATATGTACTCAGTTTTTATATCACTATCAACCAATAAAAATTTAGTCTTATTATCCTTATTTTTTGTTTTTAAGGTATTCTTGAAAATAAAGTTATTCTTTTTCCATTTTTCTTCATTCTTCGAAGACCATTTTGAAAAGAACACATATGAGTTTTCATTGTCCTCTGAGATTAATTGTTCTATGCTGTCTTTTTTTCGAACGTATATTACACCTTTACTTTGTAAGTCATTTACATACGAAATTTTATTTGTTAGTTCATCAAGTTCTAAAATTTGTTTTTCAATATTAGTTGTTGAGTTTTTGCTTGTTTCAAAATCTTGTATGATTTGTTCTAATGAAATCATTTCTGTTTTTCCAGACCTAACATCAATTAATGTTCCTCCAAGCTTTTTCCTTAACTCAGTCTCTTCAATCATCATTTGATTCTTAAATTCACATACCTGATTATACTCCACATCAGTGATAATGGTAGAGTTACTTTGTACGATGTCATATATATCGACAACTTTTTGTTTTAATCTATCAAGATGCTCAAATAAATAAACGAATTTCAGAATTGTATTTTCATCTATACTTTTAACTATAGAATCAATCTGTTTTTCCAAATTGTAATATTTTCTTAGTGAATCAATTGGTAATAACTTATAAGAGATTGGCTTTCCTTTTCCATTATTTGAGTTGCTAATTAATTTGGGGAGCTTTTTTATATAGTCAATCACCTGAGTCAAAGATGTAGGCAAAGGTTCTTCTGTTGAGACAACATCTAAATTACTGTGATATGTAAAACTTTGAGATTGTTTTTCATAGTTATCGTCATGCTCAACCTCTCCTTCACCTTTAATAGCCATACCAATTTTATCAATTGTGGTTTTCAATGCTCCTTCAACTTTTAATTTATCATCTTCATTTTCACTTCTTGCCTCTGCTGTCACAGCACAATTTGCTCCCCAATCTATACCAACCACAATGTGTGTAGCATGCAATGTATTGAGTAATTGAAAATTTAATCTTTCTTTTAAGGAGTCATTGAATAAGTTAAGGTTTTCTGATTTTGTTGAAATAGAGTACAAAAGTGTAATTTGAGAGGATTTCGAGCTAGTTTTATCATATTTAAGATACTTTCCAGACCCATTTAATTGAACTAAGTTTGCAAGGACACTTAACTGTAATTCAGCATTAACATCCAATTGTTTAAATCTATTGGTTAGATTATTTGTTGTTTCAAATTCAATTTTTGAAGATGGATTATCAATTTGACTAATATCATTTTCGATGAGATTTTGAGAAATAATATTAGCCCCAATAAATGAATCTGTACGAGCATCATATAATTCTCCAATTCTAGCTATACGTCCTAATGCTGCTCTTTCTGTAGGTGAATCTTGTGTCTGCATTTGAAGTTTTTTATTTTTTCTGATTAATTTTTTTTGCGTGTGTTGGCGAAAATTTAGCTCTTTTGCAAGCTGAAGCATCGGCTTGTGTTTTGGAGCTTGCAAATGTGCCAAATGTGTGTTGGCATTTGTTGCACGGTCTCTCTTAGCATGAAACACAACGGTTGGTACATGTTGTCGGGGCGGATTTCGAAGAGCGTTCCTGTCCGAAGGACATGGAACTGCGAAACGAGAATCTGCAGTTGGCGTACCACCGAACCCCGCCCTGCAATATGTACTGTGTTAGCAACTGCCATTTATATTATTGTCAGTAATGTCGGCAATATAGATAAAGCACTAAATAACAGTGAAATAAAAATTGAAATCCAAATTAAGTTCGATTTATTTTCCACGATACTTTTTTCGGAAATCTCATTCATAATTAATTCAGGGTCTTCTTTATCTATGTCAATCAATTTAGTTCCTGCAATTAAATCTCCTAATCTTCTTTTCGAGTTAAACATTGAAGCTATTACTTCTACAGGCCAAATAATCATTGTCGAATTTCTAATTACACATTGTAATTCATTCGCCGGACAGTTTGTTTTTAAATCAACTATTTGGTATCCAAAATGTCTTTTCGCGACACTCTTTGCGTTATAAAAGTCTTTATTTAAAATTAAAAATGTGATGCAGGAAAAAGGAATTATTCCAATCCACATTGGGAATAAAACATTTATGTCATTTGAGGATGCAATTATTATAAAAATTGGCATGAAAAGAATTATGACAAAAGGGAATACCAGTCCAAGCATAAAAGAAAAATCCATTGACATTGAATTCAATCTTCGTCCGAAAATTTGTAACGTATTAAATCCACCATTAAAAGATTGTCTGGTGAAAAAGTTAAATATTAAAATCTTGGGTATTTTCATGTTTATCAAAGTCGTTTCTAACTGTTGTTTTTATGTTCGTTAAGGCACATCCTTTACACTATTTTCGGACTTAACCTTGTTGATGATTCTTTATAAGTTAAATCATTTTGATTAAAGTATCCTAAAAGTACATTTCTGAAAAATACCTTCCAAACATCGTTTCCGATTTCTATAGCAGCGACGTATTTTCCTGTTAAAGCACGGGATAAATACACCCAATAATACGACCTCCATCTTATGGCTCCACTTTTGGTTACATACATCACTTTCATGCCAGGAGAATAGGTCCACTCTTTAATTCTCTCCGGGAATGGTTTGTTAGATCGTATATGCACCTCTGCCGGCGTCATCATATCTAAAGCTTCATGTGGTCTGACGTTATTATACTCCTTCACAAAAGCATTTAACGTGCGTTGTTGTGTCTTCATATCAAATGCTGATGGCATAGCGCAAGATGCCTTTAGATCGCGGTGCATTCGTTCATGTCTTCCGTTCTGTTCGGGATGCGATGGATCCGAGAATACGGGAAAAATCCCCAGTTCAATAAACCAATATGACAACCTCGAGAAACGCTGTATTGAGGTTGCAGCAGCAAATGGAGATCCATTGTCAGTATGGACTTGTTTGGGAAGTCCAAACATCCTGAAAACCCTTGTAAACTCTTTCTTTACGGATTTCAAGTCTTCATGTAAATGAGCTTTGGCCGTGAACAGGAAACGACTTCTTGAGTCGGCAATGGTCAATGGGTGACAATATATTTTATTGCCCATTTTAAACTTTCCTTTATAGTCGGCACTCCATACCTCATTACACTGTTGTGGATCAAAAATAGGGTAGGTAGGCTTTATCCTCCTTAACCTTTTTTGAGGTTGCACCAGACCGTTTTTTTTCAGAATATTGTGTACTGTGACCACCGAAGGAATTTGATTTTCAGTAAAGTCGTTAAACAACAAAACCCTTAGTTTTTTTGCTCCCCAGGTCTTGTGCCTTTCTTTCAATTTTAAAACTTTATCCACCACTTTAGGGTCTGTTTGGTTGGGATGGTGTATTGGCGCTTTAGAATCGTCCAATAGACCTTCTAACCCAAATTTTTCATACTTGTTAATCAGTTTGTACGCTGTCGGTCTTGAAATTTCAAAAACCCGGCATAATTCTGAAATGGAATATTTTTGAGAGTTCCATTCACAGATAAATTCAATTTTTTGTTCCATAGTTGTTGTTTCTTTCCAAGGCATAATGATCTTTTTTTAGATCAATTTACGACTTCAAAAAGTGTAAACTATGTCCCTTTAACTTTGTAAAGGATGTCCCTTTATCATACCAAATTATTGGTAACGGTCACTTGTAAGTTGTCGTTGCGGATTTCGGAGCTCGTTCCTGTCCGGCAGGACGGAACGATGTTGCGAAAATCCAGCGTACGACACACCACCAAACCCGCAATGCAATTTACAATTTGTTGGGCGTAGTTATTTATTTTTCACCGAAATGTAATCTTTTTTATCATACAAATTTCCTCCTTTTATTGTTCCATTGTCATAGATTAGTTTTATAGGGTCTCCAAATGAATACATAATAACGTCGTGTTTATCACTATTAACTAGGTCATTTTTATTTGGAAAGGTTTTGAATAGTATCCGATTATATTTAGGTTGTAAATTCTTTACAATTGCTTTCTCCGCATCTAATAAAATAGTCTTGTCATTTGGTGCTTTGTAATTAATTAAGTAGTCAGATATTTCTTTAGAATCAGATTCAGCACCCCATGATGCGATTGTATTTACATCTTTAATTCTAAACAATAGAATCATAATCTCATTAGAAGGAATATTTGCGTATGATAATGAAGTCTCATTTGCTAGTATCTCTTGAAATGTAGAGTGATTAGTTAGTCTTGTGCATATATTTTGCTCAGTAGATTTACCAACATAATGAACGTAAAACTCAAACATATCCTCAAAGTCATTAGAAATATCCGCATTTATGTATTCTTTCCATAAACTGTGTAGCAATCTATCTGGTGAGAACCAAACAAGCAATTCTGATGAATTTTTATCTTTATCAAATGCCTTGATTGAAAATCCTTGTGTCCCATTAAAAGGGAACTTATTTTTTCTGTCAATTTGATTCTTTCTGTCGTGTAATCTCAGCTCAAATAAAGTAGTCTCATCTGTCGTGATATTTTCTTGAATAAATGGCAACTTGCATCTTATCTTATTTGGATTATTTTCTTGCCATATTTCAAATTGAAGTTGATTCTTTACTGAAAAATTGAAGTTGTTAAATGTCAATTCTTTTCTTTGAGCAATTATATATAAGTGGCTGTCAAGAAAGTTATTTTGAAACTCTTTATCTCTAATAAGCTTATAAAAATGATATGTACTTATTGGAGCAAAAGCTAGTTCAATATCATTCATCAAGACTCCTCTGTTCATTTCTTATTATTGGTTAGGGTTCGGATTTCATAATTACGCCCAACGGTTGGTACATGTTGTCGGGGCGGATTTCGGAGAGCGTTCCTGTCCGAAGGACACGGAACTGCGATGCGAGAATCCGCAGTTGGCGTACTACCGAACCCCGACCTGCAATATGTACTGTGTTGGCATTTCGTTATTTTTAATTATTCTAATTTTTATAAACAAGTTCAAAGATTTTTTGTACTGCGTAAAAAGCAAATCCGCCAATAAAAATCCAATCTAAAACTTGTGCAATGATTTTGACTCTAAATGTTCTCAAGTCTTCGTAGCTCTTATTTAGAATATCTTTGTCTGTAGCCCTAAGTTTTAATTTGTACCATTGAAGTTCTACAAAATATCTTGGAAAAGATACTAGAAAGAATCCGATTATTGTCAGAAGAGCCAAGGCTATAATTAAGTTAATTGTTGTTCCTTTCCCGATTGGAGAAGCTATCCAAATCCAAATGTTAACTATATAGGTAGCAATTATTCCCTTTGTAACAATGTAGCCTTCTGTAAATGTTGAAAGTTTAGCTTTAATATCTTGGAATTCTAGTTTTCCAATTTCCTGTCTTGTTGCTAACGATTTACCAACCTTCATTAACAACTTATATATAGACATAAAAAAGGTTAATGCAATCAATGTTACAATCAATAACGAAAAATTTAGAAGGAAGTAAAAAATTCCAATCCCCCTCAATTCGTATTGACCATCAACATCAGTAAGAAACCAATAAAATTGATTACTTTCTTTTAAGGTCAACACGTCATTAATATAATTCGTGGTGAGAAAAAATGCTACTGATAAAATTAACAAGGCAAGAGCAATTGCCTTAATCATTTTAAATTTCTCCCTGTTAGAATTTTTATTAATATCATTTTTCTGGTAGTCATATATGTCATTCCAACTCTTAATTACCAATACTACAAGCCAACAAGTTAAACCAACGTAAAGAGGGCAAATCAAAATATATAATGCTAAATTCCACCAATCTTGTAAAAAGTAAATTATTTTATCATTGTTGCCAATCAAAGTGCCATTCAGAAAAGTTCCCAAGGTATTTGCGAGAAATGTGAATACAAAAGTTATAATGTAACCAATTATTCCTGCTCTTAATCCATCTGGACCAGTGTATGAGTTTCTTAAGCTTACAGGTATTTCAGGCGCTACACTAATAAAAACAAGACTTATTAATAATCCTATTTGTCTAAAAAAAGGAAGTTTACCTAATTCTAATAATTTTGAATACCAAAATAATTTAGGCTCATCGTGTAAATTTTCATTTTGGGATTGCATGTTATTTTCGTTTTTATTTTATTAACCTTGTTTTATTTATAATGAATGCCAACGGTCACTTGTATGTGGTCGGGCGGTCCCGATGCAATCGGGAGTGTCAGACCTGCAGGAAAGTGGGCGCAAGGTCTGACTTGTCAGACCGCTAAAACCCCCGCCTGCCATGTACAATTTGTTAACGGCTGGTTTTTTATTCATGGTCAGTTTGTTAACAGTATAAAAATATCATTTTCCGAGCAAAAGTTTCAAATAACTACATCGCATTTTAATTTTTTTTTACCCCCAAAAGTCAAAGTTGCTTGTGGGTTGCAGGTGACCGCTGCCGGTTAGGAAGTTGAAACGTGAGCTTCACCATTCCTAACTTATGCCGCTGGCAGAAAACTTGCTAGTACAAAACTATCCGCCAATTTTTTATTTCCTTTCCAGTACAAAACAGCCAAAACCCAAAATGTCAAATAACCACCGGCTGTTCCTAAAAATGTGCTGGACAGTCAGGCTGCAAAACAGTTTTAATAAATTGTCAAACTGCGAAAATTGGCAACCGCACCAAACTTTCTTCTGCAAGTTTTGTGACAGCAATTTTTAAAAGCGAATAGAAAACCAAAGAACGAACGATTTAGATAACCACCAATTTATTTTTTCCAAACTTGCCGTTAACGGTCACTTGTATGTGGTCGGGCGGGATTTCGAAAAGAAATCCTGTCAGACCCGCAGGAAAGTGGGCGCAAGGTCTGACTTGTCAGACCGCTAAAACCCCCGCCTGCCATATTACAATTTGTTAGCGCCAGGTTTTTATAATTCATCGTCAGTTTGTTAATAGTATAAAAATATCATTTTCTGCACAATAGTTTTAAATAACCACATTTGTTTTTCTTCTTTTTTCTTTAACCCCCAAAAGTCAGAGTTGCTGGTGGGGAAGAGGTAACCACAGGCGGTTGCTTTGTTGAAACGTGCACAAAACCAGTCAAAATTTTGGTTGCTGACGGAAAACTTGTATACGCTGGCTGTTCCTGCCAATTTTAATAGCTACCAAGTACCGAACAGCTCAATCGCTCCTGTCGTGTAACTTCGGGTTGTTCTTCTGAAATGCAACACGGTCAGAGAGCGAAACAAATAAGTAAATTTTCAGACTGCGAAAATTGGCAACTGCACCAAACTTTGCTTAGCAAGTTTTGCGATAGCAATATTGGAGCGAGCAAAAAAACAAAGAACGGACAACCTAGATAACCAATAATTTCTTCATTCAAACTTGGCGCTTAACGGTTTGGCTATGTGGAGTGCGGGACTTTGAAACGCTACACTGTCAGGCTGCCACTGAGCCAATTCGTTTATTCATATTTTAGTTTTTATAGCCAAATCGTCAAAGACGAATTGGCGTTGTTGCTACGAAGAACTGCAGATGAATTACCCACTGAACCCCGCATTACATATAGCTTTTGTTAGCATTAGTTATTATTTCTTCAATCATATCAAATATTACCTTAAAATTTGAAAAATCTTCTTCTGTTCCATTTTCACAAATCCACTTACAGAAATTTGCTTTTTCGTCACTATTTACTTCATTAGTTTCTTCATAATATTCGACACCCCTCTTTGTACCTTTTTTTGTGCAAAAATCTATGAAAGCATTTTTATGTTTTATCGCCTTTTGAGTTGTAATGTTGTTAAATAAATTCTCAATTCCCTTTGAAATAATATGCCCTTCGAATGTTGGTATTATTCTTTTGTAGACATATCCGAAATCCTCATTTTGTTTATTTGTATCGCAGTCATAGAGCAGAATCTTTATTTGGGCAATTATTTCTACTGAATGCTCTTTATAAAACTTCCAGATTTTATCAAGATTACGATAACCTCCTCGTTGTCTAAGTTCGATTTGATTTAAAAGGTCATTCTTATTTAAAAGCTCTGCGGCCCTCTGGATTAAATCAATATCGTGTTGACCTTCAACATATACAATAGTCTTATCAAAGAATTTTCTTTCATTAACAACTATTTCTCCAGCGTCGAATTTTGCAATATACTTGTCACTGATTTTTTTAAATTCTTCAGTCAGCTTCTCTAAAAGGTTAACGTATTTTTCTATAAATTGAAAGTCAATTAAATTGGGGATTTCATCAATACAGTAAAAGTTATAATTGGTCTTTTTTATTTTTGGTAAAGGTCTTCTTAATCTTGCACCTATCGGCATTAAATGGAAATCATAGGCTTCATATTCTTCAAGATGTCCATATTTCTTTCTTTCCTCTTTTTCGAAATATTCTTCAGATTTCTTGTTAACCTTTTCAACGAATTTTAAATATATCTTTTCATTTTCTTCCTTAAGGTGTGCTTCAATTTCTTCTGAGTCAACTTTGCAAACCCACTCAACTGTTTCTTTTAATTCATGGAAATAACTATTTATTGTTTGTTGATTCGAAGTATTAATTATTTGAAGTATTTCATTTTCAAAGTCTGGCAATGAATCAAGATAGTTTCTTATTTGTTTTTTGAGTATGTCTTCGTAAAAATCATCATGCTGTTGTTTAAATTTCACAAAAAAGTCATTGAGAAATTCACTTTCTCTGAATTCCCAAAGGGTATTAACAGCTATATTTTTGAAAGGAAAGAGTAACTTCATTTTTTTATAATTAATGCTAACGGTCACTTGTATGTGGTCGGGCGGTCCCGATGCAATCGGGAGTGTCAGACCCGCAGGAAAGTGGGCGCAAGGTCTGACTTGTCAGACCGCTAAAACCCCCGCCTGCCATGTACAATTTGTTAACGGCTGTTTTTTTATTCATGGTCAGTTTGTTAACAGTATAAAAATATCATTTTCCGAGCAAAAGTTTCAAATAACTACATCGCATTTTAATTTTTTTTACCCCAAAAAGTCAAAGTTGCTTGTGGGTTGCAGGTAACCAACGGCGGTTTGCCCCGCCGAAACGTGAGTTTTGCCATTCCTGACTTATGCCGCTGGAGGAAAACATGCGAGGGCAAAACTGTCCTCTAATTTTTTTAATTCCAGCCCAGATAGCAACCGGCCCAGAAATCAAACTGTCAAATAACCACCGACTGTTCCTAAAAATGTGCTAGACATTCAGGCTGCAAAACAGTTTTTGGAAATTGTCAAACTGCGAAAATTGGCAATTGCACCAAACTTTACTTTGCAAGTTTTGTGACAGCAACTTTACAAGCGAGCGAAAAAAACAAAGAACGAACGATTTAGATAACCACCAATTTGTTTTTTCCAAACTGTTCGTTAAGGCACATAGTTTACAAAGTTAAAGTCACATCCGTTACACTATTTTCGGACTTAACCTTGTTGATGATTCTTTATAAGTTAAATCATTTTGATTAAAGTATCCTAAAAGTACATTTCTGAAAAATACCTTCCAAACATCGTTTCCGATTTCTATAGCAGCTACGTATTTTCCAGTTAGAGCACGGGATAAATATACCCAGTAATACGACTTCCATCTTATTGCTCCGCTTTTGGTTACATACATCACTTTCATGCCCGGAGAATAGGTCCACTCTTTAATTCTCTCGGGGAATGGTTTGTTTGATCGTATATGCACCTCTGCCGGCGTCATCATGTCTAAAGCTTCATGTGGTCTGACGTTATTATACTCCTTCACAAAAGCATTTAAAGTGCGTTGTTGTGTCTTTAAATCAAATGCTGATGGCATAGCGCAAGATGCCTTTAGATCGCGGTGCATTCGTTCATGTCTTCCGTTCTGTTCGGGATGCGATGGATCCGAGAATACGGGAAAAATCCCCAGTTCAATAAACCAATATGACAACCTCGAGAAACGCTGTATTGAGGTTGCAGCAGCAAATGGAGATCCATTGTCAGTATGGACTTGTTTGGGAAGTCCAAACATCCTGAAAACCCTTGTAAACTCTTTCTTTACGGATTTCAAGTCTTCATGTAAATGAGCTTTGGCCGTGAACAGGAAACGACTTCTTGAGTCGGCAATGGTCAAAGGGTGACAGTATATTTTATTGCCCATCTTAAACTTTCCTTTATAGTCGGCACTCCATACCTCATTACACTGTTGTGGATCAAAAATAGGGTAAGTAGGTTTTATCCTTCTTAATCTTTTTTGAGGTTGCACCAGACCGTTTTTTTTCAGGATATTGTGTACTGTAACCACCGATGGAATTTGATTTTCTGTAAAGTCGTTAAACAACAAAACCCTTAGTTTTTTTGCCCCCCAGGTCTTGTGTCTTTCTTTCAATTTTAAAACTTTATCCACCACTTTAGGGTCTGTTTGGTTGGGATGGTGTATTGGCGCTTTAGAATCGTCCAATAGACCTTCTAACCCAAATTTTTCATACTTGTTTATCAGTTTGTACGCTGTCGGTCTTGAAATTTCAAAAACCCGGCATAATTCTGAAATGGAATATTTTTGAGAGTTCCATTCACAGATAAATTCAATTTTTTGTTCCATAGTTGTTGTTTCTTTCCAAGGCATAATGATCTTTTTTCAGATCAATTTACGACTTCAAAAAGTGTAAACTATGTCCCTTTAACTTTGTAAAGGATGTCCCTTTATCATACCTTATTACCGTTAACGGTCACTTGTAAGTTGTCGTTGCGGATTTCGAAGAGCGTTCCTGTCCGAAGGACACGGAACTGCGAAACGAGAATCCAGCGAACGACACCACACGAACCCCGCAATGCAATTTACAATTTGTTATGGGCTGCCTTTTCATAAATAATATTTTTGTTTCAATAAGTTGAATTGAGACCAAAATACTTTTTGTTTGGATTGATTTTCCATTGATATAATTGAATATTCATTTAATATTAACCTCTTTTCTTTTTTGGAAAGACTATCCCAAAATCTCGGTGAAATAATCGTGTTTTGACAACTGTCAATTATTATTGAACTAATAGCTTTTTCAAATTTATAGTTAGGCATACTATTAATTTCGTCAATAAATTCTGTGGATGTAGTATCGAAATTAAAAGCTGCCATTATCAAAATAGAATGGTCTTTTTCAGGGAGTAATGTAAAAATGGGCTGTGAAACCATTAAATTATCATAGTCGCTATTATTCATTAGTTTTCCAGAAAATGAAACAATTGGAGTTATTAAGTCTGAAACAGCAAACGGAATAATTCCACTAAATTCGTGAACAAGATAGTTCAAGTTGTCAAACTCATTGTTTTCTATGGAATTGTCAAGTATCTGCTTTCTTTGAATTAAATGCTTATTCAATGAAGCAAATTGCTTTTTCTTAATTTCAACAGCCTTTTTTCCGTAAGTTGTAATTAATATCTGTTGATAATTTGGGTCATTCCAAGCCTTAATTTCTTCGTTTTTTAAATGATAAGAGTGAGCAAAAGAACGATAGGAATGTAAAAATAGATGTTCGTCAGAATTGTCAAAATTATTGTTTTCGATTTTTGAGAACAGCTTAGAATCGTGATAGTCACAAAAACCAAAAAAAGTAGATGCTTCTTTCTTTCCAATCGGAATAAGGTCTTCCATTATATTGTCATAAGAAACCTTTGAATTTGCAAACGAATAAACACAGTTATTCCCATTTACCAAAGATTCGAGAATTGTCAGTTTGCCACTTTTTTGGATGCTATGAGCTTGTTTTATTTTGCCTTTACATTCATTTTTCTGATGATGAAAACATTCTTTAATGCGTGCTGCATCTTTATAGAATTTTTCAATTTCGTTTTGTTTTCTTTCTATATCCATTACTCTAAATTCTCAAGGTTAGCATGCTTTTAAGGTTGCCCATAACGGTTGGTACATGTTGTCGGGGCGGATTTCGGAGCGCGTTCCTGTCCGAAGGACACGGAACTGCGAAACGAGAATCCGCAGTTGGCGTACCACAGAACCCCGCCCTGCAATATGTACTGTGTTACCAACAGTTATTTATTTTTAAAATGGTAAATTATCTTCTGCAGGTGTATCATCAATTTCGCTTTGTTTAACTTTAAACTCAAGTTTATCTTGATTGTCAAGAATCCATGCTTCTCCTGACTCTGTTAATTTACAAGCTAAAAACTCTTCTCCGTTGTTATAAATATCAGATTCTTTGTATGTTTTTATTAGTCCTGCTTTTGAAAGGCTTCTAACTCCAACACTTGTCGCTATTGCAGTATAACCCGCTTTTTCCATTTCATTTTTCAACTGATAAACTGACATGAAATCTTCACTTGTAATCTGGTTTTCCATAATTAATACAAGCATTGCTATTTCATGGCTTTTTAATCCCTCTCTATCTGCAATTGGTGCTGAGTTAATTGCCTTAACCGTTTTACTTTTGCTTTTATATGCATTTATTTTTCTTGTAATTGTATCTTCTAGAGATTCAAAATCACTCTTCGAACTGGTTTTGTATGTAATAATATGTCTATGCTGAATGTCAAATGGAAATTTTCCTGTTCTCTCCTCTGAACATACCATTACCACATCCTTGTCACATGCAAAAGCAAAGCCTAATTCATACCATACATTTGGATTGTCAGAGGTAATTTCTGCAAAACAAATTTGTGATTCCATGATTTTTTTTTCTATTTCATCGATTGGTATTCGAACACTTAAATCTTTGTCAATTCGATAAGCGTCAAATCCAGACTTTTCAATTGCTGGCTTAAAAATGTCATTATATCTTTTATCAAATTTGTCATTGTCAAATGGTTGAATTACAAAGCATTTTTCCATATTATTTAGTTTTAGATTGCAGATTTATAATTGTTGGTAACTACTGTGTATCATCATTGTTGTTATATCGCTTGTAGCACCTGGAAAAGTGTTGTTATCCGCCCAAAATGGAGGTATAACAACACATATTATGCTTAATATCTTTTTTACTGCCAGGGTACGTATTCAACGGCTGCGGTTTTTATTTGGACTTTAAAGTTAGCATAATAAAGAATTAAAACAACACTTGTTAGCTGGTAGTCACCCTGTTGTGGGGGACTGTGAAAAAAAACTGAAAAAGCCATGATTCGCCCCGAAGGATGCCGAGGGTATTCGGTATTTATTCTAAAATCTGTCTACTTATGTTCTGGTCTCCGATTAATTGAGGAACAGACAGGATAAAAACGGATTCAATTCTTCCGAACACTCCTGATCGCAGATCAACGTAAGCGAAAGTTGTAAAAGTAAAATTATGGGGTTTACTTGTTTCTAAGCCAGGTTCTTTCAAAAACAATTTTACCAGAAGTAAAATTTATATGAATCCATCCTAAAGAACATAAAACCAAAGAATAGAAAAATCAAGCTTTTCTACAGCCATTCTTTCTTCTTTTTACTCGCTATTCCCGGCCACAAATCCAACCAAAATAAATTCTTCAAGAACTTTCCGCTAAATCATGAAGAAGATTTTCGAAAAAGAACAAGATGATTTCCTGAAAAGACTTTGTTGATTTCCGGGCGGCAAAAGCAACCTCCCAACAAACTGTCGGGAGGCACGAGCGGAGGCCAAAAAAACAGGTTGTTTTAAAAGAAAAATTATGGGTTTTTATTTGCTTTTAAGCTCAGTTCTTTGTTGTGTGCAGATATTTTTATCCATAATTTCCTCCTATTCGGCTGAAAATACATTTTGGATTCCAATTAATGACTTCTCCTAAAATCATTCGTTTCCCCTTTGTATCACTCTCAAAGAATCCATTCTGTTTTAAATATTCGATTCCAATTTCATTATCCGATGGAATTACTGCTTTGTCAACTGTGGAATATTTAATTCTCATTAGTTCTAATCCCACTGTTGATTCTTGAGCATAAATTGCACCTTCTCCTAAGAAAGGAAGATAGTATCCTTTTATGATTTTATTATCAATAAATATTATACAGTTATCAAGATGCTTTTCAAGCAGATTTTCTCTTTTTTCTCCTGTTAACTTATTATCAAGTTTTATCAATTGACTATAAAATTCAGAAGAGCATAAAGTGATATTTCTTGATATTTCTTTGTTCTTCCATTCTGACGTCCTATTCAGGTAGACATAGTCAGAGACAAATCTAAACCCAGCTTTTTCATAAACAGGTTCTCCAAGTGAAGTTGCGATTAATGAAATTGAGCTAATTTTATTTTCATTTATTGATTTAACAAGGAAGTCAACAATCTGATATCCAATCCCTCTATTTCGATAATTCGAATCGACAATAATGTGTGCTATCCATGCTGTATCTTTGAACATTATTGAGCATCCAACTCCAACAATATCATTTTCAATACAAACCTTTATAGGTTCACAAAAATCATAGTTTATATATCTAATGAAATCTACGGAAATATCTGGCCAACCTTCTGGTTGCAATTTCTTGATTTGGTAAAGGTCTTTATATGTTACTTTTTCTATTTGCACTATCGTTCTTTATATTTGCACACAACGGTTTTAATATGCGTAGTGCGGGATTTCGAAGCACAAAACTATCAAACCACTACATTTTTGAGTAAATGTATAAAAGTTTCAAATACCACATCTCCCCGCATTACGTATATTTTTTGTTAGCGGCTGGCATTTATTGTACCAACTCAAATAATCTTATTGTGTTAATCACCTTTGCAAAATCATTATTCAAATTAGCTAAAGCAGTTTGATGAATAATTTCCGCTGAAAAATTTTCTCCATTAATTCCAATTCTATCAAATGTTGCAGTAGCGTCTGATATTAAAAACGTATCAAATCCGTAGTCTCCTGCCATTCTAGTCGATGTTGACACACAATGATTAGTGGTCATCCCAATAATTACTAAGCTATTGATTCCTTGTTTTTCCAGTCTTTCTTTTAAATCCGTACCGATAAATGCGCTGTGGACATTTTTTTTAATCACAGGTTCTCCGCTGATTGGTTTAACTTCATCTTTTATTTCAAATCCCGAGTGCGATTCATGAAAGCGTGAATTTTGGTTTATTGAACTATGAATGATATGAAAAACAGGCAAATTTAATTCTCTCCATTTGTTTAAAATTATAGATGCATTTTTTTCGGCATCTTTATTATTCCTGTTTTTATCCAAATACTCTCCTTGTTCAAAACCTTTTTGAAAGTCAATTAAGATTAATGCTGCATTTTGCTCTTTTAAACTCATTATTTTAATTTTTTAGTTAATAATGGCAAAAGTACTTTGGTAATGCATGATGAAAAAGGTCAAACTATAGTCATTTTAGGACAACTTATTTTTAATCTTAGAAGGTAAAGATTCATGGTGCTTTTCAAGAACTATTCGCAATTGTTTTGAAGTTTTATAACCACACAAATTGGCGATGTGTTCAATTTTATAATCTGAATTACTCAATAAACTTTTAGCTTTTTCAATTCTCAATTTTGTACGATATTCAGCAATAGTAACACCTGTTAGTTTTTTAAAGGTTCGGGTTAAATTCCGTGGACTAACATGTACTAATTCTGCTAAATCCTCAATAGTAGAGGCTTCCTCCAAATTATGTATAATCCAGTCTTGTACAGTATGTATTTTTTCATCCTGATGACTTCTATTTTGTAAATACACACTTTCCTGCTCGTCTGTTGCGTGTCTTCTTTTGTAAACAACTAATCCTTTCGCAACCTCTGTTGCAATCTGTCTTCCATGCCTTTCTTCAATTAGAAATAAAGCCAAATCAATTCCTGTAACTACTCCAGCACTGGTATAAATATTGTCAGACTTAGTAAATAAAGTATTGTCTTGTATTTTTAAAAGTGGAAATTCAGTTTTCATTTTTTTTATGAAATCCCAATGCGTAGTACACTCTTTATTATTTAAAAGTCCTGATTTGGCCAGGAGAAAAGCACCACTACAAATACTGCAAATGGTTGTTTTATTATAGTTTGCCCTTTTTAACCAATCAAAAAAAGATTGGTCTTCGTTACAATGTACTATTTGATGTGTACTCGCACCAGATATAAAAACAATGTCATTTTTAGTTGGGTTAGTTTTACTAAAATCTTTTAATGCACAAAGTTCTAAACCTGAAGAACTCTTTATCCTTGATTGATTACTGATGAATTCAAAATGATAATTAAATCCTAAAATTTTAGCTTCCTCAAACACTTGCAAAACACCACTTAAATCAAGAATAGTAACTTGTTCTGGAATATAAAAATAGACGGTTGATTTTGTTTGTTCCATGTTATTCAGTTTGCTCTGCCCTGCTTGCCACTAACGTATGTGGAATCCAAGACCTTGGGTTATTTCCCTATTGTCACTTTGGGTTATAACACCAATTTGGGTGTATAAACCAAGTTTTTGTTTAAAGTAGTTCATCTAACGGATTTTTTTAGTTCTTAAAATTTTGCTCAGAAACATGGGTATATATTTGAGGTTTACTGATCACAGTAACAAGATTTTACCGAAAAATAGTTTTTTTTTTCAATATTATCGATAAGTATTCGGTGAAAAACGAGACTAATTCATTGGTGATGAACAGGGTGTAGTATGTAACCCAACAAATCTGGATGTATTATACATTTAAAAAGCTGTTCATATAACCAACCAATTGTAAGCAATCAGAGTTAATCATTACTTAATAAAAAGATAGTAGGGGAGTAAAGGTTGAAGTATAGGATCCAGAAAAAAAGCGAAGAAGGTGAAAACTATTTTTTCGTAATTAATTTCTCCAATCTCTCCATCATTTCATCTTTCTCTTTCAGCATACGTTCGTAGAGCGCAATTTTTTCTTCGTGAAGTTTGACAATCTGCTCAATAGGACTAATTGTCGGATAATAACTAAATAATGAGTTTCCGCTTGCGTTATCGTTGTTGTTAACCGTGTTTGAGATAATATTTATAGCCTGTTCTTCATCAAAATTCTGAAAAGCTTCCACCGGAATTTTCAACGTATTGGCAATCTCGTGCAATAAAGGCAATTCAATGGTTTCTTTTTGTTCCAACTGTGAAATTTTCTTTTGAGTCCAGCCTTCACCCAGTTCATAGGCAAGAGCATCCTGTTTAATTCCCAGCATTTCGCGAAACCTTTTCACATTGCGGCCTTCATGTACTTTCGTTTCCATAGTTTCTTTTCGTTTTTGAGTTAATCAAAGATAAAAACAATTTTGGTTAACAAAAAGAAATGGTGGTATTAAGCTGATCCGGTAAAATATCCCCTCAATCAGTATATTTAATTGAGTAATGGATTGGATTATGTCACCCTAAGTGAATTACTTTATACTAACCTTAAAACGTTTTGTTATGAAGCAAATAATACTCCCGCTGGATGCCAGTCCGTGGGCAGGCCGCGAAATCCGGTGCCCGTTCTCATTAATAGATGCCGTGTTTGATTTTGCACAACCCGAATATTATAAGAATACCCTTACTGAACTGGTAACTTTTATGTTCAAACCAAAAATCTATCATAAAAAGTCTCCCGATCATACATTTATTTTTTTTGCGGTATTACAATCTTTACTCCGGGCAGCTTATCTGATACACTGCAAATCGGGGCAATACAAAATAAATACTCCTAAAAAAGAATCAACAAAACTTTGCTATGGCTTCTTGAGCAGTAAAGAATTTCAAAACCCGCTGATTGTTTTTAAAAACGCCTATGCCTGCAAAAGTCTGGAAGGGATGAATCTTGCCTTGTTTGAAATGGTCAGTTACGCTTTAAATCCGTTCTCCGATTATCCTACGTGGGATTTAATAAGCCCATACATTCATATCAGTAAAATCCTCGATGCTTCCTGGCAGATTCACCAGCGAAGGGTTGAAGGAAGCTGAGTCCCGGTAAATTATTCTCTTTTTAGGGATATTTTATTCCATGCCGGAATTTAATATGCCACAAACCTTTAAGAAATTGTGGACAGAACCGAAAAACCACAAGAAATGAAAACGATTACTGAATCAGGTCTCTCAAAGGTGGAGAATGAAGCGTTAAGAGAAAAACTATACCAGTTAACCTGCGAATTCCCGATCAATTACATCTTCTATCATCCCGGAAAAACAACAGAACCTGCGCATATTACAATAATTACTTCCGCCCCCGGACAGGTTGAACGTATAGAATCCCGGAAATGGATTCGAAACGGCAGAGATAAGAGCAATGTCTTATTCCATGTTATTTTCCAGGGAAAGATGGATTTTGAATACCGTACAGGTAACCCCTTTATGGCCTGCTATTGCCGGAGGTCAGCTATTATCTATCAAAAACCAGAGGAAAAAGAATGCCCTGAGGCAGACTGGCGCTCCTTTAAAAAGAAATTCAAAAAATACAGGGAAAGTTATTATCATGACCGGGATATACTTGCATCGGAAGCCAATCGTTTTCAACACCTTGGTTCGCTTACCGGAATGTTTCTTTCCTTTCTGAACATTTGTCAATACAATATTCGTTTCCTGGAAATACTCTGTATCGGGCATTCATTTGATTCCATGGATTTACACCAGCGAATCAAACAACTGGCTCATTTTGTTCCCCGTATTGAAGGAGTATTTGTTAAAAAGAACGGGAATGAATATTACCTTGTTGCAGAACTGGAAGAAGCTAAGGAGGTAGCAAAGGGCGGGGATGAAATACGGCTCAATGATAGTTTATATGAAAGTATTGCTGAAGCGGAACTAAAATTACATAAATTAATTTCAACCCGATTTTCAGAACTCAAAAGGCAAATTAAATCCAGTGCTCAGGTACAAACCAACGTTATTGAGCCCGAACCTTCATCAGTGGATAAAGAGTTGTCTCAAATAATCGAACAGATATTGAAAATACACCCGGTTGAAGAAATCTATTTGTTTCACCAAACCCAAAGTTATCACACTACCACCTATTTTCTGTTGCTAATTGGTGAAAGGTTGGGAACAGAGGCCCTAAGCCGGATTCAGCAATCTGTAAGTGCAAAATCTGAAAATAAACTTACAGTTGTACTGTTAGGGCATCGCAGGTTTTGGATTCAAAGCAACCTGTTCTATCAGCAGGCTTTCTTCAAAAAAATAATGGTACCGGAAAATCTAAAGTTTCAATCGACTCAAAACCATCCTTCCATTCACTGGGAAAATCCAAATACTCCTGAATACCCTGATCTTGAGCATTATTACCGTTCTTCAATTCGAATGGCTACCCAGTATTTTGTGTTAAGAGACAATTCTGAAAAGGATTTTACCGATGGCCTAATTGATTTGTTTGGCAAATCGATACTTCGAATATTCAGGACATTTGTGTTTTCAAAACTAAGTTACCTGCCCAATTATTTACCGGCATTTAGTCTTTGGATGTTGTGTGTGTTTGCAGAACCGGAGCTTGAGAAACTGGAATTTCTGTTTGAAAAATGCAGTGGAGAAAGCTTTTTCAGAGAACTAGATAATCACAATCAGTTTTCCCATGGGATCTCTCTGCTATCAGGAGAAAGGCTACTCATCATGGATGAAATTCTCAGGTTGTTATTGAAAAAACTCGAAGTTATTTGCACCAAAATAAAGGATATGAATACAGGTCAAATATTGACAGGATTGGAGGCTGGTGAAGATTGAAATTAAGAAATTAAATAATATGGGGTAATTTAAATAAACCAATTAACAACAAAATAGGAATTTAAGGGCGAAGGTTGGTGGTTTTCGAGCTGCGGATTATCGTATGAACGTCACACGTCTTGCCAGACGCTGAAGCTCTTCGAGATTCGTTCCGCAACTACCACCAACCATTTGAGAACCCAACGACAAAGACAATACCTGCATTTAACATAGCATCCATTCCTTCTTTTGCAAACAAAAACAAAAACGAGGTTAACTTTACTCTGTCTTCATTTTCCCATTTTTGAAACGTTCGCTAGCGGTTTGGTAGTACGATATGGTTTCGTTAATTAAATTTTTATTCGGTTTTTGGGTTTCGTTCATTGATTTTCCATCATCCGAAACCTCGAATTGAATAGCACCTTTTCGGTCGTTCACTTGCGTAAAAACACCATTTTTAAGAAAACCTAACGTTCTGTAATTTGCAATAAAAGCTCGTTCGTCGCCTGGTTTAGTTTGGTTGATGTCTTTGCCATAAAATTGGGTGTCGTAACCCCAGTTTAAGTACCCTAAAAGCGTTGGCAATAAATCGATTTGAGAAGTCAATCGGTTTATGTTTTCAGGTTCATTTTTCAGATTATAAATAATCGCCGGAATATGATGTTTGTTGATGTTGATTTCCCATTTTCCAGCGCTGCTCGCACAATGGTCGGCAACCACCACAAAAACCGTATTACTGAACCAAGGCTTGGTTTTGGCTTCTTTTAAAAATTTACCCAAAGCAAAATCGGTGTATTTTACTGCTGCATTTCGGGTACCTTGATCCAGGTCAATTTTCCCTGCGGGGAATGTATAAGGCCGGTGGTTGGAAGTCGTCATTACAACTTGAAAAAATGGTTGCTTTTCCTCACTACTTCTATCGGCATATTTTAGGGTTTGTTTATACAAATCTTCATCACAAACGCCCCATGCGTTTTCAAAACTCACTTCGTTATCAGGAATGTTGTAACGATGTGTTTTGATGTTGTCCGACAAAGGATTCCCCCGGTTTCTATCCACAATATCGAAACCTTGTCCACCAAAAAAGCTGTTCATATTGTCAAAATATCCGTCGCCGCCATATATAAAATAAGGATGGTAATTTCGCTGTTTTAAGATGGTAGCTATCGAAAATAAATTATCATTTTTTGGACGGCGTACAATACTATTTCCAGGTGTTGGCGGAACGGATAATGTCAAAGCTTCCATCCCGCGAACGGTTCGGGTTCCCGTTGCGTAAAGATTGGTAAAGAAAATGCTATTGTTTGTTAATTCATCAAAATTTGGTGTAATGTGGTCTTGATTTCCGAAAGCCGAAATAAATTCGCCACTAAAACTTTCAATCACTACCATTACAATATTGGGGCGGATTTCGTCCGAACCTTGCGTTGTTCTTAAAATAGCATCGATTTGATTGGAATTATAAGCTTGGTTTTCCTGGATTAAGTTCTTTTTTAAAATTGAATAAGCCTCTTTTTCAGGTAAAGTTTGATAGAATTTTTCATAATCTAACTCGTTAGAACGATACGCTCTGAAGAATGAAAACACCCCGTTTTTTGCTACTTCATTTACTACTGAATTTAAACTGAATTCGGCCATAGAATTAGTCAAAAAAACTAATAAGCAGGCACTTAAAATTAATATCGGAACAGAAACCGTTAATCTTTTTAAAAATGGAATTTCAGAGGAAAAAGTATTAGTAAACGCTCTATTTTTTTTTAATAAAAACAACGATGCAGCAACTAAAACAAAAAGTGTTATGATAATTATTGGCAACGGATAAGATTCGTTGATGTTGGAAACGACTTCGTAGGTGTAAATAAGATAATCGACCGCAATAAAATTGAAACGAACACCAAACTCCTCCCAAAACGGAAATTCGGCCATCAAGCTAAAAAACACAATAAAAAGAACAACAACAAAATAAAAATACGTGAAGATTTTATCGAACCAGGAACCGGCCCATTTTTTCGGGAAAAGGAGTAAATAGAGGTTATAGAGCATTACAAACGATAATGCTACAGTTAAATCAAATAAAAAACCCATACCGAAAGCTTTTAGAATTTCGATAAAACTGAAAGATAAGTCATTGAAAGACAGGCTAAGCAAAACTATCCTTACAAAAAAAGAAAGCGAGAGATAAAGCAGAGTAAAGGCTGCAAGTAAGGAAAACCTACCTC
This sequence comes from uncultured Draconibacterium sp., assembly GCF_963677155.1. Lineage (NCBI taxonomy): Bacteria > Pseudomonadati > Bacteroidota > Bacteroidia > Marinilabiliales > Prolixibacteraceae > Draconibacterium > uncultured Draconibacterium sp. The sequence goes on along the minus strand of NZ_OY781884.1, from coordinate 5,119,045 downwards.
TGTTCAATAATTTTTTCATACGATATATGGATAATAAATTAGAAGGCTTATTAAAAGCGAAGCAACCACGGCAAAGGTCATGGCTCCAGAAGATATGTCTTTAATAAACCCAATTTTTTCATTATAATCGGGATGGACAAAATCGCACAATTTTTCGATGGCAGTGTTGAGGCTTTCGGCGGTAAGAATTAAACCGATAGCAAAAAGCTGCATTATCCATTCAACTCTGGAAAGACCAATCCAAAATCCAATTAAAACAAAAACGGCACAAATTGTAGCCTGCACCATAATGGAATGTTCGGTTTTTAGAAGCAGGAATGCCCCTCTGAATGTGTATCGAAAACTTTTTATACGACCTTTAATAAATCCATTTTCCTTAAAATTCATGGCAACTTATAACTTGTTATGAAGCCAAAGTTGAAATTGAATTTTGAAGAAATTTTGAATTTCTATATACGTATGAAAAAAATATGCTCGCTATTCGAAAAACGGTATGTTACCATCCATCCCTGTAGTCTGCAAATTTCCTGAACAATAGCTAAACCTAATCCGCTTCCGCTATTATTGGCAGACATTCTGGAAAACCGTTTGAACAATAACCGGGTGTTGAGGGGCTGTTGCCCGGAGTTTCTCACCTCCAAACCCGATTTTGACAATTCTACTCTTATAGCTCCGCCCGGAGACGTATGGCGAATCGCATTAATGATAAGATTATTTATTAACACTTCAGTTAATCCGCTATTGCCTTTCACTTCTATGTTTTCTTGAATTTTAGAACCGATATTTATGCTTTTCTCGTTAAAGTGCTCTTGTAGCCCTTCCATACTATGAGCTACCAACGTATCCAACCTCAACAGTTCGGAATTATCGAACTGGCTGTTTTCAATTTTGGCAAGCAGTAACAGGTTTTTGTTTATGCGCGAACTCCTTATCAATGCTTTGTTCATTTCCTCAATAATATGATATTGCTTTTCGGTGAGATCTTTGCTTTGCAGCAATATGTCTAATTTGTTTTTTAAAACGGCCAACGGCGTTTGCAGTTCGTGCGAAGCATTTTCTGTAAATTCCTTTTGCGATTTGTAAGCACTCACGTTGTGTTTTATGAGTTTTCGCAGTGAGTCGTTAAGTCCGGCAAATTCCAAAATATCCGTTTTATCAAATTCTATCTCAGATTGTCGGTTAAGGTTAAAAGATTTTAGTTTACGAAGTGTTTCATAAAACGGCCGCCAAATATTTTGGGAGAGTTTCCGGGTAAGTATTAACAACCCGACTACAATTACGATAAAGAAAACAACAGTAATTAAAGCAATTACCCCGATAGTTTCGTCCGTTTCTTCTATATTAATTTGGGTAACAAACCGATAAGGCTTATTCTTAATATATATTATAGTTGAAAGGCTTCTAAAACGGTCAATATCTTCTGATTTTGCATAAGGATTCTGTTTAATTTCGATATAAACACTGTCTTTTAAATTGTCATTAGCCGAAGTTTTTTGAAGAATAGAATTGGGTTGAATTTCATTCCAAAGGTCAATGCTTTTTTGAAGTTCGACATCGGATCGTTTCAATTGAGTGAATTGGTGCTGTACCGAATTCGCTACAATTTGGTTATGTTCGTCCAATTCTTCTTTCCAAATCGTATCAACTACCCAATAATAGGCTGGTACGCTTATAACAAATACTATAAGCACATAAATAAGAAATGGCAGCGTGGTTTTGTTTAATAATGGTTTCATTGGCTATTTTTTAGGTGCTTTCCCATTTGTAGCCTGTTCCGTAAACGGTTTTTATATATTGTTTACAGCCTGCATCGCTTAACTTTTTCTTTAAATTTTTAACGTGGGCATATACAAAATCATGGTTATCCAGCATATCGGCAAAATCGCCGGAAAGGTGCTCCGCCAAGATGCTTTTGGACAGTACCCGGTTTTTGTTTCCAATAAAATAAATCAGTAAATCAAATTCCTTTTTTGTGAGGGCAAGAGGTTCTTTGTTTACGCAAACTTTTTTTGCCCAAAGGTCTATTTCCAATTCATCTTGCGTTATAATTTGGGAATTATTAAATTGCTTTCTTCTGATGAGCGAATAGATACGTGCAGTAAGTTCTGATAAATGAAAGGGCTTGGCCAGATAATCGTCCGCACCAAGCTGTAACCCATTTATTTTGTCATCAACAGAGTTTTTTGCCGAAATAATAATAACACCGTCTTCCTTCTTTTCCTTTGTCAGTTCTTCTAAAATTTTCAGGCCACTTCCATCGGGCAGCGTTATGTCTAACAGAATACAGTCGTAATTATACAGGTCGATTTTGTTCATGGCCTCTGTAAACGTAGAGGCAAGTTCGCATAGGTACTGCTCCTCGGAAAGATATTCCTGGATACTGTTTGCCAACTCCTTTTCGTCCTCTATTATTAAAATCTTCATTTTTCGGCACTTTTAATTCTACAAATTTAAAATTCAATGTTGAAGAAATTTTGAAGTTCCTTAATAGTTTTAGCAAGCTAAAAAATATTTTTTTGAATGTCCGTAATACCTCATAAAAAGGAACGTCACCCTGAACTTGTTTCAGGAGCTTAGTGATAAGGTTCTCTTTATCATAATAAAGAGATGCAAAAACAAGTTCAGCATGACGTACAAATAAAAGATATGACAGTAAACGGATATTCATATCTGTTTCTTCCCGTGCCGCGGCCATTTCCCCTGATCGGCTCCAACGCTCCCTGATCCCGTTCGCCCACTTACGGAGAACGGTCGCTTTTTACGCCGTTACAGTGGAAAGCGCCTTAGGCATCGCACACAAAAGAGCCATCCTTTCGTTTCACTACAGTCCTGCACTTTCCTTTAACCTCCTACAAAAAAATAGACAGAATCTACTTGCTTTCCTGGGAATCTCAGCTTAGTGTGTCAAATGATTCGGAATATCTTCTTTTGATAACTGATTTAACATGTTTTTGGTTTTTCGCTGTTTCTCGGTTTCAAATCTGTTCAATTCCCATCATCAGGCACTCTGGACATGAAAGAATAATTCATTCTATTTGGTTGATATTGAACTTATTTGCTGTTTTCTTTCTCCCTTTCAGTACCTAACTTTATTTCCATAAAAAGACCCTTTCGAGGTAGGATAGCAAGTTTATGTTTTGGGCAGACCAAAACTCCTATTTAGCATCCCGTTGGTCTAAAAAATGGTAATAAAATATGGTGCAATTTAACAAAGGCGGACGTCCACGAAAATTAGATGGTGAGAAGATGAAATATAAGGTAACGGTAAAAATGTCGACCGTTGAATATTTCTCCTTAATTGGCAAATCGAAAGAGGCCGGGATTTCGCAAAGTGAGTTTGTCAGGCAGTCAATAATGAATACCACAGTTGTTCAACGTTTAACTCCCGAGCTGAATGCTGAGATAAGAAAACTCTCAGGGATGGCCAATAACCTCAACCAGATTGCACGAAAAGCCAATGCCCTGGGGTACGATCACATTCGTAGCGAATACCTGTTTCTTGCGCGTAAGATTGATCGAATCATAAACAAAATGCTATGATTGCCAAGATTACAACAGGTGGAGACTTTGCCGGGGCAGTAGAATATATACTTGATCCAAAGAAAGCGGCTGAATTGTTATTGGGAGAGGGCGTACGTTTGAAAAATACCAATTCAATTACAAAAAGTTTTGTTGCCCAAACCGAACTCAATTCGCGGGTAAGCAAACCCGTAGGTCATGTTTCATTGGATTTCTCCGTTCAGGATAAAGCAAAGTTGAATAATGAGTTTCTTTTAAAAATTGCAGATGATTATTTAAACAAAATGGGAATTGTAACTACCCAGTTTATAATAGCCCGGCACTACGATAAGGAGCATCCCCATATTCACATTGTGTTTAATAGGGTAAACAACCTTGGGAAAACGATTTCCAATAAAAACGATCGTTACCGTAGTGAAAAGATCTGTAAAGAGCTTACACGAAAAAATAACCTGTATTTTGCTAAAGGAAAAGAAAATGTAAAAGTTCATAGACTCAAGGAGCCGGACAAAACAAAATATGAGATTTATTACAGCCTAAAGGAGCTTGTGCCCAAATGTAAAGACATGGATGAACTGGAAGCGAAACTGAAAAAAGAGGGAATAACAGTACACTACAAATGCAGGGGGAATACAAATGTTGTACAGGGGATTTCGTTTACCAAAAATGATCTAAGATTTAACGGTTCAAAAATAGACAGGCAATTCAGCTATTCAAAGATTAAGTCCAGACTGGATGAGAATAAGAGACAGGAGCATTTTGATCTAATTGATAATCCATCACTGGATAAGGCTTTCTATCGGTTGATAAAAGAAGGTCTGCTACAGGCAGAAAAGGATAAAGAAAGACAGCGTAAAAGGGAATCCTATCAACAAATTAAACCCAAAAAGAAAAGGAACAGGGGGCCCGGATGTAGGTAATATGGTTTTCCCAAATCTTCAACAAATTGATTTCAATTCAGGCAAACGTCAAAAGCTTACGGCATAAACGCAGCCAGCAAATTGACAAGAGTTTTGGAATTGTTAGTATTCTTTGCTGCCAATACACCTTTCTCATACTTCGAAAGGAGACTTGACAGCAAAGTATTGGAAAAACACTTGCCAATTTACTGGCCTCCGGCGCAATCTTTCAGTCCATTTATTCCGCCTTCTTTTGCCTAATGCCCGAATTGGAAAGAGCCGGTGTTTACGATTTGGGATTAAGGACAGCTTTGGGAAATTGATACAAATGTTTAAATGATTGATTAAGATAGCTTCTTTTCCTTGCCTTTTTCTAATTCAGTTGAACTTTCTTTTTTGATTTTGTTCCCAAGCTTTTCCTGAAGCGCTTCCATATCTGTAGCTATCTTCTTTTCGACCACCTTGGCATAAATCTGGGTTGTTTTTAGGTTGGTATGCCCAAGCATTTTACTAACCGATTCAATGGGAACACCATTGTTAAGCGTTACCGTGGTTGCAAAAGTATGGCGGGCAATATGAAAAGTCAGATTTTTATCTATCTCACACAAATCAGCAATTTCCTTCAGGTAACTGTTTAGTTTCTGGTTGGAGATATTAGGAAAAACAGTGCCTTTGTTTTCGGAACGTGGATGATTCTTATATTGGTCAATAAGTATTTGGGCCTGTTTTAGAATTGGAATGCGTACCGGAGTGGAGGTCTTTTCTCGTTGTGTTACAATCCATGACATACCGTTAATTCCTTTCCTGATGTTATTAGGAGCCAGGTTTGCCACATCGATATAAGATAATCCGGTGTAACAGGCAAACACAAAAAGGTCACGAACATAGTTAAGCCGTTCCATTTTGAATTTTTTCTTTTCAATGGCAGCTAATTCTGTTTCAGTTAAAAATTCACGTTCTACTTTCTTAAAATGTAGTTTATAAGCTGCAAAGGGATCTTTATCCAGCCATTCCATGCGAACAGCCATGGATACCATTTTACGAAGTCGTTCGAGGTGTTTCATAACCGCATTATTTCGCATTGGCCGTTGATGGTCGGTTGGTTTGTGTTTTCTGAGATAAAACTCAAAATCGGTGATGAATCGGTAGTTGAGTTCGGATAATAAAATATCCTCCCTGTTCATACTTTTTTGCAGGAACAATTCAATATATCTTGCAGTAGTATGGTAGTTTTTGAGTGTTCCCCATTTTAGGTTCAAATCCATGCTGACGTTGTGATATTCGACCAGTTCCTTAAGCGTTTTCCCGGTTTCTTCAATACCATAAAATTTGTCTCTGATAGCGCATCAGGTGTTATTACAGCCTTCTCTACTACAAGTTCCTGGTAGTAACCGGTTAGTTGGGAGCGGATCTGTTCAAGATAGGAGTTAAGCTGTGCAATTTCAGAAGACTTTCCTTTTGCCATACCTTGCCCTTTGTTCCAGTTGGTAACAGGTATTCGCTTTTTTACAGAGATTTCACAGCGGTTAGAATCAACTGTAATACGTGCGTAAATTGGAGCAGTTCCATGCCTGGTTTTGGCTCTTTTTAGCACAAAATGAATTCCGAAAGTACTTTTTGTTTTCATGTCAAATCATTTAATTTGGTTCAGGTTCCCAAAAAGGTCACCTTTTACTGCTGTTTTTTTGCTCCAAAGTGAACCAAATCGCACCATTTTGAATGAGAAAAAACCTCTGTAACTATCATTCATATAGATTATTAAGAGCTCCGCGGTGACCTCTAAGGTATAAAAAAATAGAGGTCACCGGATCGGACCCATTTACAATGGTTTTTTATGGTGTTTTTTGACCTTATAAAAAAAAGAAAGCCTGCAAATCATTTGATTTACAGGCTTTTGATGTTTTTTAGATTTTGAATCTGTCGGGATGACAGGATTTGAACCTGCGACCCCGTCGTCCCGAACGACGTACGCTACCGGACTGCGCTACATCCCGAATTTGAGGCTGCTAATTTAAGTAAAAATTAAAAAATATTTTAAGGATTGGAAAAGAAAAATAGATCATCGGTTTTGTGTTTTTATTTACTATTTTGAGCATCAGTTCAAAAGACGAATTATGATAGAATTAGAAAAAGTTGAATTGAGTAAAATCGGCACGATTTCTACACCCCATAAAACCATTGCAAACATTCCGATTCAGTCGGTTGGGGCAAAAGAGTACACTGGCATCATTGAGTTGGAACCACATTTAACAGCGGCTTTGGAAGGACTTAAGGACTTTTCAAATTTGATTTTGCTTTACCATCTTCACTTGGTTGATGGCTATAAACTAAAAGTAAAACCATTTATGGATGACAAAGAGCACGGTGTTTTTGCAACACGATCGCCCAAACGTCCGTCTCCAATCGGCATGTCAACCGTAGAGCTACTAAAAATAGAAGAGAATAAAATCTGGTTTAAAGGTGCCGATATGCTGGACGGAACGCCACTGATCGATATAAAACCTTTTTTCAGACAAGTAGATAACCGTCCCGATGCAGTTAGTGGCTGGTTGGATTCGAAAGAAGATGATTTAGCCACCACACAACGTTCCGATAATCGTTTTGCTTAATTTTCTATTTGTTTTTTTTACTAAAAATACCTTTAATCTTTTTCCAAAGCTGACCTTTTTCTTTCTCATCCACTTTAACGTCAGGCCGGTCTTTTAGATTCTCAGTATCTTTTTTCCCAAAAATACTTGCGAAGTTAAAGCCGCGTTTTTCAATATCCATCACTTCTTTGTATTCCGGTTCGTTTAACATCGCCAGTAATTCTGGTGCCGGATCGGGAAAAGTACTGAATTGCAAGTGTGAATATTTTTTGTCATGATATGTTTTATAAAAGAACTTTCCAACTATTGGCAAGGCCATGTACGCGCCTTGTCCGTAGGTGGTTGTTCTGAAATGTACTCGCGGATCATCGGCGCCCACCCAGCAACCGGTTACCAACTCGGGAGTAAGACCGATAAACCACCCATCCGAGTTATTTTGGGTTGTACCTGTTTTTCCGGCAAACTCGCCCGGTATTTTATAAGTGGTACGAATTCCTCGTCCGGTTCCACCATCAACAACAGCTTCCATCATATTTATTACCGCCCTGCAATTTTCAGGTGATACTACTGGCTCGTTTGGTAAATCATAATCAAAAGTTTTAAGAACTTTCCCGTTTTTATCAGCAATTTGCAACAGGTAATTTGCTTTTACGGGTTTTCCGTCGTTAACAATACCGGCAAATGCTTCTACCATTTCTTTTAACGACACAGAAGCCACTCCCAATGCCAGAGAAGGATAATCAGGAAGATCTGCTGATATTCCCAGATCCCGTGCAACATCAATCGTTTCATCAATTCCGGCTTCCAGTAATACGTCAACCGATACGGTATTTAACGATTTTGCCAAAGCACCTTTCATCGAGTAATAGCCGCCATATTCGTTGTGCGAATTCCGTGGAGACCAGTCTTTATATTCCTCGTAAACTTTGTGCTGATTTACGAAATAGGTATCTGCCGAAATGCCTTCTTCTAACGCTGTTAGGTATACAAACGGCTTGAATGTTGAACCAGTTTGTCGTGGTGCAGTAACATGGTCGTACTTAAAAAAGCGGTAATCGATTCCGCCAACCCAGGCTTTTAAGTGCGAAGTGTGCGGATCGATAGCAATAAATCCGGCATTTAGCATTTTCAGGTAGTGCTTTAATGAATCGAGGCGTGACACCTCGACATTTTCAATGCCATCCCAGGTAAATAGTGAGGCATGTGTTTTTTCTGAATATTTTTTTAACTCTTCAGAATAACTGGTACCACTAGTATTGTGGTTTTGTATGGCACTTTTTAGTACTTCTGGTTTCTCTCTGAAAATATCTCTCGATTTCCAGTGGTTATCAAATACCTTTTGCAGGTTTTTCATGTATTCTTTTACCGACTGCTGTGCATAGCGCTGGAGGTTATAATCAATACTTGTGGTAATCTTTAAACCATCGGTGTACAAGTTGTAATGTTCGCCTTTTTCATTTACATTATCCTCGCACCATTCCAACAACTCTGGTTTTAAACGTTCCAGAAAATACGGGGCAGGTCCCTGGTTATACGAAATAAGGCGGTAATGCATTCCCAACGGTTTTTCTTTGTATATGGCAGCATCAGCGGCATTCAGGTAATTATTCTTCACCATTAGGTCAATCACCACATTTCGGCGGCCCAAGGCTCGATCGGGATGAGTTCGTGGATTGTAGTAGTTGTTGGCTTTTAACATACCAATCAAAACTGCCGCCTCATGCACATCCAAAGTTTTCGGCGATTTTGAGAAGAAACGTTCGGCAGCAACCTCAATTCCAAAAGTATTTTCGGCAAAGGGAACCGTATTTAGGTACAGAGCCAGAATTTCATGCTTATTGTAAATACGTTCTAAACGATAGGCAATAATTGCCTCACGCAGTTTATTCACTGGCATCGATAACGGTCCGTAATCAACCCGGGGAAACAGGTTTTTGGCAATTTGCTGACTTATTGTACTTCCGCCTCCTGCCGCATCGTTTCGCAAAATAATGGACTTAAAAAGTACCCGCGCCAATGCTATTTCATCAATACCGCGATGCTCGTAAAAACGGGCATCTTCGGTAGCAATAAGAGCATTTGTTACATTAGGTGAAATTTCGTCGAAAGAAACATAACTTCGGTTTTCCACATAGTACCTTCCAAGTATTTTTCCATCAACAGAATATACTTCCGAAGCAAGTGGATTATTTATCTGATGTAACTGTGTTTTTGACGGAACCGGGCCCAATACGCCCAGAAAAACCAGGATAAAGAACAAACATCCGAGTAAGAATAAAACCACTCCGGCTTTAAAAATAAAACTGAGCAACGGATATTTATTTCCTGCTTTCTTCGATTTTCCTTTCTTTCTGTTCACCGGCTTTTTGGTCCGGGAAGTTGTATTTGTTTTCTTTTTTGCCACGCAACAAAAGTATTATAAAAACAATGTTCTTTTTAATCAAACTAAATTGAATTGAAAATATTATAAACGGGGCTTTGTTTATATTGTAACGAATTAAACAATCATCTCTTTTACGAAATACCAGGTCATCATGCCCGATGCAATAAGTTTTAGCAATGTACCGGCTAAAAACCCTAAAAACGATCCAAAACCTGATTTCAAGGCGGCTCCCGAGTCTTTACCAATAGTAAGTTCACCAACTACAGCACCTATAAAAGGACCGATTATTATGCCAAAAGGAGGGAAGAAGAACATTCCAATTACCAGACCTATAATGCTTCCGAAAATGCCACGTTTACTTCCTCCGAATTTTTTAGTTCCCCAGGCCGGAATAAGGTAATCGAGGACATAAACTACAACCGTAATTGCAGCCCATATAATCAGAAATTTTGAAGAGAATTGATAACGCTCGGTAAAATGCAGTAACAAAAGGCCAATATAACTTAAAGGAGGCCCCGGAATAATTGGCAAAACGCAACCCAAAACTCCGCTGATAATAAAAAGTGCTCCTAAAACGATTAATAGAATATCCATACTTTTAAATTAATTGCGGGCGTAAAAATAGAGTTTTCTCTTTTTCGGATTGAATATTTTCGATGAACAGGTACTTATCATCGGCGTTTGCGAAACCACGGAATGCTGGTAAAATAAATTAGGACGATTGAAAGTGCCATTACAAGCCCACTTAGCAACAGCAGGTCTTTTCGCTCTAAAAGATAGATGGAATATTCGCGAATTTGTTGCCAGTAAGTTACGGTTAGCAATACCATAGCATTATTAATGGAGTGTCCGATTATAGCAACAAAAATATTATTGGTGCGCAACATTAACCAGCCAAGCAGTAACCCCAGTAGAAACGTAGCCGGCATTTGCCACGGGTTTAAATGAAACAGGGAGAACAAAAGTGCCGACATAAATACGGCAACAAAACCATTGTAATTTTTTCGGAATCCGTTAAAAATAAGCCCCCTAAAGATTAGTTCCTCAATAACAGGAGCAACAACAGCCACTTTCAGAAAAGCGCCCATAAAACCATAGTCGCCTTCAAAAATACGATCGAAAAGTTCCCAAAACCAGGGTGGGGCAGGCAACATCTTTTCAACCCAGATATTAACATCTTCCAGAATGTTATGTGCCCCCCAAAGAAATGTTACGATTGGAAGAAATACCAAAGGATTAAAAAGTTTAACCGGGAAAATCTCCAAAACAGGAGCTTTTGCTTTTCGAATTCCATAAAGGAGTATAAAAACCACCGAGCCAACGCCAAGTACAATTTTCTTCACCGGATTATAAAGGTATTCGGTGCCTTTGTAATAATCGACTACCGCCAGCGGAAAATCAACAACGGTTTGAATAAAAATGTAAAGAATAACAAGGTGAATGCCCTGTAAAATGGTTGGATAATATTTTGTGCGATACTCTTCCATACAGCTAATAAATATAGTACAATCCGCAAAACTAATACAAAGCTGAATGATTTTTTACGAACGATTTCGGGTGGCAAGCAGTTTTTTGCCGGTTTTAAAGGTAAAATACCGTTGTACCATGTAACTGTATATAATTACCAGCATGGTAGTTATAACTTTTGATAGAGTAGCATATAAACCGCAATATTCAACAAAGAATTTCAGGAATAGGTAGTTGAGTAGAATTGAGCCGGAAACTGATAATAAATAGCGAAATAACTGAATCCGCCCCTTGATAACAGAAGAAGAGAAGGTTACGTATTTTGCCAGAAAAAATCCGGTTAAGAATGTAATGGGAAAAACCATTATAAAAGCTGCAATGTGTGGGCTGATAGCAACAAATCCCAAATCGACAACTTGCATTTTTAGAATAAAACGGTAGAAAATAAAATACAAAGTTATGTCGAGCGTAGTATTTGAGCCGCCTGTAGCCGCATAGCGAAATATTTCGCGTGGTAGAAAATGCAAAAAGGGAAAATAAAACCAGTCGATAAAGCTTCTGATTGTGTTACCTGTTTTTTCTAAAACCTTCTGCATATTTAATTTTTCAAAATCAAGGAGCAAAGAAACGAAAATAGTTGGAAACGGACTATTCTTGTTTTTGTCCGCCATAAAAACAGAAACTTCCTGATGTGTCAATTCTTTCCTATAAATTTGGCCGTTGGCGAAGCTGTTTTTTCGTAGATTGCTGTTTTTTCTTCTCCAGTCGTTTTAATTTCGACGAAATTGTTGGCTTTGTTTTTACTCTTCGCTTGACGGGTGTTAATGCCTTCTCTATCAATTCGATAAATTTAGCGATGGCTTTTTGTTTGTTTTTTAACTGGCTGCGTTCGCTACTCTCGAAGAGCACAATAACTCCTTCGGAATTGATCCGGTTTTTCAATTTGTTACCAATGCGTATTTTTTGTGTTTCGGAAAAAACAGTGGTATCAATCAGGTTAAAACGCAGCTCTATTTTAGTGTTTACTTTGTTTACATTTTGTCCCCCGGGGCCGCCACTTCTACTGGCCGTAAAAGTACAGGTATTAATAAGTTCTTCTTTTGTTTGTTCCGAGAGGTTCATTTTTATCCGTTTTTGCTGATACTCAAAAGTTGAGCGGCATCGTCAACAATAATATCTTTACCATTAAGCGTAATAATGTTTTCCTTTTCAAACTCTTTTAGAAACTTAATAGCACTTTCTGCCGAAATAGATGCAAAATCAGCAATATCCTGACGGGTAAGAAATTCGAAGATATTCTTTTTCATAAACTCTTCCTGGCTGAGGTAGAGCAGGGCAGAAGCTAGTTTTCCGCGCATTTGTTTGTACGAAATATTTTTAATCACCTCAAACAAATGCCTTTCGTTTCGGTAGTTCTGCGAAGTAATCTTCAGGGCAAACTGCGGGTTATCCAGCAAAATCTGTTTCAGGCTTTCTTTTTCGATCATACAAATTTGCGTATTGCTGATCGCCTGTGCCGAGTAGGTGTGGACTGGCTCGCCAAACACCGATGAAAAGGCAAGAAACTCGCCTTCGGTTGCTACACTAATACTCATATTCTTATCGACACCAGTTTGCAGGTACACTTTTACCAGGCCCTCAACCACGTACATTACATAAGGTGCAAAGGCGCCTTGTTTAAAAATCGTTTCGCCTTTTAAGTACTGAACGCGGGTTTTGTATGCATTCAGGTTGTCTAAGTTCTTTATGTTGTTCGTTAAATCCAATTCTGAATCTGATATTTCTCCAAATTTACATAAGAATTATGATTAACCAAGTTAAAACTATCAAACAACAGGAATGAAACTGTCAAAATTCAGTTTACTAACCGACAGACTTCATGACCATTTTTTCGATCAGTGTTTCCTTACTATTTATCTTTGTTGTGTTGATTTTTCATAATGATATTGAATTAATAATGATTGGAAAAAGGGGGGATAAAACAGAGTTGCTCAATCTTTTTTGAGTGCTCTGTTTTTGAACAAAAAAATGAAAAAAGCAGCCATACCGATAGCGAACAACAAAGTCAGTGAATACCTTTGCCAATATTCGCAGTTTGTGTTTTACGACATAGACACTAGGAACACAAGTATTTTGGAAAACGAAGTTATTGACTTCTCAAATGCAGTTCAAGTTCGCTTATGGATTCGAAGAAACGGCATAACCGACATTATTCTTCACCGAATTAAAAAAGAATTGATCGGAGTTTTTACTTCAGAAAGAATAAACTTGTTTGTTGGGGTTCCAATGATTTCGGCGGGGCAGATTATTGAAGCATATCGTTGTGGAAAACTGGAATCGGATAAAAACATTATATCAGAAATAACAAATTAAAAAATATCAGATGAAATGAACGTGAATTTTGAGAATGTAAAAATACACTCTAAACATTTTGAAAATTTATTGTAAGTTACATCGAATACCAAAGAAATTAAAAAATTTAATGAGATGAAACTTTTAAGAACAGGATTACCCGAAATAGAATCAGCAGCCGAGTTAGAAAAAGTATTGGCCGAAAACGAGAATGTAATGGTATGTTGCGGCCGTATGGGGCCGATGTGTTTCCCGGTATACAATGTTATGGAACGCCTGGAGAAAGAGCGCAACAACGTAAAATTTATGGTTATGGCCTTTGATAATCCAGAGGCATCGCCAATTCGAAATGCGCCTGAGTGCAGCGGTTTTATGGGACTTCCGTTCACCATGTATTACAAAAACGGAAAAGTGGCTAAAGCAACAACAAGTATTCAAACTCAAGAGCAGGTTACTGCTATTCTTGACGAGCAGTTTGGTAACTAAAAATCAAATTAATTATGGCAAAACAAGAAGTAAAAGTTAGCTGGAAAGATAAAATGGCTTTTGAGGCCGAAGTAGACGGACACAAAATATTGCTCGACGCTGCCGAAGCTGTTGGTGGAGAAGATCAGGGGCCGCGCCCAAAACCACTAATGCTTACGGCACTTGCCGGCTGTACGGGAATGGATGTGATATCTATTCTGAAAAAAATGCGCGTTGAAGTAGAAGATTTCGATGTAACTGTTGAAGGTGATTTAACCGATGAGCATCCGAAACAGTATTATAAAATGAATGTTATCTATACGTTTAAAGGTAAAGAGCTTCCTTTGGAGAAACTAAAAAAAGCAGTTAGTTTGTCGGAAGAAAGATATTGTGGAGTAAGTGCGCTTTACAAAAAAGCAATAGAGCTTACTTCTGAAATTAAAATTATAGATTAAAGTTATGTCGACTACACTAATTGTAATTGCGGTTGTTCTTGCCGCGTTGGTTGCAGTAATTGCAGTAAATTATTTTCGAATGAAAAATGCCAAACCAGTGGCAAACAGCAAACGAATTAAAGTGCTGAACAATAAAAATTTTAAAGCAGCAACAAAACGCGGAGTTGTATTGCTCGATTTTTGGGCCCCCTGGTGTGGACCATGCAAAATTATTGCACCTACCTTAAACGAAATTGCCGACAGCCAAACTGATTTTATGGTGGCAAAAGTTAATGTAGACCACAACCAGCAATTAGCTCAAAAATTTAAGGTGCGCAATATTCCAACCATGCTTATTCTAAAAGATGGAAAGGAAGCCGGCCGTATTGTTGGTGTAAAAACAAAACGTACTATCTTAAAACAGGTTGACGCTGTAATGGCGGGATAAACGAAAATAAAAAAACCATATTATACAGAAAGTCACTTACCGGTTATTGGTAAGTGGCTTTCGCTTTTTAGGTAGCTTGCCCAAAAGCTTTTCATAAATACTTACGGGCTATAAGTAATTATCCTGGGAACTTCAAACCTTTTACTACTGGCATTTAAGAATAATATTTGCCGCAGCTTTTACTAAAGAAACTACTTTTGAATCATAGAACACAAAACAAATCAGATAGAGTCGCTTTCACGACAATTTACAAGCCTGAATTTTTCAGGCTTTTTTTATGTCCTAATTTTCCCGTGGGAAGTAAACCTGTTTATTCAACACATTTTTCCTACAATCAATTTTTGAAGTGTTTGCCACATAAAAAAGATATTTATATTGCAGCGCTGAATTTAACCAATGAAACTTCAGCCGAAGGCTGCAAAAAAGCCTCATAATTAGTATCTTGTAAAAATGAATGAAGAAAAAATTATTATTGGAAGTGAAGAGTGGTGTGGTTTGCCGCAATTAAATATTCCGGGAGTAAAAGCCCGGATCGATTCGGGAGCAAAAACTTCAGCTCTACATGCCGTAAATATTAGTCAGTTTAAAAAGAATGGCCAGCCATGGATTAGTTTTGATGTTCATCCGCTGCAAAAAGATGGAAAAACCACTATTCATTGCGAAGCTCCGTTATTAGACAAGCGTAAAGTAAAAAGCTCAAGTGGTAATAGCGAAGTTCGCTTTGTTATAAGAACAGTACTATCAATCGCAGGCGAAGCATGGGATATTGAAGTGACACTAACAAACCGCGACTCGATGGGCTACCGAATGTTATTGGGGCGGCAAGCTATGTCGGGAAAAATATTGGTTGATCCGGAAGAATCGTTTCATTTAGGCGATCTTTCCAAAGAACGTATCGCATCGTATTACTATACAAATATTACACGTCCTACGGGTTTGAAAATTGGATTGCTGGCCAGTAATCCGGATCTATACAGTAACACAAGAATTATGGAAGCGGGGCAGGAGCATGGCCACGAAATGGAGTTTCTGAACCTAAAAGACTGTTACATTAAACTGGATGGTAAAAATCCGGAAATGCATTACCGTGGAGGCCGGGTTTTAAATGAGTTTGATGCCATTATTCCGAGAATCAGACCAAGTGCCACCTTTTATGGCTGTGCACTTACGCGGCATTTCGAAGCTATGGGCGTTTATACGTTAAATACCGCGTCAGCAATTACCCAGTCTCGCGATAAGTTGTATGCTCTACAGTTGCTCATCAATAATGGGTTGCCTATTCCTACGACCGGATTTGCCAACTCGCCACTTGATACCAACGAATTGATACAGATGGTTGGAGGTGCACCGTTAATTGTAAAACTATTGGAAGGCACACAAGGCAAAGGAGTGGTTTTAGCCGAAACTAAAAAGGCTGCCGAGAGTTTGATTAACGCCTTTAAAAGCCTCCGTGCAAATATTCTGGTGCAAGAATTTGTTAAAGAGGCCGATGGTAAAGATATCCGTTGTTTTGTGGTGAATGGAAAAGTGGTAGCCAGCATTATGCGTACTGCAGCTCCGGGCGAATTCCGTGCGAATATTCACATGGGAGGAACCGCATCGATTACTAAAATTACTGCGGAAGAAAGGCGTATTGCAGTTCTTGCCGCAAAAACCTTAAACCTGAAAGTTGCGGGTGTTGATATCATCCGCGGGAAAAACGGACCGCTGTTGTTGGAAGTAAATTCGTCGCCGGGTCTTGAGGGGGTAGAAGGAGCATCGAATAAAGATATTGCCGGCAAAATGATTGAAGCCATTGAAAAAGACTTAAAATACCACAGCAGGGAAATTTAAACTGCTTTCGGTGGAAATAAAAATGGCAGGAAAGGAAAAACCAACCTGCCATTTTTTATAACGTTTTGCAATCGTACCAGTTTTAGTTAAACCAGGCGTCGATCATTGCTTTGTTCGCATCGTAATATTGTTGTGCGCCTGCTTCTTCACCAACTTCTGAGATTTTTCCCATCAAATCGTAAAGCTGAGCTTCTTCAAGATTGAAGTTTTTAAAGAAAGTACCAGCTTTGGGCATATCCTCAGCAAAACCTCTGCGCGAAATAATTGCACAAACATCTTTCGGATATATTCCTTTTGGATCTTCAAGGTATTTCAAATCGTTTTTAGCCCATTTGAAATGTGGTTTCCAACCGGTAACAACAATCCATTCGTTGTTTTTAATTGCTTTTTCAAGACTGGCAACCATTGCTGGTCCACTTGATGTAATTTGCTCGAAATCCAAACCATATTCTTCAATTGCTTTTTCGGTGTTGGCATGAATACCGGCGCCACTTCCAATTCCAATGATTTCACCATCGAACTTATCTTTGTTTGCGTTAAGTTCTTCAATAGAGTTAATGGTTACATAAGAAGGAACAACCAAACCTGTAGTTCCATTACTAAAGGCTTCTCCAAGTTTTACCAGTTTATCGCCATAGTCGGCCCAATAATCTTTGTGGGTATTTGGCAACCATGCATCTAAAAATACATCACCTTTCGAATCGTCTTTCGACAATTCACCATAAATCAGTCCCGGTTCAAGGTTTGTCATTTCAACATCAAAACCATTGGCTTCAAGTGCCACCTTTGCCAGGTTTGTAAAGGCAATACCTTCAGCCCAGTTTGGATACAAAATATTAACTTCTTTTTTCTCTACTTCTGCGGATTTATTTTTCGATCCGCTATTTGAACATGATGTAATTGCAAATAATAAAGTTGCAGCTACAAACAAAGTTCCTAATTTTTTTAAGTTCAGCATAATAATATAACTTTTTAAGATTTATAATTTATTTTTTAGCAACAGCCTGGGTAATACGGTCTAATATAATGGCAAGCACAACAATACCAAGTCCCGATTCAAAACCTTTGGCAATGTCGTTTTGCTGAATTCCCTGGTAAACAATGGCACCCAGTCCTTTTGCACCAACCATTGATGCAATAACAACCATCGACAAGGCAAGCAGAATTACCTGGTTTATACCAGCAAGAATTGTCGTTTTTGCCAGAGGTAATTGTATTTTAAACAGAATCTGTTTATCAGTTGCGCCAAAAGCATGACCAGCCTCAATAACATCGGCGGGCACGTTCCGGATTCCCAGACTTGTTAAACGCACTGCCGGTGGCAACGAGAAAATAACCGTTGCTATAACACCCGGCGTATTTCCAACACTAAAGAAGAAAATTGCAGGAATAAGGTAAACAAATGCCGGCATGGTTTGCATTAAGTCGAGAATTGGCCGAATAATAGCATTAGCCATGTTGCTGCGTGCGGCCCAAATTCCCAGTGGGATTCCAAACAAAAGTGCTATAATGGTAGCCACTATTACAAGTGTTGTTGTTTGAATGGCTTCTTTCCAATAGCCCATCGCCCAAATCAGCAAAAGACCAAAAACAACAAAAAGAGCTAACCCAACACCTTTTTTGAAACCTTCTTTCTTAAAGGCAAGCTTTCCGGCGTTGGCATAGTAGGCACCAAAAGTAACAAGGGCAATAATTACAATGAAAGGAATAGCCAGAAACGTGTCGTTTAAGAAGTCTACCGTCCATGAGATTACATCATCGATAGCTCCCCAAAGACCGGAAAGGCTTTCTTCCAGTACATTAATTCCCTGTTCAATATATTTTCCGAGGTCTATTAACTTATCCATACTATAATTCGTTAGCTTGTTCTTTTAATTTAATCACTTCTTTTTTCTCGAAGCGCGTAGCCTCAATAATCAACGAGGTTTGTGTAACCAGGCCGAGGAATCTTCCGGTCTCTTCTTCGATTACCGCTAGCGGATGCCTGATACCAGTAATTAACGGTAGCATATCCTCAACTGTGTAATGTTTATACACACTTGGAACATTGGTGTTTATTACTTTCTCGATAGACTTTTCATTACTGATTTCCAACTTTAAAACATCTTGAAGCCAAACATGACCGAGGAACTTCTTGCGTTCATCAATAACCGGTAACTGATCTGCTCCAATCGAACGCATTTTCCGAACAGCACCTTTTGGCCCGTCTTTATGAAGCTCGAGCGAGGTGTGCTTTTTAAACATTAGCGTTTCTGCAGTAATAATGGTTTTTCTGTCCACTTTTTCCACAAATGCCTCAACATATTCACTGGCAGGATTGGTAAGAATGTCTTCTGCCGTACCAATTTGCTCAACTACACCATCTTTCATAATGGCAATACGGTCGCCAATTTTAATAGCTTCATCGAGGTCGTGCGTAATAAATACAATCGTTTTGTGCAGCTTATCCTGAATCTCCAGCAACTCGTCCTGCATATCTGATTTAATAAGCGGGTCGAGTGCCGAAAAGGCTTCGTCCATAAGCAGAACAGCAGGATCGTTTGCAAGGGCACGAGCCAAACCTACACGCTGTTGCATACCACCTGATAACTCTGATGGATATTGAGCTTCATAACCTTTCAATCCAACTGTTTCCAATGCTACCTTGGCTCGTTCATCACGATCTTCCTTGTCTTCGCCGCGAAGCTCTAAACCAAAAGCTGCATTTTCTAAAATAGTTCGGTGGGGGAGTAATCCAAATTTTTGGAAAACCATACTCATTTCGGTTCTGCGGGTTTCCAGTAACTCTTTATTACTTTCACGTGTTATGTCGTGATCATCGAAAATTACTTTCCCTGCCGTTGGCTCGTTTAAGCGGTTTAAGCAGCGGATTAAAGTCGATTTTCCACTGCCTGAAAGCCCCATGATCACAAAAACTTCTCCCTCTTTTATTTCAATGCTGGCACGACTTACACCTACTGTGCACTTCGTCCTTTTCAGAATTTCGTCTTTTGAAACACCTTGCTCTAATAGCTTCAGTGCCTCTTGTTTGCGTTTACCGAAGATTAGTGTTAAATCTTCAATCTTAATTTTTGTTTTCCTTTTGTCAGGCATAACTCTTTTTGCTTTTATTAAAAGTAATATCCAATATTAATATTGAATCGTTTTTGCCATTCGGCATCGGGATCGCCAACACCCATTCCTTCACCGAAATTTGGTGTTAACCAAGGTTGATTTTTCCCCATGGCATAGTCGACATAAGTATAAACCGGTCCCGCAGAAATCAGGAACCCCGGAATGAGGTGGTGTGTATCAGCATAGTCGTCATTGCTTTTATCCATATAAGTGTAATCAACATATGCCTGAATGTTTGAAATTGGTCCTAAATCGACATTAAAGCTTTTAGCAATACCTATGGCGTAGGCATTTGCTTTTGTTGCTACATCGTAAGGTGATCCATATGCACCCATTTGAATAATATCAAGATTACGGCCATCATCAGCTTTTGCTTTATAATTGTAGTTAATGAATGATCCTTTGAAATTCCATCCTTTGCCCCAATTAGAAACCATGTGCAAGGCAAAAGCTGTGCTCGTTTCTGATTTATCCAATTCACTGTTATAGATTCCGCCAACCTGGGCTGAAGCACCAAGTTCAAGATCATCAGAAACATGATATGCTGCCCTGGCGTTGAACTGGTTGAGTTCGCGTATGTGTGCAGCAACCTGCTCTGTACCTATGCGCCCAAAACCGGGAGTAATGTCATAAGAATAACGTCCTGGTCCGGCATTACCATATGTAACGTTGCCTCCTGCTGTTGGCCCTTCTGGTTCTGCCTGACGGAAATAAGCAAAGCTTAAGTCCAGTTTTTCAATACCTTTATAATCGAATTTTATCCCTGTGTCGTAGTCATCTTCTAAACCAAAATAGTATTGTCCCTGAAACCACCATGAATGTGAGGCATACTTTGTAATACCAAATGGTACCTGTACGACTCCAAGTTTCATGTATAAATCGTCGGATAAATCAAGTCCTAACCAACCATGATGGATGAAATGCGTACCAAAAGTGGGGTAGAAACGATATTCAAAACTAAAATCAATGCCTCCCTGGCTACCATCAACATTTAGTCGCCAGGTATCCCAGGTAAATTCTGGTTGCGTCTTATTTTCAACCCAACTTTTGGAGTAAACATTATATCGTACTGCTCCTCCAATTTTAAAACTGTTTTCTTTTTCGTCGTCTTGTGCGAACACAATTGAACTCGCAAAAAATAAAATGAATAGAAGTAAATTTTTTCTCAAACTCATAAAAAAATACTATTAGTTAATATAAAATCAATTATTGTTGTTTTGACTACAGTCAAATTCAGACAACAACGATAATCACCGTTGTACTACATTACTGGTGGTTTCTTGGGATTGCCGGTAGAGCGGGTGTAGTTGTAGAAGAGAATATTTGAGTTGCTATTGAAGTCTAACTCTTCCCTTGTACATTTTGAATTTCTATGTTGAAGTCTTTCTGATATCTCCATAAAACGTCGCAAAGAAACTAAAAAATGTTGTATTTGGAAAAACATACAAGCTTCTACAGCTCATTATTAACTTTAAACATTTGTTAATCAATCATTAATAATTTAACGACATAGACAATATAATAGACAAACAATTGAAATTCAATACTGTAATTTCTATACGAAATATATTTTAGAGTTATATTATTTGAATATAATCAGCCTTAATAAAGGCATTCAAGAATATATTGAGCATATTGCTAATAATAATTTTTACAGAAAATATATTTATAAGATGTGGCAAAGCCGTATTCGAATGAGAATGAAAAGAAAAAAGTTAGAAATGAGGAATGAGTGCAGACATAATGTTGAATTATAGGAAAAACATTTCGTGAAGAGCATTGTACAAACTTTTACATAAAATCTTTGACGATATCGGACTTATCGTCACGATATCTGATTTTATATAAACCAGCAGAGCTGGGCATATTAAGCAGAAAACTCCGAAATATAATATAAATACGCTTGTCCTATAATTGATATTATGTTATTTATATAGATATTAAAAAAGGAGAGAATTTCCCTCCTTTTTTAATATCTATATACTTATTCTCCTAAGGTCTCAAGAATCTCGTTGTACTTGTCCATTTTCTTCATACGGTAGTACAGGTTTTTAAGCGATTCCAAAGTCATTTCTTCGTTTGGATTCAACTCATAGCATTTTTCCATATAAGGAAGCGCTTTTTCAAACCAAACGTCGGCTTTCTTTAATTCCGCCTCGTATTTTTCGTTTTCATTAGCAGGAACTGCATTAGCCACTTCAATTTGTTTTACTCCTTTATTATAAT
Source organism: uncultured Draconibacterium sp. (assembly GCF_963677155.1). Classification (NCBI taxonomy): domain Bacteria; kingdom Pseudomonadati; phylum Bacteroidota; class Bacteroidia; order Marinilabiliales; family Prolixibacteraceae; genus Draconibacterium; species uncultured Draconibacterium sp. The sequence continues at coordinate 5,097,317 of NZ_OY781884.1, read as the reverse complement.
AAAGTGCACCTAAATTATAATAAGAGTTAAAGTATGTAGGATCTACTTCTGAAGCTTTTGTGTAAGCCTCAATTGCTTTTTCTTCTTTACCGAATTTTTCATACAGCGCACCTTTTGCAAAATAGTATGTTACATTGTTTGGATCTTGCTCAATAGCCATATCCAGATATTTCAATGCTTCTTCGTTTTTACCTATTTTCATGTAAAGGTCAATCATACTCGTCAATATACTGTTATCATCTGGGTATTTCTCAAATCCTTCCTGAACTGCTTTTAGTGCATTAACAGTATCTTGCATTTGAATGTATGAATCAGCAATTAAAGAGTAAGTTCTTGCTCCATTATAACCATATTTAGCAGCTTCGCCGTAGTATTGCACTGCTTTATTATAGTTTTGAGCATTGTAAGCAGCCAAACCAGTGTTAAATAAAATTACAGTATCAATTGCTTCCGGATTGTCCTCTTTGACAATTGGCATATCTTGTATTTCAATAATTTGCTCAAACGATTTTAGTGCCAATTCGTAATCGTTGTCCTTAAAAGCTTCAACAGCCTGATTTGTCAAGTCGTTGCTTAACAACGTCAATTTAATTTTTACACCTTTCGAAAACTTGTCTTTATCATCCAACTCAAGTGCTTTTTTGTATGATTCTAACGCTACGGTTAACGGATCATCACTCAAAGCTTTTACACTTTCGTCCTGGCTGGCAAAAATAGCCTGATAGATTTCGCCTTTAACTTCCCACGTTTTTGGCCATGGAAGTGTTTTTTCAGACTTATCGTTTGACGGATCAGTTGCTTCATTGATCGCTTCCAACGCTTTATCTAATTTCCCGGTGTCTTTAAGGTTCTGAGCACTGGTTACTTTACCTTTCTGCGCAAATACTGCAGAAACAGAAAATACCAAGGCTAGAAGAATAATAGTTCTTTTCATTGTTATACTTATTAATAATTTTACAATTCGTGTTTATACCATATTCAACCTGATACGATACAGGCCACAAAAATATATGTTTTCAAATTTTATCAAAATAACGAGAATAATAATATTTAATTTATTCTTGTTCTAAGTTATTTTCTTCAGTATCAATATCTTCAGCATCAACTTCAGTAATATCTTCGGCAGTTTCCTCTTCCACTGCTATTCGGGCTACTGAAGCAATACTGTCTTCATCTCTCAAATTAATTACACGCACTCCCTGAGTTGCTCTTCCGAGAACCGAAATGGTATTAACTGCCAGGCGAATGGTAATTCCTTTCTGGGTAATAATCATTAGATCATTATCGTCAGAAACACTTTTTATTGCAACCAATTCTCCTGTTTTTTCAGTAATATTCAGTGTTTTTACACCTTTTCCGCCACGGTTAGTAATACGGTAATCATCAATTTTAGAACGTTTTCCATATCCTTTTTCTGCAACTACCAAGATATCTTCATTCTCATCCATTACACAAACCATACCAATTACTTCATCATTCTCGTGACCAAGAGTTATTCCACGTACTCCGGATGCCGTTCTACCAATTGCCCGAACGATACTTTCGTGGAAACGAATTGCTTTTCCTGAGCGCACTGCAATCATCACTTCGCTGTTACCATTTGTTAAACGAGCTTCAAGTAGCTGGTCGCCTTCTTTAATGGTAATTGCATTCACTCCATTTTGGCGTGGACGAGAATAAGCTTCTAAAGTTGTTTTCTTGATAATACCTTTTTTGGTAGCAAGAATAATAAAGTTATTATTGATGAATTCCTGATCGGCCAGTGTTTTTACTTTAATGAATGCCAATACCTGATCGTCCGGCTCAATATTCAACATGTTTTGAATTGCACGACCTTTAGAAGCCCTCGTTCCCTCTGGAATTTCATATACTTTCAGCCAGAAACATTTTCCTTTTTCGGTAAATAGTAAAAGAGTGTTGTGCATAGAGGCAATAATAATGTGCTCCAGGAAGTCTTCATCGCGGGTAGTACTTCCTTTAGAACCGATTCCTCCCCTGCCCTGAGTTCGAAACTCGGTAAGCGGTGTTCGTTTAATATATCCCAAATGCGAAATGGTGATAACCATCTCTTCGTCGGCATAAAAATCTTCAGGGTTGAACTCTTCGGCATTAGGAACAATTTCAGTACGACGTTCATCGCCATACTTATCTTTCATTTCCTGCAACTCCTCTTTAATTATTTCTTTCCGCAAATTAACATCGGCAAGAATGGCTTTCAGGTGTTCAATCTGTGCCATAATCTCATCATATTCTTTACGAAGTTTATCTTGTTCCAGACCCGTTAACTGACGCAAACGCATTTCAACAATTGCTCGTGACTGAATTTCACTTAGCTCAAATCGTTCAATCAGTTTGTTTCTTGCTTCTTCCGGAGTTGATGAACCACGGATAATGGCAATTACTTCGTCAATATTGTCGCTGGCAATTATTAGGCCTTCCAGAATATGAGCACGTTTTTCTGCTTGCTCCAATTCGTATTGCGTACGGCGTATAACAACCTCATGGCGATGCTCAACAAAGTGTTTGATCAGCTCCTTAAGGTTCAGAAGTTTTGGACGACCGTGCACCAACGCAATGCTGTTAACACTAAACGAAGTCTGCAGCTGCGTGTATTTATATAATTTATTTAAAACAACGTTGCTCATTGCATCACGTTTCAAATCATATACAACACGCATTCCTTCGCGGTCGGACTCATCGTTTACATTCGAAATTCCTTCAATTTTCTTTTCGTTAACCAAATCGGCAGTTTTTTGGATCATTTCTGCACGGTTAACCAAATAAGGTATTTCGGTGACAACAATTTTCTCACGACCACCTTCATTTTCTATGTGAGCCTTCCCTCTGATTACGATACGTCCCCTGCCGGTTTCATACGCATCTTTTACGCCCTGGTAGCCATAAATTATACCTCCTGTCGGAAAGTCAGGCGCTTTAACAATATCAATAAGCTCTTCCATCTCAATCTCATTGTTATCGACGTATGCAATTGTAGCGTCAATAACATCACTGAGGTTGTGTGGAGCCATGTTTGTGGCCATACCAACGGCAATACCCGAAGCTCCGTTAACAAGCAACTGCGGAATTTTTGTTGGCAACACAGTAGGTTCACCTAACGACTCATCGAAATTGGGTTGAAAATCAACAGTATTTTTATCCAGGTCGGCCAAAGTTTCTTCCGAAATCTTCGACATTCGAGCCTCTGTATAACGCATAGCTGCCGGGCTATCACCATCAACAGAACCAAAGTTTCCCTGACCATCGACCATTGGGTAACGCAGCGACCAGTGCTGTGCCATACGTACCATAGTAAAATAAACTGAAGAGTCGCCATGTGGGTGGTATTTACCAAGCACCTCACCAACAATTCTGGCCGACTTTTTATATGGACGATTGGATAAAATACCAAGCTCGTGCATACCAAATAAAACCCGGCGGTGTACCGGTTTAAAACCATCGCGTACATCTGGTAGTGCACGCGAAACAATTACCGACATTGAATAATCAATGTAAGCAGATTTCATCTGCTCCTCAATGTTTATTTTGATAATCTTTTCACCTTCTGTCATTATATCTCCTTTCAAAATAAATTATCACTAAAAGTTTGTGACACAAAAATTAATACTCAAAGCCTTTGCCAATAAAGGCATTTAGCTCTGTCTGTCTGTGATTCCAAAAAAATGTGTGGCACCGTTTGGTACACATAAAAATAGCTTATTAATTGATAAGCTATTAAAAGACCCACAAAAATAGTAAAATCATTCGTGTAACACGCATATCTAGTAGTGTTTTACATTCTTTTGACAAGAAGATATTAACAATTTAACTGTCATAAATTCATGATGTTTTTGTTACATTTGATAACTTCTGCCATTTCGGTACATTGTAGCTTCAAATTTTATTTAATTTAGTCTTTCAACCTTTTAGGAATAGTATTTGTTAAACCGAGATAAAAAGGAAACTATATATGGATTCACAATTTTCACCAAGAATTAAAGATATTATCGGATATAGCCGGGAGGAAGCAATTCGTTTGGGGAATGATTATATTGGCCAGGAGCACCTTTTTTTGGGAATTTTAAGAGAAGGCGAAGGTACTGCCACAGATATTCTCGAAAACCTGGGTGTTGATTTGGTTGAAGTAAAACAACTAATCGAAAGCAAGGTCCGCACGGATAAGGACATTAATCATAAAGCAGATTTGATAATGCTTAAATCAACGGAAAAGACTTTGAAGTTGATTTATCTTGAAGCACGATCGTTTAAAAGTGCAACTGCCAACAGCGGCCACCTCTTATTAGCTATATTAAAAGACAACGATAGTTTGATTACCCAGCTTTTAGTTGAACTGGGTATTAACTACTATATGGTAAAATCACAATTGCAAGATTATCTGCAACCCGAAGCAAAATCGGATTTCCCTGAAAGCGATGACGACGAGCCGGGCGAAGGTTTTGGAAAAGGCCCGTCGGGCGGACAAAGTTCGAAAAAAGCTGCCGGAGCAAAATCGGATACACCTGTACTCGATAATTTTGGTATCGATATTACCAAACTGGCAGAAGAAAACAGCCTCGACCCAATAGTTGGTCGCGAAAAAGAGATTGAGCGACTGGCACAAATCCTGAGTCGTCGTAAAAAGAACAATCCAATTTTAATTGGAGAACCTGGCGTTGGAAAATCAGCCATTGCCGAAGGATTGGCACTACGCATTGTTGGCAAAAAAGTATCAAGAATATTATTCGACAAACGAGTTGTAAGCCTTGATATTGCTTCGATTGTAGCAGGCACAAAATATCGTGGGCAATTCGAGGAACGTATGAAAGCGATATTGAACGAGCTTTCGAAAGTTAACAACGTGATATTGTTCATCGACGAGATTCACACCATTGTAGGTGCTGGTGGTGCAACCGGTTCGCTGGATGCGGCTAACATGTTAAAACCTGCTTTGGCGCGTGGCGATATTCAATGTATAGGTGCTACAACTCTTGATGAATACCGTCAGCAGATTGAAAAAGATGGTGCACTGGAACGTCGTTTCCAAAAAGTTATGGTTGACCCTACTTCGGTAGACGAAACCATCGAAATTCTGAATAACATTAAAGACCGTTACGAAGATCACCATAATGTAACTTTTACACCTGAAGCGATTGAAAACTGTGTAAAATTAACTGCGCGTTATATTACTGATCGCTATTTGCCAGACAAAGCAATTGATGCGCTCGACGAAGCCGGTTCGCGCGTTCATATCTCGAACATCAATGTACCGGATAGCATTGTTAAGCTTGAAGAAAAAATAGAGAAAACAAAAGAAGATAAAATTGCTGCGGTTAAAAGTCAGAATTTTGAGCTGGCAGCTAACTACCGCGATAAGGAAAAGAATCTGCTCACGCTTTTGGAAGATGCAAAAGAACAATGGGAGAAAGATCTTATTAACCATCGCGAAACCGTTGATGAGCACAAAGTCGCTGAAGTTGTTGCCATGATGTCTGGAATTCCGGTACAACGAATTGCGCAAGCCGAAGGAAAACGCCTGATGAACATGGGGAAAGACCTGAAAGGCAAAGTTATTGGACAAGACGAGGCAATAGTAAAAATTGTTAAAGCGATTCAGCGTAATCGTGCAGGATTGAAAGATCCAAATCGCCCGATAGGAACATTTATCTTCCTCGGGCCAACAGGTGTTGGAAAAACCCAGTTGGCAAAAGTTTTGACAACTTATTTATTTGACAATCTTGATTCGTTGATTCGTATTGACATGAGTGAATACATGGAAAAATTTGCCGTATCAAGATTAGTTGGAGCGCCTCCGGGATATGTGGGTTACGAAGAAGGTGGCCAATTGACGGAGAAAGTTAGAAGAAAGCCCTACTCCGTTGTTTTACTCGACGAGATCGAGAAGGCTCATCCTGACGTGTTCAATATTTTACTCCAGTTAATGGATGAAGGACGATTAACCGATAGTTTAGGACGTAATGTCGATTTCAAAAATACAATTATTATAATGACATCGAACATTGGTTCGCGCCAATTAAAAGACTTTGGTCGTGGTGTTGGTTTCTCAACTGCAAAAACAGCAGAAGAAGAAAATGAACATACCAAATACGTTATCCAGAAAGCATTGAAAAAAGCTTTTGCACCGGAGTTTCTTAACCGAATTGACGATGTTGTAGTCTTTAACCAATTGGAAAAAAAACATATCCACTCTATTATTGATATTGAAATTGATGGATTATACAAGCGTGTTGAATCGCTTAACTACAAACTGAAAATTTCTCCGGCAGCAAAAGATTTTATTGCCGAGAAAGGCTATGATCCTCAGTTCGGTGCCCGACCATTAAAACGAGCCATTCAGAAATACCTAGAAGATGAGATGGCCGAAATAATTATTAAGGCATCAATTTCCGAAGGAGATACAATTTCTGTAGGTTTTGACAAGAAAAATGAGAAACTTCAGATGCGTATCCTATCGAAAAACAAAGCATTAAAAGAATAGAAAAAGAAGCAAAAAAAAAAGCTGTCCAAAAAAAGGACAGCTTTTTTTTGCTCAAAGAAATGGGCTTGCTAAAATTGGAGTAGTGAGCTAATTAATTGATTTATAGATTTTATATAAAAGCAATGTAAAATATCGTCTTACCCATTCCTACTTTGATAAAAAATGAAAGAGGAAAGTATTTAATAAATAATTTCCTCTTTCTGTTGTTGTTTCATTTTGTCATAAAAAACAACATTTTAATTTTCAAACGGATAAACAATTTGGCTAGCAAATAAGGTTATCACATTGTCAGGATTGCCATCTTCTGTTAACGTTATATAAGATGGAAATTTCTCATCATCAGTTGACAAAGTAAAAGTACGTGCTGTACCATATCCAAATGGGAATAATGCATATGCAAAATTAGCATTATTAAGATACCATGAGCCATTCCCTTGTCCTGAGAGATTATACACCATAGATATCTTATCTTCACCTACTAGTTCATAATCAAATTCCAATAAACCTCGATAGCCACTACTAACAAAATTGAAGCCAAAAGAACCGTAATATGCACTTCCTATGAATGCAACCTGAAGTACTTCTCCCATCGCATCCTCTGACTGTTTAACCACATCAAAATAAGCTTGTCCAAATGCCCCGAGTTCACTATAAGCAATAAACCAATCGCCAGAAACAAACTGCATGTTTAATGGAGGAACCACCCCTGCAAGTAAAATATCGGGGTTACTTATTTCGGTAAAACGATTATTCGCTTTATCAAAAGTAAAACCACTAAGCTCCTTCTCATTCACTGTAACCGGTTCGTAAAACTTATATCCCGTAGGTGTTACAATATAAGAAGCAATTACATCTTCCTTATCTTCAGCAGAAAATATAAATGTTCTATTTGAAGTAGAAACAGCAATTACGTCTCCATTCATCTCCAACTGATATCCTGGAAAAGCCATCTCTTTTGCAGCACTCTGAATTGTTTCAAGATACTCCGTCCAGTCGTTTTGCAACGGTGTTAAAATTGCTGTTCCACCAGACTTTTTTCCCTTCAGTACAATTTTTTCTGCTGATGCTTCCAATATCAGAAAATCATAGTCGCCCTCCATTCCATAACCAGTATCTCCTAAAAGTGGAGCGGATGGATCAGAAAATGCATGAAAGATGTAATTATAAGAATCAAAAGACAAAACAACCCCTGCACTTTGGTTTACAGAATATAGACTGGATGTTGTAGCTGTTGGATCTGTAATTTCGCTTGCCACTGTTACTTTTCCATCTGGTGCGAAAGAAAGCAATACATTATATCCACCATATTCCTGTCTATCAGCAGGAAAATATTGCATCAACCAGCCGTTTGTTGCACCGACAAGGGTTTCAATACTTTCTTCAATTGCAGCATCTGCACGCTGTGCTGATGATTCATTAAACAAATCTTCTTCTTCGTTAGTACAAGCGGTAAATAAAACTACTGTTATAAGAAAAAGTAAATAATATATTTTTTTCATAGCTCTCTAATTTAAAGTTGTAAAATCTTCTCTATCCCATGTTAGTAGTTCTTGCGAACGACGTTGTACGATATCGCGTAAGTCATCTAGGTTAATATCCCAACTAACAGTCATATAGTCTTTTACCAAAGCCAATTTCTGATTTATCTTCTCCTGTCCCTCCTTACTGGCTCTTCCAACCAGATTATTCCAGTATTCAGCACCGTGTGTAACATAGATAGATATTATTTCAACAAAATCTTCTTGTGTCTCAGAACTTGCATAAGGAGAAACAAAACCCAAATCCAATGCTTCTTGATCAGAAAGATTTAACCAGCTAGCAGATTGGTAATCGCTGGGAGAAATAAGGTTAAAATCAGTAGAGTAATTTTTGGTTTGATGCAATATATGAGCAAACTCATGGTGCATTGTTTTAAAAAACCAAAAATTAAGTGCCTCAATATCAAGATTTTCTACATCAATACTATTTACATTATATAATGTAATTTTCAAACCTCCTTCTGCCGTTCCAAGTACTACTGACCCGTTATCATATGCAAGAGATCCTACAAAAAACAATACTTTCGGACAATAAGTACGAATGAAATCAGAACCTGTCAGTTCTTCATAAGACTCTATCCAAAGAAATTTAGTCATTTTAGCCAATGCTACCGCCTTCTCATATTTTGCGGGAGACAAGTTATATTTAACATCCGATTCTTTATCTTCTAAACGATATTTCAGATCAATATTGTACGGGTTGATGTAATTCGACAATAACCATTTATCAAATTCATTTTGCACTAAAGGTTCATCCTCGTCAAAGATACTATTCGGATCTAAACCATCCTCTTTACACGACCACAACATCACTGTAGCCAATAGAATAAATAACCAATTTATCTTTTTCATATACAATTCTTTTTAATGATTAATTTCGGGGATTCTTCTCCAGTCCGGCATTTATAACATCCTGTGGCAACTGAATTGCCCGTCGAGCATCATTTACTAATAAATCATCGTTTGTTTTTCCATCGCGATTATGCGATATTTCAATACCATAACGTTTGATGTCTTGCCAGCGCAAACCTTCGTGCATTGTTTCGATACGACGCAAATGAAGGATGCATTGGATCATTTCTTCCTGATCGCCACTCTCTACAGTAAATCCCTGAGGGTTAATAGCCTTCTTAACTGTTCGGATGCTGTTGTCAAGTGGCATTTCTTCAATTTCCCCATAAAAATCAACAATTTCCTGTGTAGTAACCTGCAAACCATTTAGCGTATGAGAAGCCAGCCAAATATTAATATCCTCTGTTGCTCTATCAAAGGTAGCTGTTCCTTTTAGCACATAAGCTTCTGCACGACACAAAAGCGCTTCATCTGCACTAAAGTTTAGTATCACATTTCTGCGATAACCAATGCCATTTACTTTATCTGTATATTGAAAATAATGTCCAATTTTTGGAACAACAAGCTTCTCGTCATATCCCCACATATTCTTGAATGGAAGTAAATTAGAGTATGCTCCCCACATTCCGGTTACGCGTCCAGTTTCGTTGGAACAAATCTCTCTGGCATGTCCATATCTTTTACCTAAACTATAAGGTCCTACCCAAATACCCCAAGAGGAATAAACAGGAATTAATAATAAGTTTGACACTTCGCTGGCAGAAATATACATATCAACACGTGCACTCCAGTTCGAAGGAGAATTCACCATGGCAGTCCAGTTTTTCATCATCTTCACAGGATTGGCTCCTAATACGATATCTGCATATTCAATTACTTTATCGTAGTTATGATAATATAAGTTGAAGCGTGCAGCAAAAGCATAGGCAGCTTTTCTGTTAAAATGATATTTTGGAACAGAGTAAATCTCGTCATTTATAAGCGGAAGCCCCTCTTCAATATCTGCATTTATTTTCTCATAGAGTTCCTTCATATTACCTCTGGTATATTCTGGAGAAACCTTAGTTTCAGGAGCCAAAGAATAAGGGATACCTAATTCATTTTCAGCTGTTGCCGGGTTGTAAGCTAAGCAAAAAACATTTGCTAAGGCAAAATGTCCATAGGCACGACAAAGTAAAGCTTCACCACGTTGCGCCTGCAAATTAGCAGGATTACCCATTTCGTCAATTGCAGCAAGTGCCTGGTTGGCGGCTGCAATTGCTGCATAGCAAGCATCCCAGAATGATTTTGGAGAATCGTTGCCATCGTCGGTAATATCGTTCCACAAGTAAGAATCTTCCTGCACCTGCTCTTCAATTGTAAGGTTAGATCCATTGTCCATAGCATTATCCGACGCCATTTCTGTCATTACAATACTTGTTTTATCCGGATACGCAGAAACTAATATTGATGTAACCTTGTCAACAGTATTTATTTCAGCCCTATTGTCCGGTATGGTATCCAGAAAATCGTCACATGCTCCCAATAGTAGTGCCGAGCATATCGTAATATATATTAAACTATATTTTTTCATATTTTCTTTTTTATTATTCATTGTTAAAGTCCTAACCTAACGGTAAAAGTAAATTGTTTTGGTACCGGAGCTGCAACACCACCGGTATTAACAAACTCAGGATCCTGTCCATTTAATTTATCGTCTGCATATATCAGGAATAAATTGGTAGCTTGTACTTTCAATGACAAATTGCTAATATTCATAGCCGAAATCATTTTTTTAGGGAAATCATAAGAAAGAGAAATTTCTTTCATTCGGACAAAATCTCCTTTTGCAATACGTGCAGTAGAGAAATTATAAGCATTATAGGCATAGCTCAAGTAAGCGTCATTAGCATTTTGTCTTTGATCGGCAATAACAGGAATATTTGTTATTGCTTCGTCGCCAGCCATTGTCCACCTATTTTTGTACTCTTTAGGCATAGCATCCAAATCAGAATACTCATTACTGAATACTGGATCCAGACGTATTACATTACCCAACGAATAAGTCATAAAGACATTGAACTTGAAATTTTTGTAAGTAAATAAATTACCTAAACTCCCTGTTATTGTCGGATCTGTGGGGCCTTCGTATACCAAATGATCTTTTTTATCGCGTTCCTGGAAGTTTATATCGCTTACGGTTACTTCCCCTTCCTCATTAATAAATGTTGGTAATCCTTCATCATTTAAGCCCTGAAAGTCCATAGAAAAAAGTGCACGAACAGGATACCCTTCCATCGTAAAACCTGTTCCCGAGATCATGTCTATCACCCGGCTGTCCGATTCAAATTTTGTAACTTCATTCTTTGATTTTGAAAAGATAAAACTGGTGTTCCACTTGAAATTATTAGTTATAACATTTCTGGTTGACAACGCAAATTCTATCCCGTCTGCTTTCATACTGGCCACATTACCAAGTTTAGTTATCTGGCCACCTACTCCCATGGTGTTAATAATACCTATTAAATCGTAGTTATCACGCTTATACCAGTCTGCCGCTAAATTAATTCGATTATTCCAAAAGCCAACATTGGCACCAATATTTAACTCATGTTTCTTTTCATAGGTCAGCTCACTATTTTCAAGATCATCAATTTCAAGACCAGATTCGTTTACACTTGCAAATGGACGCCAAGGATTATAACTTTTAATAACGACAAGAGAATTAGTTACATCTGCAGGACCACGATCTGCGGTTAACGAATAAGATGCTTTAAACATTAAGCTTGATAGCATAGGCCTAAGACTTTCAAAGAAATTTTCTTCGTGCACATTCCAGGCTCCTGAAACATTCCATGTTGGCAACCAACGTGCAGAACGACTCTTTCCAAGTTTATTCGTACCTTCATAACGAGCAGTACCACTTACCGTATATTTACCCTGATATGAATATGTTGTAGTACCATAGTATGCCATAGAACGAGTCCTTGTTTCTCCAACGGTATAATAAGAAGAACCTTCCTCGTTACCTTGTTTGAAATAGAGATAATCATACGCCCCAAGCATTCCCATATCATATTGCATACCTACTCCGTTAAACCAGGTTTTTTTACGGTCGACAGCATTAACCTCCATTCCTCCAAAGAAATTAAAAATGTGGTCATCGTTAAAAACATCGTTGTATGCAACTGTTGCTCGAAAATCATAACTATTCATTGAATATTTAGTTTCGCGATAAAAACCACCCACAGGCAACACACTTACTGGAAGCGAGTTTGCATTGTCAGGATCGGTATAAAGCCAGGGATTAGCATCACGCATGGTTGCATCGTCCATTGCACGAAAAGCCCATGCCTGGTTCGAATTATCATGGATTTCATGTCCTTGGATGGTGGTAGAAAATTTATAAGCACCCAATGCAGCTATTTCTACTTTTTTTATGGGCTTAAATTTCATTTCACCCTGAAAACGTAAATCCACAACATCAAGTTTCATATAATTGTTTTCTAATTCGTTCAGAATGTTAAAAGGGGCATAATTACGTACATAATATTTATCTGAATCAAGAGTACGCGAAGTATTCATCGAGTATGAATAAGGGTTGATGTCGAAATCGCGTTTTACCTCTCCCGATACCACATCTACACTCTGGCTTAATGTCCCTGGTGCTTTTTGCTTTCGGTATGCACTATTCCCGATAAGATTTAGTGACAGTTTATTGGATATATTGTACAAAGCGTTAATATTGGCAGTGTAACGTTTTACTTCACTTTGCTTATACCAGCCGGGATCGTCCATCATACTTATAGAAGTATAATAAGAAGCCTTTTCGGTACCAGAAGACATACTAATTGCATGGTTTTGTGAAATAGAATTGTTAAATAAAACATCAAACCAATCAGTATTACGATATTCTGCCTCTCTTAAATATCCATTACGGGCAGCCGTGGTATTTGCTAAAGCATATTTTCCAGTTGCCGAATCATAAGTATTGATAAGTTGATACATCTTACCATAAACACCACTATTGGAAGTACGAGAAGTTTCTGCCAGATTTAAATAACCAGCATTTTCCATTTCCCTATATACACCCATTTGCTCCTGAGAATTCATTATGTTAAAATCACTATAATTAGGAGTTAGTCGCATTGAGAATTCACCGGTATAAGAAATTCTGTTAGAACCAGCTTTCCCTTTTTTAGTTGTTACTACAATTACCCCAGCCATAGCACGTGCCCCATAAATTGAAGTAGCCGAGCCATCCTTCAATATCTGGAAGCTTTCAATATCATCAGTATTGAGTCCTGCAATAGCAGAAGAAATTAATGTTTCAGCATCACCGGAAGATAATGCATCAGCACTCACTTCGGTCACATCTTCCATTATAACTCCATCTACCACCCAAAGAGGTTTAGAACTACCATAAATGGATGTTGCCCCACGTACACGAATTTTTGGAGCAGTACCAAAAGTCCCCGAAACATTTTGCACAGAAACACCAGCGGCTCGTCCTTCTAATGCGCGACTTATTTCTGAAATTCCATCAAGTTTTACATCATTAGCCGACAGACTGGTTGTTGCTCCGGTAAATAAACGTTTGTCTATTCGTTGTAGCCCGGTAACCACTACTTCATCAATATCTTGAGAAACCGGTTCAAGTATTACCTCGAGGTAATCTTTTCCGCTAACATTAATTTCCTGGCTTTCCATTCCTACAAATGAAACAAGAAGGGTTGTTGCACTCGCCGGAACTTTCAACGTAAAGTTTCCGTCAATATCGGTAACACTACCTATTGTTGTTCCTTTTACCACAATGGTAACACCAGGTAACGGTTCTCCGCCGGAATCTTTCACTTTTCCTTTTACCTCTCGTGTAACTTCTTGCAAAGATTGTTCTTTCATTGGGGTAATGACAATGTAATCATCCTTGTACTCATAACTCACCTGTTGTTTTTGAGTACACTTAATCATTAATTCGTCTACCGTATTTTTTTCCTTTTCAATTGTCACTTTACCCGACTTATTCAGTCGGTTATTGCTGTAAATAACCGCAAATCCGGTCTGGTTTTTAATTTCATCAAACACCGTTTGAAAACTGTAGTTACCCTTTTGTAAAGTGATAACCTCTTGCGACAGCATGTTTGCAGCAACAGCAGCTGTAACTGAAAAAGAAAACGACAGCATAAATACAATACTACCCACCAGAAGTTTTATTCCCGGCCGTTTTGGTCTGCATTTCGTAAATGCATAGTTTTTAAACACATTTTTTCTCATATTAAAATTGATTAGATATAAAAAAATTAGCTATTTCTCTTCCTGTATCAAGATCACATCTCCGTCAATTAGAAACTGAACATTAGTTGTTTTCTCCAATACCTGAAGGAAATAGACAATAGAATAATCTTTTTTCACCACTCCTGTAAATCTCAATTCTTTTAATGGTTGCTTCTCGAAAACAAAATCCACATCGTACCATTTTTTCAGCCTTTCTGTTAAATCCAAGAGGTTTATGTCCTTAAATTCATAGATCCCATCTTTCCAGCTTGTATACAAGCTGGTATTCACTTCGCTAATATTTACCTGTCCGCTTTCTTTTGCAAATTCGAACCGTTCTCCGGGATTCAGTTCATAAAAGTTATTATTTACAGCAACTTCCACTTTCCCTTCTTCGAGCGTAACTGAGCTTCTAGTCTCATTCTTGTAATTACATACGTTAAAGCGGGTTCCGGTAACACGAAGTTCAGTTTCTTGCACCCGAACAAAGAATGGGTTTGATTTATCTGACTTTACATCAAAAAAAGCTTCTCCTGTTAATTCAACAATTCGTCCATCATCTGTAAAATAGTCGGGAAATTTAAGAGTCGATCCCGCATTAAGCCAGACTTTGGTTCCATCTGCGAGTTTTAAAAAGTAGTCTTTTCCCAAAGGCACCTGTATCGTACTGAAAATCTGTTCGCGAGGAGAAATGGCTGTAACTGTATCCTTATTCAATGCCAGCTGGTTGTTATTACCCTTTATCGTTATTCCATCTTCCATCAATTCCAGCGTTTCGCTGGTTAGCACGTATTGGCGTTCCTCGCCAACAATAAGAGTGACATTTTTTTCCTCACTACACTCTGTACTAATTGACTCTGCAATAACAGTATTCGTTAATACGAAAAAGCCCATGTAGTAAGCAAAAAAACCAGACATAAACACCAAAAGTAGCGACGCAGCAGTAGCTATGGAATAGGAATTCAGGAGCCTCCTTGCTCTATTTCGATAAATACTCTTATTTGTTGCTATACCAAACCTGCTGAACCCATCATCGCATTTTCGAATTTTTTCTTTTATCTCCTGAAGTGAAATATGGACATCTTGATCACCAGATTCTATCCAATTATTGATAAGCCAGTCATCAATATCAGGATTATCATTAAAACGATCTAGCCATTTTTCCAATTCTTCTATTTCATCGTATTCAAGTCTATTTGCTGAATAAAGACGATGAATAAGTTGCACTATGTATGGTTCCTTTTTCATAGAATATACTCTGTATACGTTTCAATTTGAATATACCGTGATCCAAATTATTTATTTTTGCTATTTTTCTTCACAAAAACATGCAGAAGTGTCAAATAACAACATAGACAAACAAAAGAGAAATTGAATATCCGCAAATATTCACAGACTGAAATAAGTTATTGTTTTTGAGGGAATTAATACATCCGCTAGGAGTATATTTACCTTTAACGCTCACTTTCGCAGAAAAGTAGTTTGCGGAAATCACTTTAAAGAGGAAAGAAACAAACTATAAGTTGACCATTTACTGTTTTAACGTTCATCGATTTAAAGTATATAACAAAAATAAAGGTGATGTTTTTGGGGGCGCCAAAAAATAAGCCTATTTTATGCTTAATTTTCTATATAACAGACTGTTTTATTTTTCGAATATTGGGCCAATACTTTTCAATGAATACTGATAAAAATTAAAAGAAGCAAGTAACCACCTTAAAAATAAGACTTCTTAACCCATGCAAGGCTTTTCGTATCTGAGTATCTACAGTATTTACACTAATACCTAGCTCATTCGCAATCTGCAGGTATGTTTTCCCTTCATTTCGGCTCAACTCAAAGATATGACGTCTACGCTCAGGCATATTCTCAATATAATCCATAACCCTTTTTTCAAACTCTGCATACTCCATCTCCCTTTCTGGAGAAGAATAAACTTCGTTTTGTGTAAATGATAGACTAGATAGGTATTTCTGACGAACAAGATTTTTTCTAAGTTGATCTCTCATTAGATTTCTTGCAATAGAAAACAGAAATGGTTGTATTCCCTGACTTACATTAATTTCTTTCCGTTTTAACCACAACCGGATGAACACCTCCTGTACAATTCCTTCTGTTTGGTGGTCGTCTGGCAAACTCAACTTTAAGAAATGGTATATTTTTCCCTTATACTTATAAAACAAAGAATCAAAAGCCCTTTCATCTCCGCCTTTTATACGCCTTAAAAGCTCCGATTCATTTAAATAGCAAGATTTATTACCGGTACCATTTCGTTGTTTGGAATCGTTATTATTGTGTTCGTGAGAACCTTTTCGGAAGTTACTATGTTTTGATAAATCTTTGCCCATAAGACAAACTCTCAATTGTCGTGTTCTGGGATAAATATAGTAATTAAATCTTCTGAAAATTAATTCTGTTAACAAAACCAGCACCCCAATGATCAAATAGTTTATTTTATTCAGATTCTGCTAACATATTTCTTAAAAATATAGACAATTCAGAAAAACAACTTATGTATTATCTTAAATATTTCAATATTAAAATTGTAATATCATCGACCTGATCGGTATGACCAATAAATTGCTTCAAGCTCTTATCTAATCGCTCAACCATTTTCTTCGGGCTTTGCCCTGTAAGCGATATCAGATTCTCAGCAAGTTGATGGTTACTGTACTGTCGATTGTTTTCGTTTAGCATTTCAGTAACTCCATCAGTATACAACACAAGCGCATCTTCCTTGTTCATTTGAATTTTAGCTGAACCATAAGATTTATCGGGATAAAGCCCTAATGGTAGCCCATGCGATTGGGCTAATTCTTCAACTTTTCCTCTATTCGTTAAAACATATCCCGGAGTGTGAGCCGCATTGCAATATTCTAAAATGCCTGTTTTTACATTCAGAACGCCCAAAAACAATGTTAAAAAGAACTGATGGTGATTACTTGTACACAACTCTTTATTTACCTTCTCTACAATTTTATTAGCTTTTGGAATCAAAGCATTTGTTTTAATTGTTGTTTGGGCAATACTCATAAAAAATGCTGCTGGAACTCCCTTGCCTGATACATCTCCCATTGTTAAAACCAGATGTTCGTCATCAATAAAAAAATAGTCGAACAAGTCACCACTTACTCCCCTGGCAGGTTGATAAGTTGCATAAAGATCAATATCAGTACGGTTTGGAAAAGCGGGATAAACGGTTTTAATAAAGCTTTGCTGAATTTCAGAAGCCTGATTCATATCTTCCTGTCGTCGTCGCTTTTTCTTTTGTTCGTCGGATTGTGTCTGCAGGTATTTTTCGTACCACGATTTCATGTAATTCAAACTCTCGGCAACCTGTGTAATTTCGTTATCAGGAATATCTTTGTAGGGACCTGTTAAATTGCTAAAACGTTTTAATTGTTTGGTAACCAAACTTAACGGTTTTATCTGTTGATTAATAATGTATGTAACGGTTAAATAAATAACAAGAATTCCGAGAACTGAGAAAAAAAGCATCTGAAGTACAGGCAGATATAAGGGTTCAAATAACTCTTTGTACGGTAAAACCGATACTAAAACCCAATCATTTTGCGGAATAGGAACATAATAAACCAGTGCTTTTTTGAAGTCATATAATTCGGGATAAGCAATTAATGTTCCTGCTTTTTTATTTGTCAGCACCTGATCGTTTGTGGCTTTAATATCATCGTGAAGAACTTTCTCATCAATATCATAAATGCTACGGTTAAGTATCCACTCGCTTACAGGATGTGTAATATAAATGCCATCTTTCGACATCAGAAAAGCAAATCCTCCTTTTCCTATCTTTATACGATTAACCTGCTTATTCAATTCATTTAACGACAACTCGCAAATTACTTCTCCAACTCGTTTCTTCTGGCCGGAAGCAGCTTCAATCATTATCGGCGAGCAGTAGGCTGCAACAACAATATCATTTCGGTCGCAAAAATAGGGTTCCGACCAGCCTTCGTCTTTCTGTTTAATCAGGTTCTCAAATTGTGTTTGCTCATTTACACACGACGAAATATTACCATTTCCTCGAAGTACTAAGGTGGAATCACCATTTCGGTAGGTAAAATAATTCCAATAAGGTAATTGGGTAACTGTTGAGTCAATCTTCACATAAATGGTATTAATAAACGAATATTTGTTTACCAGACTTTGGATAAACAAATCGGCATGATCTTGCTGACCATAAAAAATAACCTGATCGGCAATATTTTCAGCAACTTCGGATGTGGTAACAATATAACGTTGCACCTGGCTGGTTACATGCGTACTTTGCGACATCGCTTTATTCTTTACACTTTCTTCTATAAGCGATTGATTAAAAAGGAAAAATATACCAATAAAAGCAATAAATACCCCTATTACAGCCACGGATATATAAACACTCAATCGATATGCAATTGATTTATTTAACATTATTCTTTTATTGTTCTCGAATGAAACAATTTACGGATTATTTTTCAGATGTCAGGTATTATAATCGAATTTTAACCATTTCCGCGTTCCCTCAAAACGGCATGTAAACGAAGCTAATGATGCTGCTTTCTGCATAGCACTTTCGAAATCAGTACTTTCAAGAAAATAATAACAAAAAGCACCATGTAAAAAATCTCCGGCACCAAGTGTATCTTTTACCTCAACTGCCGGAACGACCAAACTCCCCTTCTTTTCTTTTGAAAAATATTCGATCTCAGCACCGCCATTTGAAATAGCCACCGACTGAATGTTTTCAGCTCTCATAAAATCAAAAAGGTCTTCCCGTTTTTCACATTTCGGAGGCATAAAATCGGCCGAGCATATGGCGATATCAATATAGCTTAAGAGCTCAGCAAACTGCGGCTTCCAACTTCCGCAATCAGCAATAACAGGTATTCCCCGTTCTTTACAAATTCGTACACATTCAAGGCTGAACTCAGGATAAAAACCATCGATAAGCAATATCTGAGGTTCTACCAGATCAATTAGTTTTTGTGGAGAAATAGTGCTATGTACTTCTTTGGGATTATGTGTTACAATGGTTCGGTCGCCATTTTTTGAGGTTAAAACAGTCGCCAGAATTGTTTCAAATTCCTGACCATAGGCCAGATCAAAATGATCAACTCCTACCCTATTAAGATCCTGATCGATAAATGAGGAAAAAGCATTCAGGCCAGCCGGACTGGCAAGTGTTGCCGTTTTATTCAAATAAGCAAACGCAACAGCCGCATTGGTTGCCGGTCCACCAACTAAAATATCCGGGATATCGGTTTTAATTTTGGTATTGGGAACCGGAATCTCATCAATAAAATATTGAATGTCGATTGTAGTTAGTCCAATAAATAAGGCTTTGTGTTTCATCAAAAACAAAGAAACAAAAAAAGCTGCCCTTTCAGACAGCTTTTCATATTTTTGTAACGTTTCTTAAGTGTTCATTGCACCGCAAACGGGAATAACCTGTCCGCTAACATACGACGATAAATCGGATGCCAGAAATGTAGCAACACCAGCAACCTCTTCAGGTGTTCCACCTCTTTTCAGAGGAATTGAGGCTTCCCATGCTTTACGCGCATCTTCCGGAATTTTACCGGTCATTTCGGTAATAATAAAACCAGGAGCAATGGCATTAGATCGAACACCACGAGAACCCAGTTCGCGTGCTATCGATTTGGTGAAACCAATAATACCCGCTTTTGATGCCGAGTAGTTTGCCTGTCCCGCATTTCCGCTAACACCAACAACCGAGCTAAGGTTAACGATTGACCCCGAACGTTGTTTTAACATGGTGCGCTGAACCGCCTTTGTAAAATTAAATACCGATTTCAGATTAACATTAATAACTGCATCCCACTGGTCTTCAGTCATTCTCATTAACAACGTATCTTTTGTAATACCTGCGTTATTTACCAATACATCAATACGGCCAAATTCTTTAACAATTTCGTTTACAACCCGGTCGGTATCTTCAAAATTACTTGCATCAGAAGCATATCCTTTGGCTTTTACACCATAAGTTTTTAATTCCTCTTCCGTAGCTTTCATATTATCATCTTCAAAAAGATCGGTAAAGGCAACATCGCACCCTTCCTGTGCATACTTTACAGCAATTGCTTTACCAATACCGCGAGAAGCACCGGTAATGATTGCTGTTTTTCCTTCAAGTAATTTCATTCGATTATAATTTAAATTAAAATGGCAACATATTAGCCCCTTCAAGAAATTGTTGAGCTAAAAACGAAGTTACCTTATTTGTTTTCGTAGCGCAAATATAAATTTTCTTCAAGTTATACCGAAAATGATTGATAGATTAATTGCTTTCAAGGTAAACTATATCCTTTACTATAATAAACTTCAAACATTTGGTTGAAAAATTCAAAACAGTAATTCGCCCAACTGATTTAACACATCGGTGGCTTTCCCTTTTAAATGAATATCGGTAATTGCCGAAGTAAAAACGGTTTCCTCCGGATTGATTTCGATGATTGTTGCCCCGGCCTGTTTAGCCGTACGAGGTACATACGACGCCGGTGTTACTTCTCCGGTTGAGCCAATAATAATGCAAACTTCGGCTTTTTCGGCTGCCGCGAACGAATCGACATATGCATCGTGCGGAATTCCTTCGCCAAAGAATATAAAGTCGGGTTTTAGTATTTCTCCATCATTTTCACACTTTGGCGGAATGTTTTCAAAATTAATATTTCGCGCATCATAAACCTGCCCGCACTTTAAACATTTTAGCTTTTTTGAATTCCCATGAAACTCATGAACAAGGTGGCTGCCGGCTTCGTAATGCAAATTATCGATGTTTTGGGTAACGACAGCATCTAGTAGCCTGTTTTTTTCCATTTCTGCTAAAATACGATGAGCATCATTTGGCTTGGCATCGGCAAAAAAATCGTAAAATATCTCGCGAATATATGTCCAGCAGAGCTCTGTGTTATTCAGAAAATAGCCCAAATCCAACACATGAGGATCGTATTTATTCCAAAGTCCGTGTTCTCCCCGAAATGGAGGGATACCACTTTCAACCGAAATTCCGGCACCGGTAAATGCTATGGTGAATTTCGATTGTTTTATTAAATTTACTACTTCGTCTTTTAAGGTTTTCACATTTACATTACTTTTAATTTAGTTTTCTAATCTCCATATCTGATAGTAATAGCACTAACGCAAAATTCTCCAGACAACCGGGCAAAGTTAAAGTACTTAATAATAATGAAAAAGTTTGAGTTACATTAAAATTAGACATTGAATGATCTGTACGACAAGTAGAGGCTTAGTTTTTGAAGTGCATAAATAAAAGAAAATAATATCTGTATCGAACAAACTTGATACGTTTGTTTGGGTAAGGTAGAAAAAACATAACCCGATTTTATGGCATTAATACAGAGTTGAAGAAAGAGATTAAAAAATAAAAAATCGGCACTTAACATTGAGATTTAGAGCTCTACTGTAAGAACTTTTTTTGTAAAAAAATTGCAAAATATTAGCTGACGCAGAAGCTTTGTTTTAAGTTTGTAGTTTATTCATGTTTTATGATCATAAATTATTTCGTACCCTTTGCGAATTATAGAAAAATAGCTCGTACCTATTGTAAAATTGTTCGTAGTTTGTCGAGACCATTTATATCTCGACGCTTTTTAACAAATTTGTGTGCCGAGAATATCGAATATCAAGATATACCTGTGATTATTAATAATTACAACCGGATTATATGTTTGCGAAAATTAATTGCATGGCTTGAAAAAGCAGGAATGCGAAACATTTATATTATTGATAATAATTCGTGCTATCCCGAGTTGCTCAACTATTACCAATCGACAAAACACACGGTTATACGTTTGAATGCAAACATCGGCTACAAATCGGTTTGGGACACCAACATTCACCTATGGTTCAACGGGTTGCCTTACATTTATACTGATCCTGATATTTTACCCATTGAAGAATGTCCGTTGGATGCCGTGGGCTATTTCCAGCAATTACTAAAAGAGCATCAGGCTTATACTAAAGTTGGGTTCAGTTTAAAAATAGATGATATTCCTGATTTTTACCCACAAAAAGAACAGGTAATTAGTTGGGAACGCAAATTTTGGAAAAAACCAATCAAAAAAGATTTATACGAAGCGGATATAGATACTACTTTCGCCTTGTATCGTCCAGGAACCAGAAACCAGCAATGGGGCAAAACATTAAGAACTGCAGGAGAATATATGGCAAGGCACTTGCCTTGGTATGAAAATCCGGCAACACTTTCGGACGAAGAAATATATTATCGAAATAAGACAATTGGAAGCTCCTGGTATCAGGAAGCAATGAAAAATTGATAGTTGTGAGTTCGAACAATATTTGGATTGATGATTAAAGAGAAGAAAACACGAATTTTCGTATTTCATTACAAAGCCGGCCCTACAATAACTAAAGAGCCGTGCTATGTTAACATTTGGGCTGGACAAAACAAGGAAGCCAATTGTCAGGGGTTAACAGGTGATAATACAGGAGATAATATCTCTTCAAAGAATAAATACTACAGTGAGTTGACAGGACTTTACTGGGTATGGAAAAATACTCAACAGGAAATTGTTGGCTCAGTACATTACAGGCGTTTTTTTACCGCTCAACCAGAACCCATTTTGCAAAATTGTCGGCGTATACTCTATTATTTGGTTGGAATTCATTACAAACGTTATGGACTGATCTATACACAAAGAGTCGATCAATTTCGTGATGCAATTCTGACAGAGCAGGAAATAGATGAAATACTTACGAATAACGATATAATTCTTCCGGTTCGTAGAAAGTTGAAATATACGGTTGAAGAACATTACAACCGATATCATGACTTTAGCGACTTGACCTTAATCAAAAGTATAATTAAAGATAAATACCCCGATTTTAATGAGGCGTTGGAAGAGGTATTGTGCGGAAAACGTTTATATGCCAATAATATGATGATCATGAGACGTGCAGATTTCGATCAATGCATGAGCTGGCTTTTCGATATACTTTTTGAATTCGAAAAGCGCATTAATCTCGACGATTATCAGGGATATCAGCAGCGCATACTGGGTTTTATGGCCGAACGCCTTCTTAATGTGTGGTTTATAGCATCGTCTCTTCGTATAAAAGAGTTACCTGTTATTTATTTCAAACATTTTAAATACGCCAACTAATCAGCCTACTAAGTTGTTGTGTCCTAAAGGCTATGTAATTTTGTATTTTTACTGCAATTTTTAAAATTTGAAAAATGCTCGATCAATCAACAATATGTGCCATTTCAACATCGCCCGGAGTTGGAGCGATTGCTGTTATTCGTCTCTCGGGTAGCGATGCCATTAGAATATGCGATAAGGTATACGAAAGTCCGAAAACAGGAAAATCACTTGTTAACCAGGCGGCAAACACCCTTCATTTTGGGAAAATCGTTTCAGCCAACGAAACCATCGACGAGGTGGTTATTGCATTGTTTCGTGCACCACATTCGTTTACAGGTGAAGATATTATTGAAATTTCGTGTCATGGATCAGTTTATATTCAGCAACAGATTTTAAATGTGCTGGTAGAAAATGGCGCTCGATTGGCATTGCCAGGTGAATTTACGCAGCGAGCATTTTTGAATGGTAAAATGGATTTGTCGCAGGCCGAAGCCGTTGCCGATGTAATTGCTTCTGCAAATGCGGCTGCACACAAATTGGCCATGAACCAGATGCGTGGTGGATTTTCGAAAGAGATCAGTGCCTTGCGCGATCAGCTATTGCATTTTACGGCAATGGTGGAACTGGAACTGGATTTTAGCGAAGAAGATGTGGAGTTTGCCGACCGCACAGCTTTACGAAAATTAACCGAAAAAATTGAGGAGTTATTAAGAAAGTTGAAAGATTCGTTTCAGTTAGGAAACGCTATTAAAAATGGAATTCCGGTAGCTATCGTCGGCGAAACGAATGTTGGAAAATCAACGCTATTAAATGCCTTACTGAATGAAGACCGAGCGATTGTATCTGATATTCACGGTACCACGCGCGATGTAATTGAAGATGTGATAAATATTCACGGAACGGCTTTTCGTTTTTTTGATACAGCCGGTATTCGCGAAACCAAAGACCAGATTGAGAACCTGGGAATTGAACGCAGTTACAGCAAACTGGAACAAGCTACAGTGGTTTTGTTAGTTGTTGACACCAATAACCCCTACCCGCTTGTAGAAAGCCGTATTCAGAAAATTCGCGAACGAATTGCAACACATCAGACATTAATTATTGTGGCCAATAAGATCGATTCCGGCTTGCGTGATACTATTCAGCAGTTAGAAGTAATGGAACTTACCGATAACGAAAAGGCGGTGTTTATTGCGGCTAAACAAAAAGAAAATCTTGAGGAGTTGATCGATTATATGAGTCATTCCATTGATATGGAGGAAGCCGAGCAGCAGGATGTGATTGTTACCAATGCCCGTCATTACGAAATTTTAAAGAATGCTCATGAAGCCATTTTACGCGTTTTAAATGGTCTCGAAATGCAAATCACCGGCGATTTCCTGGCACAGGATATTCGTGAGTGTCTGCATTACCTTGCCGAAATCACCGGCGAAGTTGGCACAGAGGAAGTTTTGGGACATATCTTTAAGAATTTTTGTATCGGCAAGTAATTTCTGATATTCTTAATTATTAAATCACATAAACACCTATCAATCAAA
>NZ_OY781884.1:600000-787500 GCF_963677155.1 uncultured Draconibacterium sp. | reverse complement strand
ACTGGTAACAAGTAGTGTTTTATTTCTTTTTTATTTGTTTAACCGAATCGTTTCAAAAAAGAAAATTCCAATAGCCATTCTATTTATAACAATTATACTTACTCCTCTAATTTATTTGTATAGTGTGGTACATAAATTTTACAATATTGAAAAGGTTGATCCTGTAAATATTGAAAAGGTAACAACGCAGGGAAATTCATATACACACGATTTCTCGAATAAGATGGTAGAAAACGGACACTATGTTTTTTTATACATCTGCAAAAAAGAAATGAAAGAAGAGTGGAATAAGGTTGCCGAAATTGAATATGACTCGGTTGGTGTAAATGGTTACCCAATACGAGCCACACTTATTCGCTATTTAACTTCGAAAGGATTGCGGAAAGATGCCGAAGGCGTTAAAGCCTTAAGTAAAAATGATATTGAGAACATAGAAAAAGGGATGGGTAATGTAATATTTCAAAAAAAATATTCATTGTATCCGCGCATTTATCAAACAGTTTGGGAGTACTATGTGTATTCACAAACCGGCTATTCCAATAATCAATCATTTTCGCAACGAATAGAGTTTGCTAAAGCCGCTATTACTATTATAAAAGAAAATATTTTATTGGGTGTAGGAACCGGCAGATGGAAAACTGCTTTTGCCGAAGCTTTCAAAGAAAACGGGGCTAAACTCGAAGAAAGTAATTATGCATCGTCGCACAACCAGTATTTAAATTATTTGGTGAAATTCGGTGTGTTTGGTTTTATCTTTATCATGTTTATTCTCATTTATCCAATAGTAAAAACCAAACGCTATCAGGATCAGTTATTGATGTTGTTTTTAGTCTTTATGTTTTTTGCAAACTTTGCCGATTCAAACCTGGAGACACATATTGGGAGTTCATTCTTCTTCTTTTTTTACTGTTTCTTTTTAACCGGATCCCAAAATTATTTAGCCTTACACAAGCCCGATTTAAAAAGAATCGATAAGATATAATAATAATTTATAAAACTTTTTTTTGTTATAGGTGTTTGTCGAAGTAGACAAAACTGTATATCATGGAAAGAAGAAAATTTATACTCGCGGTAGGGACAGCAGCAATAGCAACACCTCTTTTTGGTAGTTTATCATCATGTGCAAGCAATGGTGAAGATTTCGAGGGACATAAGTTTCCGGAACTTCCTTATGCTTATGATGCGCTTGAACCTTACATAGATGCAGAAACAATGGAGCTGCACTATTCAAAACATCACAAAGGATATTTTACAAAATTTATGGCTGCAGCCGAAGGTAGTGCTCTTTTAACTACCCCGATGGATAAGATTTTTTCCGAAATAAGTAAACAACCAGAGGGTATAAGAAATAATGGTGGAGGTTATTATAATCACTCATTATTTTGGGAAAATATGACTCCTCAGCAAAACGAAATTCCTGCAGATTTAAAAGATGCAATAGAAAAAGATTTTGGATCGGTAGATGCTTTTAAAAACGAATTTTCGAAAGCAGCCAAAACTCGTTTTGGAAGTGGCTGGGTATGGTTACTTGTTGATGAAAATGGAAAGTTAAAAGTAAGCTCAACTCCAAACCAGGATAATCCATTAATGGATATTGCTGAAATAAAAGGCACTCCTTTATTGGCTCTGGATGTTTGGGAACATGCTTACTATCTTAACTACCAGAATAAACGTGGCGACTACATCAGTAATTTCTGGAATATTGTAAACTGGGATGTGATTAACAATCGACTGGCAAAAGCCACTGTTTAACAGCGAATGTGTTTGTAAGATAAATTAGGCTCATTACTTTTACAAAAAATTGAAAAGTGATGAACCTAAAAATATGTGTTGTTGGCGCAGGTAATTTAGCTACACAGCTCTCTGAAGCTTTTGCAAAAACTGGTTATAAAATTGTACAGGTTTATAGCCGAACAGAGGAGTCGGCCAAACAGTTGGCGGATCGTTTACAAACGAACTTTACAACTTCAACGGAGTCGATCACAAAGGAAGCGGATATTTATTTTGTGGCATTAAAAGATTCTGCAGTGGATCAGGTATTGAGTAAGGTCGAGTTTGGTGATAAATTGCTCGTTCATTGCTCTGGGAGTTTGCCAATGAATATATTAAGTAGTTATTCCGATAATTATGGCGTTTTCTACCCTTTGCAGACTTTTTCAAAAAACAGAAAAGTTGATTTTAAGAAGATTCCCATTTTTTTAGAAGCAAGTTCAGAAGAGAATTTGAATATTTTAGAAGAAATCGCTCACGAGGTTTCAGAATCAGTAACTCGACTAAATTCTGAAAAAAGAAAGAGCTTACACATTGCGGCCGTTTTTGCATGTAACTTTTCCAATCATTGTTATGCAATGGCTGCCAAATACCTGGAACGGAAAGATCTGTCATTTGAAATACTGCGGCCACTCATTATGGAGACGGCCCAAAAAGTACAGGAATTACATCCGAAAGACGCACAAACAGGTCCGGCAATCCGTTTTGATGAAAACATTATAAATGCGCACCTGAACGAATTAAATGAAATGCCCGATCTGCAGGAATTGTACAATTCAATTTCAAAGAGTATTTTTGAGCATCATCAGGAAAAATAATTAGAATGTCGTTTTTTAAAGAAGAACTTACCCGCGTAAAAGCTTTTGTATTCGATGTCGACGGAGTATTGTCGCAAGACGTTTCGCCGCTTAACGAAGATGGCGATCCGGTACGAACAGCTAACGTTAAAGATGGTTTTGCCATAAGAAGTGCTATTAAAGCCGGTTATCCGATTGCAATTATCACAGGAGGTTATATTGAACGCGTTCGGCTACGCTACGAAAAACTGGGTGTGGAGCATTTTTACGACAAAGCCCGTGATAAAGTAGCCTGTTTAAATGATTTTCTGGAAAAGGTGAAAGTAGAACCTGAAGATGTGCTTTTTATGGGCGACGATTTAGTTGATTACCGGGTGATGCAGGCTGTAGGTTTGCCAACCTGCCCAAAAGACGCTGTAAGTGACATTAAAGATATCTCGAAATACATTTCGGATAAAAAAGGTGGCGAAGGTTGTGTACGCGATGTAATTGAGCAGGCATTAAAAGCTCAACACAAATGGTTTACCCCGGAAATGTTAAATTCAAGAGCATTCTAAAATGAACTGGATACCTGAATATAACTTCATTCTTGCATCAAAGTCGCCACGTAGGCAAGAGCTTTTAAAATCATTGGGAATTGATTTTCAGGTGAAAACAAAAGATGTGGACGAAGATTATCCGTCGGAGCTTTCTCCTAATCAGATTCCGGGATACCTGGCAGAAAAAAAAGCAAAAGCTTTTGCCAATGAATTGAACAATAAT
The DNA here is from genome assembly GCF_963677155.1 of uncultured Draconibacterium sp. Lineage (NCBI taxonomy): Bacteria > Pseudomonadati > Bacteroidota > Bacteroidia > Marinilabiliales > Prolixibacteraceae > Draconibacterium > uncultured Draconibacterium sp. Next base: position 784,171 of record NZ_OY781884.1, on the reverse strand, counting down.
GATTTGCTGATAACAGCCGATACAATTGTTGTTTTGAACGAACAAGTGCTCGAAAAACCGAATGATTATGATCATGCCTATAAAATGTTATCGGCATTAAGCGGAAAAATGCATGAGGTAATAACTGGTGTTTGTCTTCGTTCAACAAAAAAAACGGTTGTGTTTTCATCCTTAACCAACGTGCAGTTTAAAGAGCTTACCAGTACCGAAATCGACTATTACATTACTACTTTTAAACCGTTTGATAAGGCCGGTGCATACGGTATTCAGGAGTGGATCGGATCGATCGGTATTTCGCATATTGAAGGTTCATTTTACAATGTAATGGGATTGCCACTTCAAAAATTGTACGAGGAAATTCAAAAGTTTTAAATTGTCTCTTCAAAAGGTTTCATTATTTCTAATGTTTTAAAACAACCAACTAAAACAATTTTAGGGGTTAACCTATCACCTGATAATTCGTAAATTGAATAGAAACTTAATTAAATTCAATAATATGAATTACAGGATAACATTACTCATCTTAGTTTTTCTTTCCGGACTTTGCTTTACTGCTTGCGATACCAAAGACGAGCCAGTTGAAGTAGGATTTTTAATCCATGCTTTCGATAAAGAACGGTGGGAAAACGACCGGGACTATCTTGTAGAAGATGTTCAGGAACTTGGAGGAACCGTAAAAGTTATGAATGCCGAGAATGATGCCGATAAACAATTGGCTCAGGCAAAAGAACTGCTCGCCAACGGTGTTGACGTGCTAGTGGTAGTACCTGTAGATCAGTTTGCTGCCGCTGCTATTGTTGAAGCTGCACATGCCCAGAATGTAAAAGTTATTTCGTACGACCGTTTGATTAAAAATTGCAAACTTGATTATTATGTATCGACCGATAACGTTGAGATTGGTTCGTTACAGGCCAGTTATTTAACCACCATACAACCCAAAGGCAAATATGCTTTAATTGGGGGAGCAATGAGCGACAACAATAGCCAGTTGCTTTATCTTGGCCAGCGAAATGTGCTGCAGCCTTTAGTGGAAAAGGGTGACATTGAAATTGTTTATAACGAATTTACCAACGCATGGGAAGAAAATGAAGGGTATGAACATGGTAAAATCTTATTAGAAGCTTATCCTGATGTTGATGCTATTATTGCCGGAAACGACGAATTAGCAATGGGAGTGTTAAGAGCTATAAAAGAAATGGGTATGGAGCATAAGATACTTGTAGCTGGAATGGATGCCGATTTGCGAAACCTGCGCGAAATTGTTGCCGGTCATCAAACCTGTACTGTTTATAAACCTTATGAAAAATTGGCAGCTACTACCGCCGAACTGGCAATGAAACTTGCACAGAACGAAGATGGTGAAAAAACATATCAGACAGTGAGTAACGGAGAAATGTTGGTTCCTACGGTCTTCCATAACGGAATGATTGTGAATAAGGAAAATCTTGAGTTAACAGTTATTTCAGAGGGCTACCAAAGAGAGGAGGAGGTATACAATTAGTGTGAAGGAGGATTATTTGTTGAGGGATTCTGTGAACAGAATCCCTTTTTTGTTCTGCTTTTTTACGAATGAATAATGTAAAACGCTAAAACCTTGAAGATTTACCAATTATTTATACTTTTGCATCGATTTATTTAGAACAGATCTTAATAATTGAAAAAACATAAAGTAACACAAGTCAGGCATTTAACCGGTTCAACGTTTGTAATTCGGTTTGAGCGGAATGGTATGGAGTTCCAAACCGGGCAGTTTGTATTGCTCGGAACAAAAGGAGCAGTTGATCGGCGCGAATACTCCATATACAGCGGAGAGAAAGACGATTACCTGGAAATTTTGGTTCGCGAGGTGGAAGGAGGAAAAGTATCATCGAAATTAAAAAAGCTGAAAGTGGGCGATTGGATTGATGTGGATGGCCCTTTTGGATTTTTTAAGTTCAATCCACAAAGTTTTCAGGTGCAGAAATTTTTGTTCATCGCAACCGGAACCGGTATCAGCCCGTTTCATGGTTTTGTAAAAACGCATTGGCAGCTGAATTATAAAATGGTACATGGGGTACGAAAAAGAGAAGAGGCCTATGATCATACTGATTTTAATAAAGAAAGGGTAACTTTGTGCACTTCAGGAGAAGAAGGTGGCGACTTCTACGGGAGGGTAACCGAATTTCTGAAGACGAAGACAATAGATGAAGATACAAACTGTTTTCTTTGCGGAAACAGTGAAATGATATACGAAGTATTCGATATTTTGTCGGAAAAGGGAATCCCGACATCGAACATTTATACTGAAGTATACTTTTAATAAATAAAGAAAAGTTAGACTGTAGCAAGAATTTTCATACTTCGGGCTTCAGTCTTGAAGCTAAATAGAATGAAACGACCGTGAGATTATTTTTCACATAAAAGCGAATGATTATATTCATGGGAGTTCCATCTGTTACCTTTAAAAATAGACAATTATAAACAGATGAAATATCACGTAGTAACCTTAGGGTGTCAGATGAATATGTCGGATAGCGAACGGGTAATCTCGGTACTTGATGAAGCCGGATACCAGTGGACCGACAACGAGGAAGAGGCAGGAGTGATTGGTATTTTGGCGTGCTCGGTACGTCAGAAAGCCATCGATAAGGTGTATTCTCGCATCCATAAATGGAATAAGTGGAAGAACAATAAGAACCTGGTTACTTTTATTTCGGGTTGTATTTTACCCGACGACCATGAGAAGTTCCTAAAACTTTTTGATATCACTTTCCAGATGAAGGATTTGCCCGAACTGCCTAAGATGATCAGCAGTTATGGTATTACAACTCCTACACATTTGAATGTAGGGATCGATCCACATAACGAGAATATCGAGGATTTCTGGAATGTGCAGCCACACTATCAGTCGAATTTCGAGGCTTTTATCCCTATTCAAAATGGTTGTGATAAATTCTGTACTTATTGCGCTGTACCTTATACACGTGGTCGTGAGGTTTCGCGCCCATCAAAAGATATTATTGCTGAAGTGGCTTTGTTGGTAGCGCAGGGGTATAAGTCAATTACACTTCTTGGCCAAAATGTAAATTCCTACGGACTGGATAAAAAGGGTGAGGAGTTAACTTTTTCGCAATTGTTACGCGAGATTGGTGAATTGGGGAAACGAGTGAATAAAGAATTCTGGCTGTACTTTACTTCGCCACATCCGCGCGATATGACCGATGAAGTGATTGAGGTGATTGCAGAATATCCCGTTTTGGGAAAACAGATTCATCTGCCTATGCAGAGTGGCGACGATAAAGTGTTGATGCGTATGAACCGCAAACACAACATGGAAAAGTATCGCCATATTGTTGAGACTATCCGTCGTATTATTCCGCAGGCAACATTGTTTACCGATGTGATTGTTGGATTTACTGGCGAAACCGAGGAGCAATTTGAAAATACGCGAAAAGCTTTCGACGAGTTTAAATTTAATATGTCGTACACTGCAATTTATTCTCCACGGCCCGGAGCAACAAGTCATCGTTGGGTAGATGATGTTCCGCTGGAAGAGAAAAAACGACGTTTGCATCAGCTTACCGAAGATCTGCGAAAACACAATCTGCCATACAACGAAAGTTTGGTTGGACAAACCTTACGTGTGCTGGTTCGTGGCGAAGATCGCAAAGAAGGTTTCCTGACATCGTATACCGAAGGCAAGTTAACGATTCGTTTTGCCTGTACCGATAAATCAATGATCGGGCAATTTGCCGATGTTAAAATTACTTCAGCATCCGATTTTTCGCTGGAAGGCGAATTGGTTGAAGTGGCTGCCAGTTGTTAGAATATCACATTGCATTATAAATTCCGGAAATTCCATCTTATTAAAAGGTGGAATTTTTTTGTACTTGACTTTCCAAAAATGTTTTGTTGTAGTGAACAAGGAAATAAAGCAAGATGTATAGCGCAAAAAAAGACCTTTAGTAAACTAAGGTCTGGTAATATCTTTCTAGAAAGTCATTCCTTTTCCAACTTCTTTTTCCGGGGGTGGGTTACATTGCCGCATTTTTGATTTCCAGAAACCAAAGTATTGAAGCCACTCCTGAAGGAATAATGCCTTCCGAATGGTTGAGCCCTTCAAGAGGTACTTTTCGAACAAGACTGGTGGATGCACCGGCGGCAATAAATTCGTCATACTTTTCTATGCTCACTATTGGCGGCACACAAGTGTCGGCTGTTCCATAAAACAAAGTAGTTGGCACTGTGGGATCAAAATCCGGGACACTGTTATCGTTCAGCATATCAAGAACCGGAAGATAAGCTGCTTCTGTATTCCATCCGGCAAGGTATTCGGGGGTAAATAAGTCGGCAACAGTTGTTGTTAGCTCTGCGTTTAAATCCTCTCCCGATGTCTGTCCGTCAAACATTGTCTCAATTTTGTCGGCATAAGGTGCCTTAAAAATGGTATTTACTGGTGTTTCAAGACCGAGTTTCAGATAGCTGTTAATAATGTAGGCCAGAAAATAAGGTTGTGGGTAATCTTCTTCACTTACAACATATTCGTTAAGAGTTACCAGATTGTATGGCCCGGCACTGCAGGCACTTGCTTTTAAATTATAAGAAAAAGAAGTGTTGGCTTCAATGGCCTGCTGAACTTGCATCGTAGCCCATCCTCCTTGCGAATAGCCGGCAAGGTACAGGTCACCGTTTAGCGAGATTCCATCCATGCCATCCACAAACTCGCGAACGGCGGCAAGCATGTCAGTAATGGTTTGTACCGTTGATTCGCGATGCAGATAAGGGTGAAACATATCGTCTGATTCGCCAAAACCGAGGTAGTCGGGCATCAAAATAATAAATCCGGTAGATGCCATCATTTCCATCATTTCGAAAAGCTTGTTTTCCGAATCAACACTTGGAGCATTACTATGTTCCGTGTTGGTACCGTTCTGGTAGCTTAAAACCGGATATTCACCATCTGCATTGGGAATGACAACTACACCCGACGCAACAACCGGATTATCGTCAAAAGTTGTTTTGTAAGTGATTCTATAAACTTGAACTCCCGAATGAATGTGGTCGCTAATTTCAGATAATTCCTTGTATTCTGTACTTGCAGTGGCAATAGTACGATCAATTTTGCTTTCTGGAATTTGAGATTGCAATTCATCATCCAGAAAATAACGATTAGAAGGAGGTTCCAGTATCACGTCGTCCATGTTGTCGCACGATATAAAAGCAGCAACAATTAACGAGAAGTAAAATAGAAGTAGTTTTTTGTTCATGGAAATATTTTCTGAATTAATTATACCAAAAATAGGCTAATTTTTCGTCCTGTGAAACTCTGATATAGCTATTTATGAATTTCCGGTGTTGACAACATTGCTTTTTCGTGCTGGAATGTTACAGATGATTTTCCTATTTTCGTGAAGACGAAACCATCAATTTGGCTTTTAATCTTAAAATAAATAATGAAGAAAACTATACTTTCCGTTGTTCTCTGTTTGTGTACCTGTGTTGTTATTTCCCAACCAATAAAAATAATGTTGGTTACCGGAGGACATAGCTATGATACGCTCCAGTTTTTTCAACTGTTCGACCAAATGCCGGAAATAGAGTATGAACATTTTGAACAACCCAATGCCAACAGAGCAATTGCAAATGGTGGCGCAAATAATTTTGATGTACTTGTTTTTTACGATATGTGGAACACCATAACCCGTGAGCAAAAAGCAGCTTATATTCGACTAACTAAACAGGGGAAGCCATTTTTGTTTTTACATCATTCGCTTGCTTCTTATCAAAATTGGCGGGCGTTTGAGGATATTATAGGAGGTCGTTATGTACAGGAAAACAGAAAAGTTCCGGAAGCGGAATGGTCGGAATACGAACACGATATGTGGGTGTATTGTACGATTGAAAATTATACTCCTGTTACTGCCGGATTTAGTGAATTGCGTTTTTTTGACGAGGTATACGATAATATCCGAATCTCTGAAAATGTAAGACCATTGTTGAGAACCCGCCATCCTAAAAGCGCTGAATATGTTGCATGGGAAAATAGGTATAATGCATCAACAATAGTTTATATACAGGCTGGCCACGATAGACGAACTTACGAGAACGATGATTACAGAAAGCTCCTTCTTCAAGCCATTCAATATTTGAATACTTCCAATAAATAGAGCAGGGGAAAGCTTATTTTATCTATAAGATATTTTCCCTGATGGATTTGCTTTAAAATATAGGGTAGGTGTTGTGCTTATTTCGAAGCAATAAAAATCAATACCAAATTTTAAATATTTGTACTGATACTTTGGCTTTCAGTACACTTTTATAGTATATTTGCTATAATTTGTAAAACATACAATAAGTAATTTGTAATAACTGATGAAAAAACAATTTCTTTCACTACTTCTATTAGGATTATTTGCAGTGGCTTGCCAAAAGGCTGGAACTGACAATACTGCCCCAAATGGTTCAGCTATCAATACAAAAGTTGAGGCTTTACTATCGAAAATGACACTGATTGAGAAGATCGGTCAATTGAACCAATATTCTTCGCGTTGGGAATTAACAGGGCCGGCACCTGAAGGTGTTGATTCAATGTCGCTTTACAATCTGGTTAAAGAAGGCAAAGTTGGTTCAATGTTAAATATTACTGGGGCAAATGCTACCCGCAAAATTCAATCCTGGGCAGTTGACAGCAGCCGTTTGGGAATTCCTCTTATACTGGCTTACGATGTAATTCACGGTTACGAAACCATGTTTCCGATACCGTTGGCTGAGGCTGCCAGTTGGGAGCCTGAACTGGCAAAAAAATCGTCGCGGGTTGCAGCAGCAGAAGCATCTGCAGTTGGTTTACACTGGACTTTTGCTCCGATGGTTGACATTGCACGCGATGCCCGCTGGGGGCGTTTTATGGAAGGAGCAGGTGAAGATCCGTACCTTGGAGCAAAAATGGCTTATGCACGCGTAAAAGGTTTTCAGGGCGACGACCTGTCGGATGAAACAACCATTGCAGCGTGTGCCAAACACTTTGCAGCTTATGGTTTTATTGAATCGGGACGCGATTACAATTCTGTAGAAATTGGCGATCCAACTTTGCATAATATTGTCTTTCCGCCTTTTAAAGCTTGTGTTGATGCAGGTGTAGCTACGTTTATGAATGCATTTAACACTATTAACGGAACACCGGCAACCGCCAGTTCTTACCTGCAACGCGACATTCTGAAAGGCGAGTGGGGGTTTGAAGGGTTTGTGGTTTCTGACTGGAACTCGATTGGCGAGATGTTACCACACGGAATAGCAGCCGACAAAAAGGAAGCGGCTTATAAAGCCATTACTGCCGGTTCGGATATGGACATGGAAGGTAATGCATACATAAATAATCTGGAAGCACTGGTAAACGAAGGAAAAGTTGATGAAGCTCTGATCGACGATGCCGTACGCCGTATTTTAACCGTTAAATTCAAACTGGGATTGTTTGATGATCCTTACAAATATTGCAATCCTGAGCGTGAAAAAACAGAATTACGTAGTGACGAGCACCTTGCAGCTGCAAAAGAAGCCGCAAAAAGAAGTATTGTATTGCTGAAAAATGAAAACGATCTTCTTCCGCTGAAAAAGGACGGATTAAAAATTGCTGTAATAGGTGAACTGGCCGAAAGCAAAGATGTGCCATTGGGAAGCTGGAGAGCCAAAGCGGTTACTAATTCAGCAGTTTCGTTGCTGGAGGGAATGAAAAATGTAACAGGGAGCTCAAGTATTCGCTTTGCACAAGGCCCAGCCTACACCGAAGGTTTACGATCGTTTACCACCGAATTACATATTAATACTACCGACCGAAGTGGAATGTCTGCCGCCAAATCGTTGGCTTCGAAATCTGATGTTGTGGTAATTGCTTTAGGCGAAGATTGCTGGCAATCAGGTGAAGGCCGCAGCCAAACCGATATTTCAATGAAAGGTTTTCAGCAGGAGTTGTTGGAAGAAGTTTACAAAGTAAATAAAAATGTTGTGGTTGTGCTGATGAACGGACGCCCGATCGAAATTAACTGGATGGCCGAAAATATTCCCGCAATTGTTGAGTGCTGGCATCTGGGCTCGGAAGCAGGAAATGGAATTGCCGAAGTATTGTTTGGCGATTATAATCCTGCCGGTAAACTACCGGTATCGTTTCCAAGAGCAGTGGGTCAACAGCCGTTATATTACAATCATTTAAATACCGGTCGCCCATCAAATGGCGAAGGAAATGTATTCTGGTCGCACTATACCGACCAAAGCAAAGAGCCGCTTTACCCATTTGGTTATGGTTTAAGTTACACCACGTTTAATTACTCCGATCTGAAACTGTCGGCTAATGAATTAACAGAAGGCGGGAAAATTGTAGTTGAGGCAACAATAACCAATTCCGGAAATGTTGCCGGAGAAGAGGTTGTTCAATTGTATATACGCGACCTGGTTGGAAGTATTTCGCGACCGGTGAAAGAATTAAAAGGTTTTGAGAAAATTAAGTTGGAGCCAAAAGAGTCGAAAGTAGTATCGTTTGAGATTACAACTAAAGATCTTGAATTTTACGGAGCCTCGAAAGAATGGGAAGCCGAACCCGGCGATTTTAACTTGTGGGTTGGGCCAAACTCGGCTGAAGGAATGGCTGCATCTTTCACGCTAAAATAGAAGAATTAAACACATTTTTAGTGTCGATATAAAACACAGGCGGTTTCAGAATAAATACTGGAATCGCCTGTTTTTTGTTTGTCCAAAATGAGGCGGCTGATGATTTTATATTGAATATAAAATCATTTAGCATTTATATAAAAATAGAGAAGATGCACAGGAGCCCGTTTTCATTAATTTTGCAAGCTATAGAACCACTCTTTCTTGTTAATTCTGAAATCATTAAGCCGATTTTTCTATAAATCCAGTATTCCATTTTTAGCAACCCATTATCCGGTGCACTTCTACGGGCTACCCAATGGGAAAGAGTATTTGTGTTTTGCCCGCTTTTACGAAGCAGCTTTTAATAATACCGATCTGGAATTTGCTTTTGCCAGCCACAACTATTTTGTATACAATTACAACTAAGAGGTTATAATATCGATGAAAGATAGAGATAAAGTATTCTTGTTTCTATTTGAGCTGCTTGAAATAGTATTACCAGAATTATCTAAAGATATTTGACTTGGGAACTATGGCTCAACTAAATTTTATATCAAGGCTAAAGAGTTGGAAGGATACTAAGCGTTAATGAAATGTTGGAAAAGAAAATTTTTTAAACAAAAATCAGCAATCTTTGATGGGGGTTCATGCGAACAATGAATTGAGCACCGTAGATACCCCAGTGGGGTAGAAATACTGAGAAACAATAAGTACTTTGCTTAAAATTAGCATATTTATATATATTTATTTGTGTAAATGAAAAAGAATTATTTTCTTTGCTGGTGATAGGTCGTTCCGACCTATTGTGTGTTTGGGGGTTAACATTAATAAGGGCAGTTGTTGAACTGCCCTTTCTTTTTTATCACATTTGATAAACGCTTTCTGAATGCCTATTATTACGCTATAAATTTAAGTTACAGAAGAAGTTACCTGATTGTGACGTTAAAAATGCCGATCAGGGTTTAGGCACTTTGCTGAAAAATGCTGAAATGGAAGGTGATCTCGCGGTTTTTTGTATGTGAATTCGTAGTTTTGATAAAACAAGGATCAACTAGATCTGTTGTTGAGATTATGAAATTGGTTAGAAATTATTCAGTGACTCTTTCCAATTCAACTCATTAGATTTAAATATGGCACAATTCTTTTACATCTTACGAGGACGTAAGAAATATAAAAAAGGCAACTGTTGAGTTGCCTTTTGTTTTTATATCTCCATTTTATTTCTCTTTGGTAGTTTTTTAATTAAAGAGTATGAGAGTAATGTTGAATTCAATCAGGTCAAGTATTCATTAATTGTAATGGCATTCTTTCATTTTATACCTCCGCCGAATTATTTACAGGAGAACAATTACCAATAAAAGAAAGGGTAAGTTGTCCATTTTGAGTTCTATATTGAGAAATATGTCCCAATATGAGACCGTCGGTGAAAGGTTTGGCACATTTAAGTTGCAGTATATGAGTGTATAATGTTTTCTGGAACATCGATTGTTATTATATAAGCAAATTAGGAAAATAAAAATATAGGGTTTGTATAACAGGGTAGAACGACTTCTAATTTGATTGGTTCTGTATAAAGGGGTTTGTAAATTATCAATCATCACTAAAAAGCGTCCTTAAGTTCTACCCTTTCTTTTTGCTTCTTTCCTGACATTATGTTAATAGGAATTTCAAGGGCAACAGAAGAAAATAATAGAAGGCTGGCTATTATAAAAAAAACCGTTCATCAACATGAACGGTTTTGTATTTACAAACCACTTCAAAAAGTGTACTGAAAAAGTAGAACCATCTAAAAATGGATCTCCACAGTATTCTTAGTATTTTTTCATTATTGCGTCCGGTAGTAAAAGTAAGATAATAAGATAGAAAATAACAACGATAAGACCCGATTCCGCCTATTTTACGGCGGTAATCAGTTTTTCTGAAGTTGTGTTTAAGTAATCAATACTCTTCAACGGTGAAAATAGACTCGATATCCGTTTTTAATTGATTTATCGGAGTCTTTTTCAAATAAATATTATTCCCAAGCACGTCATTCGATAAGTTGTTGCCGGTAATGTTTATTCGTTTACAATATTCAATGCTAAACGTGTAAAGCGGGTTATGGAATGGTTCAAAATCATAACTTCTGGTAACGGTGTTTCCTGTAAATGACAATTCGTCAACAGAAAGCGCATAGAGAAGTGGATAATCGAACGAATTAAACAGGTTGTTCTGAATGCTGATATTGCGGTGGAAAACAGGAGTATTATCATTTAAAGCGGGAATGATGGGATAGATGGATATAATTGCTTCGTTGTAATGGTATGCACTTGTATTGCATAACGATGTAAATATATTCCCGGAGATGGATATGTCGGTTGCGCCACCTGTTTTTTGCGAGGTATTTGCATCACCGGCAATACGAATCGCACTTCCACTTGATTCAAAAGTATTGTTTTCAATTTCAACTTTCCCGGCTGTTGCAACAACAAGACCACTGGCACGGCTATTTTTAAAATTACTGTTCTTAATTGTCAGTTTAGGTATCCAGCTTAGGTTTTCGATAATGGTTGCGGCTTGCAGGTTTGTGGGAACAGGTTGTTCAAAGAGTAGCGAAAAGTGTTGTTCATCAATATCTGTTATCGTTTTAATCGTGTTTATAGAATTAGCACCAATAAAATTTATACGATCTCCCGAACGAGCCCAGTTTTGAATTTCATTTTGTTTATCCAAGTAGCTACATTTTATCTGATTTGCCGACATAACTTCGTCAACACTAACGCTTATGCTATGAACAGTTACAGGCTGATTAATAAGCCCTTCGAAAGTACAATTGTTAACCAAAACATTGCCCTGGCAATTTACTATTTGTAATCCGTCAAAGCCTCCTCCAAAATAACGCATTCTAGTGCGGTTGGGAATTGCCTGATATCCGTCAAACTCGATATTTTTGCTGTATTGTGCCAAAATACCCGATCCTGCAGCATGATATAATCTGAGATTTTCGATGGTAATTTTGTTCGATTCTGAAATAAAAACACCTGCATGTGTTGGCGTGGCATGTTGCATAATAAGGAAATTCCCAATTTGGGGCTTCCGCTTAAAATTAAAATGCAGGCGTACAATTCCGGGCATGGTAGCCTCGGCTGTGTAGGCATTCCAGCCTTCTCCCAAACAAGGTAAGTCGCCGGTTTGGGGAACAATGTATCTCCCTTTTCGGTCGATCTCCAATGTTTGTTTCCATTCATTTGTTCGGCCATTTCCCACATCAAAAAATATCTTGCCTTCCTCCAAATGGTAGGGTGTTTCTTTAGGGTTTATGGCAATGTCCATATAACGGTCGTTTACGCGTAAAACTTCGGCCTGGGCAATAAAAGGCTGCTCCCAGTCAATTGTAACGTTTTTTAGGGTAATGTTTTCACAATTGTCAAAAGTGAAAGGTTGTATTTCCTGATGAAATATAAGGTGGCTGCCTCGCCCGTCGATCACGAGGTTTTTCACATTTTCGAAGTGAAATGCACAAACTTTAGGGCCAGCATTTATGGTATTTGCTTCGTAGTATACTTTGGTTTTACAACCGTCAGGATAAAAATGGTAAATGCCTGTGGAAAAGACCAACACTTTTGGCTGATCTGTTTTTAGATCATCGAGTGCTTTGTAGAAGTATTTTATAGCATTCTTTTTACGGGTTTTGTATAAACCATAATCTTTTAGAAAAATGTAAGTGGTGTCGTTTGGAGCTTCAGAACCCGAAGCTTGCAAAGTAAAGGTAAACAACCACGAAAACAGTATTATTAGAAATGTATATTTCATAGTAATTGCTATTTTTTTGCAAGGTACTATTCCTGGCAATGATATGAAATAAGTAATCAAAGAAGGTTCTTAATCTCCCGGATAGTTTTCTGTTTTATCCAGTTAGGGTGCTCTTTCTCTTCTTCCACCTGTTCGTGAATCCAGGTAGTATGAAAAGGAATATGGATGCCAAAACCACCCAATTGCAGTACCGGTTCGATGTCTGATTTGTATGAATTTCCGATCATTAGAAAATCTTCCGGAGCAATCTCCAGATGGTTGATGAGTTTTTGATAATCAGCCGGTTCTTTATTGCTCATCACCTCCACATGATGAAAATATTTTTCGAGCTTCGATTTTTTCAGTTTTCGTTCCTGATCGAGCAAATCGCCTTTGGTCGCTACAATTAATTTAAAGCCTTTTTGCTGCAAATATTCCAGTGTTTCAATAACGCCGTCGATCAATTCTACCGGCTGATTGATCTGTTTTTTACCCAGTTCAATAATTTGCTCAATAATTTGCTGTGGTACTTTATTGCCAGTAATCTTCAACGCCGTTTCAACCATTGAAAGTACAAATCCTTTGGTGCCGTAACCGTATTCTTTCAGGTTTTGTATTTCTGTGGAAAAAAGCACTTCCATGATTTCGTCGGAGGTGCTAAAATCCGATAACAAAGCACAAAACTTTTCTTCAGTTTCGCGGAAGAATGTTTCGTTAACCCAAAGAGTGTCGTCAGCATCAAATGCTATTACTTTGAAGTTGTTTTTCATAGTTGTATATTTCGCATATTTAGCTGATTATTTTATGAATAACCAGATTCTAAAGTGCCAAATTTACCACAGTAATTCCTGCTCCGCCAAAATCAACATGTTCATCTTTGTAGCTGCGCACCATGGGTTCCGAGCGCAGGTATTCGCGAATAATTTGTCTCAAAATTCCATTCCCTTTGCCATGAAGGATTCGAAGTTGACCCGATTCAAACATTATTGCTTCATCAATAAAGGCTGTGATTTTCGAGATGGCTTCATCAGCTCTTTGCCCACGAATATCGATCTCAGGTTTAAAATTTAAGCGACGTTCAGAGAAACCTTCGCTAAGAACAGAAGCACGTCCTCCACGATTTTTATCCAGCTTTTTTGCTTCGTTATTGCTTATCCGCTCCAGGTTTTTACTTGGTATTGTTGTCATCAACTGGCCAAAGGCAACCACTGCATTTTTGGCATTAATTTCAATGAGGTCGCCAATCGTATCCTGCCCTTTTAAGCGCACTTTATCGCCTGGTCGCATTTCAATACTTTGTTCCAGCTTTTCTTTGGTTATAGGCTTTTTCGATTCATCGGGGCGGTGTTTATTTCGGTTGTCTTCGCGCCGACGTAATTTCTCCATCTTTTTAGTGATTTGTGAATCGTTGTCAGTAACTGCGCGATCTATATCTTTTTTCAGATTACCCAATTTTGCCCGTGCTTCTTTTGTTTTTTCCTTATCTGCCTGGGCCTGTTTTATTTCCTGAATGGTGTTTTCAATTCGTTTGTTCACTCCTTTTAACAAGGCATCAGCTTCTTCTTTGGCTTTTTTCAGAATTTCTTTTCGCTGCTTCTGAATTTCCTGTAATTCCGATTCGTAGGTTTCTGCTGTGTCGTCGATAATTTTTTCCACTTTGCGAATCTTCATTCGCTTGGTTTCCCAATAACGTTTATCACGATTAATTTTGCGCAGGTTGCGGTCGAAATCAATGTGGTCTTTACCCACTTTTTCGGTAGCCTGTTCCAGAATATCTTCGGGTAATCCAATTTTTCGTGCAATCTCAAAAGCAAACGAACTTCCCGGCTTACCAATATCAAGTTTGAAAAGCGGATTCATGTGCTGTGAATCGTAAAGCATGGCGCCGTTAATTATCCCATCGGCTGACGATGCAAAGTGCTTAAGATTAGTGTAGTGGGTGGTGATTACACCAAAAGTACCCAGCTCAGTAAGCTTCTCCAGAATCGACTCGGCAATTGCACCGCCCAGCATTGGTTCGGTTCCGGTACCAAATTCGTCAATCAGAATCAACGTTTTTTCATTACAGTTGCGCACAAAATGTTTCATGTTCATCAGGTGCGAACTGTAGGTGCTCAAATCATTTTCCATCGATTGCTCGTCGCCGATATCGATAAAGAGCTGCTCGAAAACACCTGTTTTACTGGCTTCGTTAACCGGAATAAGTAAACCACATTGTAACATGTATTGCAGCAGTCCTGTTGTTTTTAAACACACCGATTTACCTCCGGCATTTGGTCCCGAAATCAGCAGAATGTGTTTTTCGTCGGTAAGTTTTATATCAAGCGGTACAATTTTCCGGTTCTCCTTTTTTAGTGTTTTTAAAAGTGTAGGATGAATAGCATGGTACCATTCAATTATTGGTTCTTCTTCAAATTCAGGGCGAATGGCATCAAATTCAACCGCCAGCAATGCTTTTGCCCGGATAAAATCCATTTCACCAAGGAAGTCGTAAGAGTAGGCCAGTTCTTCGAGATAGGGACGAATATCGTTGGCAAAATTAGTGAGTATTTTAATAATCTCGCGGCGTTCGGCATATTCCAGTTCGCGAATCTCGTTGTTCATTTCCACAATCTCGTTGGGCTCAACATACGATGTTTTTCCGGTGGCCGATTCATCGTAAACAATACCTTTAAGCTTGCGTTTGTTGGCTGCTGCAACTGGAATTACAGCTCGCCCGTCGCGAATACTAACGGCAGCGTCATCTTCCACCCAGCCATCTTTTTGCGCTTGTTTTAAAATCGCATGCAAACGTTTCGACATGCTCGACTGCATGTTTAAAATACTGCGGCGGGTGTGTGCCAGTTCGGGCGATGCGTTGTCTCTGATCTTACCAAATTTGTTGATGATTACATCAATGCGGTCGTAGATATACGGAAATACCTGTACTCGCGATGTTTTCTGTTTCAGAATGGGGAAGACTTCATCTTCCTGTTTTGAAAAGAAATTAACAATGGCACGCACCGATTCCAGCGAACGTTTTAGGTCAAACAATTCTTCTGGTTCGAGGAAACGACCTTCCAGTCGGATTTTTTGCAAAGCTTCGCGCAGATCATAAAAATGCGTGGCCGGAAAACTGTCGAATTCGCGGATGATTCGGCAAAACTCATTTACCTCATTTAGTTGTTGCAAAATAGTGTTGTACGACGTTTGAAAGTGCATTTCTTCCACCCATTCGTTTCCCATTGTGCTGATACACTTATTGGTAAGCATCTCACGAATGCGGTCGAAACCAATTTTTGCTTCGAAATTATTTGGATAAATGTTTTGCATAGCCTATCGTTTTCGGGGCAAAAATAGTAAAGATGTTTTTAGTTTGAGGAATCGGGGAAAGGAATTGGACAACCTTTTCCCCTTAAACATTTATTGTTAGGTTCATTATCGATTTTAAGGCTTGTAATATTCGAGCTGAATGACTAATATTCGCCATTTGATAAGGTGTCGGGAGATTGCAATTTAGCATTCGATTTTTTTTCAACACGATATTTTCTTATTTTTCCTAAAAATAATCGAGGGACGTTGGTGCAGCAAAACACCATATCAGATAGTTTGAAGAAATAAAACCAGTCATAACTAAAATCAAAATGAGTAAAATAAGAGATTGGGTACCTAGTTTAAAATTACGAACCAGGTTAATAATTCTTAATGGAGTGTTTTTATTATCCTTTTTTATATTCGGTATTGTTGTTGACCTATTGTTGAAATCAAACCAAACAATGTCGATCGTTAGTAGCGAAGACAGCTATCTTGTTCGAAACTATTCCATAGGAATGGAATATTATCTGCGTTACAATATTTCAGGGATAGACGAAGAATTAGATCGTTCGTTAGAACGTTTCAATAAAGCCTTTGATATTGCTTATTACTTTTCGGTAACAGATAGTTTAGTAAGAACAATGCCCGAAGAAGAATGGAAACAGTTGTTGTATGAAGCTTTTAAAGATGGTGTTAACAATGATCCGAGTCAACTGGAGTTGATGGCCAAAAAGATTAGCTTTTTTCATACGATTAATTCCGCGAAAATACATGAGATTCAAAGAACGGCACGAGCAGTAAGCGATCATGTGAATTTGGTTATTGAAAACATTGAAGAGTATAAACTTAATAGTACGGAGGAGAAAAGGATCGAGATTGAAGCTCTTTTTGATTCGATGACAAGGTTTACGGAGCCTTTTTCCCAGGCAGTTCATTCTTTGACCGATTATGTTAATCGGTTGTTGTTGATTCTGATTGCATTTCTGGTTGTTTTTCTTGCAGCAATCGTTACTGCAATTTCAGTAGCCATTTCTAAATCAATTAGAAAACCAATAAATATACTTGCTGAAGATTTTAACCGAATGGCCAAGGGAGATTTAAAATCTTCGATAATTATTGATTATGATAATGAGTTTGGAATTTTGTCAAAAGCATTTTACGATATACGTGAAGGATTGGACAACATTACTTTACATGCAAAGAAGATTGCCTCAGGTGACTATACTGCTCGTCTTAATCCTGCTTCTGACAGCGATGATTTAACCCATTCGCTAAACTTAATGGCAAAGAAGCTTGAAGAAGTGAGTAATGAAACCGAACGAGAGAATTGGTTGCAGAAAGGGCTTGGTGGTTTGGATGATCAAATGCGTGGAAATCACGATGTGAGAGAATTATCAAATAGAATAATAGTTTATTTATGCACCTTTTTAAAAGCCGAAATGGGGGCGTTTTATGTTTTTGATGAAACTATTGATCTACTCGAACTCACCGGGGCTGTTGGGGTAAAAAACAGTGAAGTTGCTAAAACTATTGAAATAGGAGACGGATTAATTGGTAGCGCGGCTAAAAACAACGAATGCCAGATTATTGATGTAAAAGATAATACCCACAAAATGTATAGTGCTACGAGTGAGGTATTACCAGAACAACTTTACCTGATGCCAATACATTTTGGGGGCAACGTGCAGGCTGTAATTGAACTAGCTGCTGTTCATCGTTTCACTGAGTTAAAGCTTGAGTTTTTAGAACTAATTAAGGACCGGTTATCAATCAATATTAATGCAGCCGTTGCCCGTTTCAGAAATAAGGAATTATTGGAAAAATCGCTTAAGCAGGCTGAGGTGTTGGAGGCCAGAGACGAAGAGCTGTCGCAGAAGTTGAAGGAAAACCAACTTGTAAGAGAAGATCTTTCGCGTGAAACGACACTGCTGAATTCGATGATGAAAACACTGCCCGATTTCGTTTACTTCAAAGATTTGGAGAGTCGTTTTTTAAGAGTTAGCGATTCATTAGCTCATCTGTTTAATGTAAGTTCTCCAAAAGATTTAATTGGTAAAAACGACTTTGATTTTTTCCCTCGAAAAGAAGCCAAAAAGTATTTTGATGAAGAGCAGTTACTTATTAAAAAAGGTGAAGGTATTATTGAAGAGGTTCGATCGACAACAGATGAAGATGGTGAAGAGATCTGGACCTCAACGATAAAACTGCCATTGTGTGATGAAAATGGGCAATGTATCGGAACATATGGAATCTCGACAGATGTAACAAGCATTAAAAAGCTTGAAATTGAATTGAATCTTCAGAATGAGAAACTGAAACAAAATCAGGAAGAACTAAAAGCAACGAATGAGGAGTTGCATGCACAGGAGGAGGAACTTAGAGTTGCAAACGAAGAATTGGCAGAACATACTAAAATACTGGTTGAAAACGAAAAGAACCTTCAGGTACAGCAAGAAGAATTGCGGGTGGTTAATGAAGAGCTGGAAGCCAAAACAAAAATTCTTGAAGATCAGAAAGAGGAAATACTTGAGAATAACGCAAAACTCAATAACGCAAGAATTGATTTGGAGAAAAAAGCCAAAGAATTGGAATTGGCCAGCCAGTATAAATCTGAGTTTTTAGCAAACATGTCGCACGAGCTGAGAACGCCATTAAATAGTATGCTAATTCTTTCGAAAATACTGGGCGACAACAAAAATAAAAACCTGACGGAAGATCAATTAAAATCAATATCTATTATTCACAACGGCGGTAAAGACTTGTTGGAGTTGATCAATGAGATTCTTGATTTATCTAAAATTGAGGCAGGAAAAATGAATTTCGACTTTGTCGATGTTATCAGCGATGAAATTATTGAAGAGATAAAAGTTAACTTTACTCCGGTAGCCCAAAATAAAAATCTGTCGCTTGATGTTATAAAATCCAGCAATTTCCCTGAAAAAATACATTCTGACCGGCAACGTTTGATGCAGGTAATAAAAAATCTGTTATCGAATGCTTTTAAGTTTACAAGCAAGGGAGGGATTACTGTAAAACTTGGAGTTCCTGAAAAAGATGTAAATTTTGTAAACACAAAATTAAATAGAAATAATACTTGTTTTATATCGGTTGAAGATACGGGCGTTGGCATTCCTAAAAGTAAGGTTGAGGCTATTTTTGAGGCTTTTCAACAGGCCGATGGAAGCATCTCTCGAAAATTTGGTGGAACCGGTTTAGGGCTCTCTATTTCGAAACAGATTGTACAGGTATTTGGCGGCGAAATACATGTTACCAGCACAGAAGGCGAGGGGGCTGTATTTACTGTTTATCTTCCGTTGGATAAAAATTTAATTAATAGTGGAAATCAAGAACCTTCATCCAAGAGTGTAGATAAGAAAGAAGAGAATAAAAAAGAAGAAATAGAAACGCCGGATATAGTTGAAGAAAAAGAAGAAACAGTTACAGAGGTAATTCCGGATCTTGATGATACTTCTCGTGATTCGGAGCTTGACTCCATCGGAGTTTTAATTATTCATAGCGAGGGCAAAGAAGCAGAAATGCTAATTGATTTGTGTCGTGAAAGGAATTTTAATGCAGTTGCAGCTGCAAGTATTTCTGAAGGAATTAAATTGGCAGAAAAAAATCCGCCACAAGCAATTATTATCTCTGCTGAACTGGATGATTCCAAAGAATTATCAAAACTAAAGAATAGCAAAGTTACTGCCCGTGTTCCTTTGCATATTGTTTCCCGAATTGAAGATTTTATGTTTGAAGAAATCCAGGAACTTCAAACTCCGGAATCTAAGAATCTTAAGGTTGAAACAACCAACATTGAGAAAAAAATAGGCAAAGAGTTCAGGCAGGTGCTGGTTGTTGAGGACGATCCTGTAACCAGAATTGTAATTCATAAACTGTTTGAAGATAAAAATATCATTATGCATGAGGCAGAAACTGCGGGTGAGGCATATGATATGATTTCGACACAACCGTTTGATTGTATCATTTTGGATTTAGGCCTTCCTGATTTTTCTGGCGCTGAATTATTAGATAAACTAAAAAGAAATAAAATTCCAATTCCGTATGTAATTATTAATACCGCAAAAGAATTGTCAAATAAAGAGTTAAGGGGCTTGCAGCAATATTCCGAGTCAATCGTAATTAAAGGTATTAAATCTGATGAAAGGTTGATGGATGAAGTTTCCCTGTTTTTACATCAGGTTTCAAACACATTGCCCCAAAAGGCGCAGGTACCCAAGATGGACGCTGCCGGATTTAAAGGAAAAAAGGTACTTATTGTTGATGATGATATTCGAAATGTTTTTGCAATGGCACAAATACTGGAAGAGCGGGAAATTGAAATACTGGAAGCTGAAAATGGTGAAGTGGCAATTGATGCACTGAAGAAGAATTCGGATATTGATTTGGTTTTAATGGATGTAATGATGCCGGTAATGAATGGTTACGATGCGATGAAAATTATAAGAAAGACTCCTGGAATTGAAAATATCCCCATAATAGTTCTCACGGCAAAGGCAATGAAAGAAGATTATCAAAGAGCAATCGACTTTGGTGCAAATGACTTTATTTCGAAGCCTGTTGATATTGATAAGTTAGTTTCCTTACTTAAGATCTGGTTATATAAATAAATTATGCAAGAAACCAAAATACTGATCGTTGATGATCGGATAGAAAACCTAATCAGTTTAGAAGCCATTTTATCCGATTTTGATGTGACATTTGTTAGAGCTATGTCGGGGATGGAAGCTTTGCGAGAAACATTGAAAGATGATTTTGCCCTTGCGATATTAGATGTTCAAATGCCCGAAATGGATGGGTATGAGACGCTTTCGTTAATGAGAAAGCGAGAAAAGACTAAATATTTACCTGTAATTTTTGTCTCTGCAATTCATCAAAGCGATTTGCATGTTATAAAAGGAATTAAGACTGGCGCTGTTAGCTTTATTCCCAAACCAATTATTCCTGAAATATTGGTGGGAAAAGTGTCCGTTTTTCTCGATTTATATTATCAAAAGCGCAAGCTGAATGATTTATTACGTAAATTCGAAAAGAATAATAAAGAGCTGGAGATACAAAAAAACAAAGCAGAAGAAGCAACTCGCCTGAAAGCTATGTTTCTTGCCAATATGTCGCACGAAATTCGTACCCCCTTAAACGGTATTATTGGTACTTCTAAAATGCTTGAGGAAACAACGCTGAATGAAGAGCAGTCGGAACTTATACATATAATTACAACATCGGGCGAAAACCTGCTGAATATTATTAATGATATACTCGATTTTTCGAAAATTGAAGCAGGGCAAATAAAACTTGAAAATATTAAATTTAGTCTGCCTGAAGTTATTGGTACAATTGCAAAACTTTATAAGTTTAAATCCGATTCAAAAGGTATTCCTATAAATGTTAATATTGATAAAAATATACCAGATGTATTGATTGGAGACCCGTATAGGCTAAACCAGATTGTTGCGAACTTAGTTAATAATGCCCTTAAATTTACAGAAAAAGGAAGTGTAAATATCAATGTTGAGGTGCTTCATCAAGAGGATGATAGTAAGGTTGAACTTATATACAAAGTTATTGATACTGGAATTGGAATATCTGAAGAAGGTAAAAACAAACTTTTTAAGGAATTCTCGCAGGTCGATAGTTCAACAACACGAAAATATGGAGGGACCGGACTTGGCCTTTCAATTTGTCAAAATCTGGTAGCTTTAATGAATGGCAAAATTGGCGTTGAGAGCGAGGTTGGTAAAGGCTCCGAATTTTGGTTTAAATTGTGGTATGAATATGCTGAAAAAGAATTAAGTGAACACATGGAAAAAATAAAAGTCCCGGATAATCTTAGAATTTTATATGCTGAAGATAATTTGATTAACCAGAAAATAACCAAATTTATGTTGAAAAAGATTCAGGCAGATTGCGATATGGCCGGAAATGGAAAGCAGGCATTTGAAATGTTCAAACAAAAAGATTATGATTTAATTTTAATGGATATGTTCATGCCCGAAGTAAACGGTATTGAATCCACAAAATTGATTCGGGAATTTGAACAGGAATCGAAATCAGAAAAGCCGGTTTATATTGTTGCTGTCACGGCAAATGCTTTTTCTGAAGATAAACAAAAATGTTTCGATGCAGGAATGAATGACTTCATTAGTAAGCCATTTAATGAATCGGAATTAAAGAAAGTGATTGAAAATGCAATCAGACAGTAAAAATAAAGATCATAAAGTCGCTGTTGTAAATGAATGCGCAGAAAATGAAGAGATTGAAATGCGCTTGCTGCTGGAGGCTCTTCATCTTAAATACGGTTACGATTTTCATCAATACAACAAAGCGCACCTAAAGAGACGAATTTTGCAGCGTCTTAAATTAAGTGGTTTAACTACCATTTCAGAGTTGCAGAATAAGATTCTTTGGGAAAAGAATTTCTATCGCACATTGTTACAAGATCTTTCTATAAATGTAACCGAAATGTTTCGCGATCCTGAGTTTTATTTGGAATTCCGAAACAAGGTTCTTCCTGATCTTTCAACATACCCTCATATTAAGGTTTGGCATGCAGGCTGTTCAACCGGCGAAGAGGTATATTCACTTGCAATTATTTTAAAAGAAGCCAACTTATTGTCGAGAACAAGAATTTATGCCACCGATATTAATAAAAATGTGCTTGAAGTTGCCAAACAGGGAATATACAGTAGCAGAGAAATGGAATTGTATGAAGAGAACTATAAAAATTCGGGTGGATTAGGGAAATTGTCGGATTATTATACTTCAAAATACGGTTCTGTTATTTTTGATAAATCCTTGTCGAAGAATGTTGTTTTTGCTGATCATAACCTGGTTACAGATGGTGTTTTTGCCGAAGTGAATCTGGTTTTCTGCAGAAATGTGCTGATTTATTTCGATAAAGAACTACAAAATAAAGTTCTGACACTTTTTACGAATAGTCTGATAAAAAGAGGTTTTTTATGTCTGGGAATAAAGGAAAGTCTTCAGTTTTCTGATACCGAGGAGAACTTTGAAGTTATAGATAAAGAAATGAAAATATATAAAAAAGTATACGTGCCGCATGGTTAAGGCAATTGTTATAGGAGCATCTTTTGGCGGAATGGAAGCCATTAAAACAATATTAACCGGATTACCTTCTGGTTTTAAGGTGCCGGTATGTGTTGTGCTGCACATCGGAAATAACAATATAAATAATTACCTTACAATTCTTAACCACAAAACGGGTTTCATTGTAAAAGAGGCTGAAGAAAAGGAACTGATTAAATCGGGGAATGTTTATTTTGCCCCACCAAATTATCATCTTCAGTTGGAGAATAATTTTTCATTTAGCCTCTCCACCGATCAGAAGATTAATTACTCCCGTCCTGCTATCGACGTTTTATTTGAAACAGCTGCCTGGGCTTACAAAAATGAATTGCTTGGTATCTTGCTCACCGGTTCAAACAGCGATGGGGCCGATGGGCTTAAAACAATAAAAAAATACGGCGGATTTACCATCGTTGAAAACCCTGACACAGCACTTGCCAAAGTTATGCCCCTTCAAGCTATTCGGGAGGAAGAACCAACATTCATTCTTAATTTAAGCCAAATAGCAGAAAAGATAATTGAGCTCGTCAAATAGAACTTTCAATTCTTATCCTTTTGGAACTTTCTCTCCCGGGAATCGTTTACCATATTCCACCCAGAATAATTTTACCTCGCTTTTCATTTCTTTTGAAAGTGAAAGGATTCCTATAAGGTTAGGAATAGTCATCAAGGCAATGGTAATTCCTGACAGTGTCCAGATAATTGTTGTGTCGGTAAACGATGCCAGAAAGAAGCCGATTACATAAACCACACGGTACCAAACCTCGGCTTTAACTCCAAATAAATAGGTAACTGCACGGCCACCGTAGTACGACCAACTGATGGCAGTTGAGAAAGCAAACATCAACAGGCCAATTGAAACAATGTATTTTCCGTAGTCGCCAAACCAGCTTCGTGTAAAGGCAATGGTGGTAAGCGGGGCACTGTGCATTAGTGATTTCCCTTCTAAGGCAAGACTTCCCGGATTCGGACTATCTGGGCCTCTGTCTATTTTTCCATCCGTTATTTTTATCTCGCCGGTATATGGTTTATCGCCGTTTAAAACTCTAATGTCTTCGGCTACCGAACGGGCATGTAAAATTGTTGGTTGATTAATAATTTTTCCGTTTTGTACCTTAAGATTATTATTGAACATGGGTAAATCCGCTTGTCCAACCAGATAGTTGTGCAACTCATCTACATCGCTCTCGTCGGCTTCTGAATACGTTTTGTCGAGTACTACGATATCGGTTTCCTGAAAAAGGTTCTGGTGTTTCTCCGTCCAAACTCCCGACGACAACAGTACCAGCCCGGTTAAAGAACAAATGATAATGGTATCGATAAATGGTTCCAGTAGTGCTACCAAACCCTCAGAAACGGGTTCGTGGGCACGCGCTGCAGCGTGGGCAATTGGAGCCGATCCCTGACCTGCTTCGTTAGAGAACAAACCACGGTTTACCCCCCGGTTAAAAGCAAAAGCAATACTTCCACCCAGAAAACCGCCAACGGCTGCCGAACCATTAAATACTTCTCCGAAAATGGCTGCAATAGATGGTATTATATTTTCGTAGTTGTATGAGATAACTGCAATAGCACCAATAAAATAAATGATTGCCATTAACGGAACCAGACGCGATGTTACACTGGCAATACGTTTAATTCCTCCAACAATTACCAGCCCAAGTAATACGGCCAAAATACCACCACTTACCATGTGGTTGATGCCAAATGTTTCGAACAGCGAATTGGAGATGCTGTTAATTTGCGGAAGGTTTCCGGTTCCAAACGACGAAAGGATGGTTGCAACGGCAAAAAGACCTCCGAGTAAAGTTCCGGTTTTTAAAACTTTATTGTTTTTTAAGGGGATGTTCAGGCGTTTTTTCATGAAATACATGGGCCCCCCGGCAATCGTTCCGTCGGCAGCTTTGTCGCGGTATTTGTGCGACAGCGTAACCTCCACAAACTTGGTGGTCATACCCAGTGCCGCTGTAACCAGCATCCAGAAAAGTGCTGCTGGCCCGCCCAGGTGAATGGCCAGTGCCACCCCCGCAATGTTTCCGGTTCCCACTGTTCCTGATAAGGCCGTTGTTAAAGCCTGAAAATGAGAAGTGTCGCCCTCATCGCCTTCTTTGTCGAATTTTCCTCTTACTATTCGCAGCGAATGTTTTAGGTAACGGAACTGTGGAAATTTCAGGTAAATGGTAAAAAAGATACCCGTTCCGAGTAATAAAAATACAAACCATTGCGAGCCTCCAATATGGCTGTCGATGGTCGAAAGAATCTCATTGAGTTTGTTCATTATTTGCAGTTTTTTTCAAAAATCGAGTTAAAAATAGTAATCCTGTTCAATTTGCTAAAAAATGAGGGTTTTTATTTTTAAAATGTTATTGAATCCTGAGAAAGTTCATCTTTTGTGGTAGTGTTCTGACGTGATAGGGCTGACCATGTTTTGAAGTCTGCTTTTCAAATTCTTTTTAAAGAATATCAAAACCGATTGGTTTTTGTCGTAATTTCGCATAAACAACATAAAAAGCAATTAATCATGTTACCAAAGTTTTTATTAGCCGACAATTCGCAGGAAACGCCTGATACTATTTTTGTGGTTCACACTGAAACACCACGTTTTATTGTTGAAGCAGATATCGATGATTTTTGGAACAACCAGGAAATTCACTGGATGGATGGAGAGCCGGGAGACGAAAAGTTGATTTCGGAATTGGTTGAAGCAGCGGAAGAGTTTTTGGAAAAGGAGTTTGAAAACGAAGAACTACTGGCTGAAGACGACGAAGAGTAGTTTCTAATGCGCTGATTAATTCATCAAGAAATAAATAGAATTGCAATGGCAGCAAATCGTTTATATCGTTCGCGAAACAGAGTGTTGGGTGGTGTTTTGGCGGGTTTTGCCGAATACTTCTCAATAAACGTGGTTTTGGTGCGGCTGATCTATGTGCTGCTATCGCTTTTCTCAGCCGGATTTCCGGGGTTGCTGGTTTATATTATTTTCTGGATTGTAACGCCTGAAAAACCTTTCAACCCTTATGGCCCAGACACTAATTAGTAAGTTCTTCAAATGAAAGATCCATTAACGGGAAATCTTCCCAACCGTTAAAATCAAAATGCCACCATTCAGAAGAAATTACTGAAAATCCAAAATGAGACATAACGCCAATTAGAATGGTGCGGTTTTTTAGCGCTGTTTCTGGCAGATTGGGATAATCGGAGTGAGCTTTTTCCGAGAAATCGTCAAATGCAGTGGGCATTTTAAGTTCTTGCTTTGTAGTTAAATTCACCAACGAAACATCAATAGCACAACCCCGGTTATGACGGGAGCCGGTTTTCGGACTGGCAACAAAATCAGGATCAGGGTACACCTCATAAAATTTAAGCGTTGCTGCATATGGCCGATAAGCATCGTAAATTTTTAAGCCAAGATTTAGCGATGCCAGCGAATCCTGCACCAATTTTAAAGCCGCTACTACGGGGTTGCGGGCATAGGCTTTTGGCGATTGATAAATTGCTTCTTTTGTAAAATTATTGCTGGTGGCGTAACGAATGTCGAGCACCACATTTTTTAGCTCCTTTTCCAGATCAACCAGTTTCATCTCCGGATTTTCTGCAACCTGAGTTTTGTATTCTTTTACCGTATTTACAAGTGGCAGATTATATGGATTCCGGTGTTTGGAAGTGTTTTTTGGAGCGCACGAAAACAAAAAGACATTCACCAAAAGGAGAGCAAGTATTTTAGTTGTTTTCATCTGTTTAAATTTTTTTGATTTCTGAATGTTCAAAAAAATTGATGACATTCAGGAACTCACATAAATTTTAATCATTCTTATTTGTGAATTTAGAATGAAGAAAATTCATGTTCGTTTCATCATTTATTCCTGTTCAATTCCTTTTAATGATAACTGAATACGTTTGCGTGGAATATCCAATTCTTTCACCCGCACTTTTACGTGTTGATGTAATTTTACAATTTCGTTAGGATCGGAAATAAAACGATCGGCCATTTCCGAAATGTGTATTAGCCCCGATTCTTTAATCCCCACGTCAACAAAAGCCCCAAACTTGGTAATGTTATTCACAATTCCGGGTAGTATCATGCCAACCTGCAAATCGGTGATGTTGAAAATTCCATCGGCAAATTCAAAAATTTTGATTGGTTTTCGCGGATCACGGCCTGGTTTTAGTAACTCGTTTTTTATGTCGGTTAGAGTAGGGAGCCCAACTTCGGCAGTTACATAGTTTTTTAAATCAATTTTCGAAATTAGCTCTTCATTTCTGATTAGGTCTTTTACCTCGCATTTAAGGTCTTTGGCAATTTTCGACACGATTTTATACGATTCCGGATGCACTCCTGAATTATCCAACGGATTTTTTGCATCTGGAATACGTAAGAATCCGGCAGCCTGCTCAAAAGCTTTTGGTCCCATCCGCGGTACTTTTTTCAGGGCGTCGCGCGATTCGAACATTCCGTTTTCTTTTCGGTAAGAGGTAATATTTTCAGCCAGCTGCGGTCCAAGCCCTGAAATGTAGGTTAGCAGGTGTTTGCTGGCAGTATTTAAATTTACGCCAACCGAATTTACACTGAGTTCAACCACTGAATCGAGACTGTTTTTCAAATTTTTCTGATCAACATCGTGCTGGTATTGCCCAACACCAATACTTTTCGGATCGATTTTTACCAGCTCGGCCAGCGGATCCATCAAACGACGGCCAATTGAAATGGCTCCACGCACGGTAACATCGTATTGAGGAAATTCCTGGCGGGCCACCGATGAGGCCGAATAAACTGAAGCTCCATCTTCACTTACTACATAAACACGCGCTTCTCGATTGTAACGCAGTTTTTTTATAAAAGCTTCAGTTTCGCGGCTGGCCGTTCCGTTTCCAATGGCAATGGCATCAATATGGTACATTTCTACCATCGACGATATTTTTTTTGCTGCCATTTTTTTCTGTTCCTGTGGTTTGTGGGGATAAATGTTTTCGTTGTGGAGCAGATTTCCCTGTTCATCCAAACAAACCACTTTGCAGCCTGTGCGGTAACCCGGATCGATAGCCAGTGTGCGTTTTTGCCCCAGCGGTGGCGCCAATAGCAACTGTTTTAGGTTTTCGGTAAAAACGTTTATGGCTTCGGTATCGGCTTTTTCTTTCGATAATTTGGCAAATTCCGTTTCAATCGATGGTTGGATGAGGCGTTTCAAACTGTCTTTTACCGCAAGCGCTACCTGTGCTGAGCTGTCGTTGTTTCCTTTTACAAAAAAACGTTCCAGGTTTTCCAGTACCCGTTCTTCGTTTGGCGAAATGGAAACACGCAGAAATCCTTCGTTTTCGCCGCGGCGCATGGCCAGCAAACGGTGCGAAGGACATTTTTTCAACGGTTCGCTCCAGTCAAAATAGTCGCGGTATTTAGCAGCCTCTTCCTCTTTTCCTTTAATAAGTTTTGATGTTATGTAAGCTCCCAGATCAAAACCTTTACGCACAATATTTCGGGCACGTTCGTTTTCGCTAACCCATTCGGCAATTATATCGCGGGCCCCTGAAAGTGCGTCTTCTACAGAAGGCACTTCGTCGTTTAAAAACTGGTTGGCCTTGAATTCAGGATCGCGTTCCAACTGTTTCATAACGATTTTAGCCAATGGCTCCAGTCCTTTTTCGCGGGCGATGGTGGCTTTGGTTCGGCGCTTCGGTTTGTAGGGCAGGTAGATATCCTCCAGTTCAACTGAATCAAAACAATCTTCAATTCGCGATTTAAGATCAGTGGTCAACTGGCCCTGTTCATCAATGGTTCTCAGTATGGTTTCCTTGCGTTTGGCAAGTTCGGTATACTTATCGTTTTGCTCTTTAATTTGAAGCACCTGCACTTCGTCGAGACTGCCGGTCCGTTCTTTTCGGTAGCGCGAAATAAAAGGAACTGTAGCTCCTTCATTTAGCAAATTTATGGTGTTTAAAACCTGGGTGTTGTTTAGTCCCAGGTTGCGGGCAATAAGATCTATGGTTTTATTTTGCATATCTCGTTTTCTTGAATCGCAAAGGTAGACAAGCATATCATCTTTTCAAAAAGATGACTTCCTGTAAATCTGCAAAGAAACTTCATACATCCGGCTTCATTCTTAAAACTTTTTTCCCTATTTTTGCACCTCATTTTCAAAAAGAAGTAAAAGCATGTTTGATAATTTAAGCGACAGGCTGGAGAAGTCCTTCAAACTACTTAAAGGACAGGGGAAAATTACCGAGATCAATGTGGCGGAAACGCTAAAAGATATTCGTCGTGCGTTGTTGGATGCCGACGTTAACTTTAAAATTGCCAAAAAATTTACCGACGACGTAAAAGTCAAAGCTTTGGGGCAGGATGTTTTGTCTGCCGTAAAACCGGGGCAGATGATGGTAAAGATCGTAAAAGACGAGCTGGCAGAATTGATGGGAGGTACTTTTACCGATATTAAGCTTGAGAATAAACCGGCGGTAATTCTGATGTCGGGGCTACAAGGTTCGGGTAAAACAACTTTCTCCGGGAAGCTGGCAAATATGCTGAAAAGTAAAAAAGGCCGTCATCCGTTGTTGGTGGCAGGCGACGTTTATCGTCCGGCTGCGATCGATCAGTTAAAGGTTTTAGGTGAACAGATCAATGTTCCGGTTTATACCGAAGAAGGAAACATGGATCCTGTAAAAATTGCCAAAGCAGCAATTCAGCATGCCAAAGCCAATGGTAACGATGTGGTGATTGTGGATACCGCTGGTCGTTTGGCTGTCGACGAGCAGATGATGAACGAGATTTCTGCAGTGAAGAAAGCCATCAACCCGGATGAAATTCTTTTTGTAGTTGACTCAATGACCGGTCAGGATGCAGTAAATACCGCAAAAGAATTTAACGAACGTCTGGATTTCGATGGTGTCGTTCTTACCAAATTGGATGGTGATACCCGTGGTGGTGCAGCATTATCAATTCGTTCGGTGGTTGAAAAGCCAATTAAGTTTGTTGGTACTGGCGAAAAAGTTGATGCACTCGACGTTTTCCACCCCGATCGTATGGCCGAACGTATTTTGGGAATGGGTGATATTGTTTCGCTGGTTGAAAAGGCCCAGGAACAATTTGATGAAGAAGAAGCAAAACGCCTGCAGAAGAAGCTGCAGAAAAATACATTTGATTTTAACGACTTCCTGAAACAGATTAGCCAGATTAAAAAAATGGGTAACCTGAAAGATGTGATGGGAATGATTCCTGGCATGGGAAAAGCGTTAAAAGGAATGGATATTGACGATGATGCATTTAAGCATATCGAAGCTATTATTTATTCGATGACACCGGATGAGCGTGAAAATCCATCGTTGATTAACGGAGGCCGCAGAAAACGTATTGCCAACGGTTCGGGAACTAATATTCAGGAAGTAAACCGCCTGCTGAAACAGTTTAGCGAAACACGTAAAATGATGCGTATGGTGTCGCAGGGGAAAAACGTTCAGCGCATGATGAGTGGAATGCAGGGACAGGGACGGAAGTTTTAGAAAATTTCTTGCAATACTCAGCTAAAAAGAAATCATTTATACCAAATAATATGAATTTGATCGACGGGAAAAAAATTGCTGCTGAAATCAAGCAGGAAATAGCAGAAGAGGTTAAACAGCTAATGGATAACGGAGGAAAACAACCTCATTTGGCAGCTATTTTGGTTGGTCATGATGGTGGAAGCGAAACCTATGTTGCTTACAAAATTAAAGACTGTGAAGCCGTTGGTTTTAAGTCTTCGCTGATTCGTTATGAAGATGATGTAACCGAAGAGGAATTGCTTGCCAAAGTTGATGAATTGAATAACGACGACGATTTGGATGGCTTTATTGTTCAGTTGCCACTGCCAAAACATATTTCGGAGCAAAAAGTAATTGAAGCCATCGATCCTAAAAAAGATGTTGATGGATTTCACCCGATAAACGTTGGGCGCATGGTAATTGGTTTGCCATCGTTTGTATCGGCAACTCCATACGGAATTGTTGAATTACTGAAACGTTACAACATTGAAACCAGCGGTAAAAACTGTGTGGTTTTGGGCCGCAGCAATATTGTTGGTCGCCCAATGAGTGTATTGATGTCGCAAAAGGCGATTAATGCTACTGTAACTGTTGCACACAGCCGTACTGCCAATCTGAAAGAGGTTTGTGCCAATGCCGATATTTTAATCGTTGCAATGGGAGTTCCTGAGTTTGTAACCGCCGATATGGTTAAAGAAGGAGCGGTTGTTATTGATGTGGGGACTACCCGTGTAAAATCAGATAAAACAAAATCGGGATGGAAGCTGAAAGGTGATGTTTTATATGATGAGGTAGCTCCAAAATGTTCGTACATTACTCCTGTTCCGGGGGGAGTTGGACCGATGACACGAACTTCACTATTGTTAAATACCTTGCTGTCGGCAAAAAAAGAGATCTATAAATAAAACGATATAATTTCGAAAGAAAAGGGGACATTTTTATGTCCCCTTTTTTTGTGCTGTTTCCCAAATAGTTAGGTTTGGAAAATTGTTTGTAGAACGAATATAAATAGCATTTTTTGGCATCGAATAGATGTGCTTCGTGACACATTCTGAATATTTGTCAAATATTTTTCTATTTTTGAAACCTAACTAAGTCCAAAAACCAAAATATTGAAGAATGGAAAGCGGTGATATCAAGGAGGGAGCAAAGTTTAAAGACAGCAAGTTCAAGCAAGAGATTCATTCGAAAGTTATTCGTGCAGGAAAAAGAACTTATTTTTTCGATGTAAAAAGTACACGAAATGATGAGTATTACTTAACCATTACCGAAAGTAAAAAGCGCTTTGGCGAAAACGGTAAATTTTCGTACGAGAAACACAAAATCTTTTTATACAGGGAAGACTTCACCAAGTTCATCGAAAGTTTGCAGGAAGTAGTTGATTTTATTCACGACAAACAACCTGAAGAGCTGAACGAGGAAGTTGAACCCAAAGCCGAAGCTGAGGAAATTGCTGAAGAGGAAACTGTTCTGGAAAAAGACTACACCAATGTAGAGTTTGAAGATATTTAGGCCGTAAGTTTGTTACCCTAACTCACTTAATTCCAGCCAACGTAATTCTTTTTCATCGAGTTGTGATTTCATGTCGTCTAATTGCAACGATTTTTCGTATAATTCGTCGTGGTTAAGATTCCCTGAATTGAGTAGTTCTTCCAACTCGCCTATTTGCGCTTCCAGTTCCGGAATTTCGTTTTCCAGCTGCTCAAACTCACGTTTTTCGTTATACGATAGTTTCTTTTTTGTTTGCGGTTGAGATGGTTTGGCAGCAGCTTCTGATTTTGCTTCCGCTTTCTTTTTAGCTTCTGATTTTGCCTTTTGCTGCTCCTCTTCTTCCACTTTGTTGCGGTAAACGGTATAATTACCTGGAAAGTCGGTAATTGTTCCTTCGCCTTCAAAAACAAAAAGGTGATCCACAATTTTATCCATAAAAAAGCGGTCGTGTGAAACCACTACCACACAACCGGCAAACGACTGAAGATAATCTTCCAAGACGTTTAGCGTCATAATATCCAGGTCGTTGGTTGGCTCATCAAGGATCAGAAAATTGGGATTCTCCATCAAAACGGTACACAGGTATAAACGGCGCTGCTCACCACCGCTCAGCTTTTCAATATAATTGTATTGCGTTTCGGGTGGGAATAGAAAACGTGTCAACATTTGAGTGGCGCTCATTTTCGAGCCATCCTCAAAATGAATAAACTCGGCAATTTTCTGTACCGCTTCAATTACTTTCTCCTGCGGATCAAAAGCAATTCCTTCCTGACGGTAGTACCCATATTTTATGGTCTGCCCAATCTCAACGGTACCCGAATCGGGAGTTAGTGACTGGGTTAGCAGATTCAGAAATGTTGACTTTCCGGTACCGTTTTTACCCACAATTCCTACTTTTTCAAAACGTTGGAATTTATACGAAAAATCTTCGATTAGTTTAACTCCGGGGAAAGATTTTGAAACATGTTCCAGTTCAACAATCTTTTTACCCAGTCGCGCCGATTTTACGCTCATTTCCACCTTGTCGTCGCGAATATTTTGCGAGGCTTTTTCTTTCAAATCCTGAAACGAGTCAACACGGTATTTTGCCTTGTGACTTCGTGCTTTTGGCATTCGGCGCATCCATTCAATTTCGGTGCGCATCAGGTTTTTTGCCTTGGTAATGCTGGCCTGTTGCATGGCGATACGTTCGTCGCGCTTTTCCAAAAAATATGTGTAATTGCCTTGGTAACGGTAGATTTGGTTATCCTCCATTTCGATGATCTCGTTACAAACACGATCAAGGAAATAGCGGTCGTGCGTTACCATTAACAAGGTGGATTTTGTTTTTTCGAGATACGCTTCCAGCCATTCAATCATTTCCAGATCGAGGTGATTGGTGGGCTCGTCAAGAATCAGTAAGTCGGGTTGGTTAATCAGTACTTTTGCCAGTGCCAATCGTTTTTGCTGCCCTCCGGAAAGCTCTGAAACTTTCTGTTCCAAAAAACTAATTTTCAGTTCTGTCAGGATTTGCTTAATTTCAACTTCAACAGCCCAGGCATTTAGCTCATCCATTTTTGCCGAAATAGCTGTGATCTCATCCTGTTTATTTTGGCTTACAGCCAACTCGAAAGCTTTTACCGTTTTTATCTTTTCGTTGTCGCTTTCAAAAACCTCTTCAATAACGGTGTTGTTCGGATTCAGGTTGGGAATCTGCTCGAAATAACCCATTTTAACATCGTTGGTGAGGGTGATAACACCTTCATCGGGCGATTCTTTCCCGGCCAGAAGATCTAGGAGTGAGGACTTTCCTGTTCCATTCTTTGCGATGAGTGCAACTTTTGCCCCTTCAAAAACGGTAAAGGATATATTTTCGAATAGCATCAACTCTCCCCAACGTTTCGAGAGGTTTTCAGCTTGTAAAAATGGTTTCATGTTTTATGATTTGTTTTCAGGAGAATCTTCATTCTCTTGTTCTTGAAGGGCTATTTTTTCTTTGTAATCAAACAACATATTCAGGAAAGTAGGAATGTTTTTAGCTGTGGCACTGTTTGGCGAATTGCTTAAAATGGCAATGCCAATATCCTCCTCGTCGCAAAGGGCAATTTCAGCTTTATAACCCAAAACATAGCCGGCGTGGTAGGCAATTTCTCTGCCTTTGTAATCTACAATTCGCCAGCCGATACCATAACGCTTTGATTTTACATCGTGGCCCCAACTACGGAAATAGGTGCGTTTTAACGGCGAGTTTACCTGCGGTGTAAATACTGTTTGGCGTGCTTTTGTATCAAATATTTCTGAATTATCATCGGTTAACGCACATAGAAAATGTCCAAGGTCGGAAATGCTGGCGTTAACACCGGCTGCCGGAGCAGTGGTGTAATAACGGTCGTTAAGGCGCATTGGGCTGTAATGATTGTGCCCCCGATTGTAATGCGGATATGCTTTGTTATTGTTGTTTTTAAAATCTTCAAAATTCACCGAAGCATCAGCCATTCCAAATGGTTGAAACAGTTTTTCTTTGATCACCGACTCAAAAGTTTGATGCGTTTTTGCACAAGTAATCGGATCGTAAATACTGTAAACTACATTTTGGTAGCCATAAAGTTGCCCGGGAGCGGCTGTCTGATCAACCTGGTCTAAACGCTCAATAATCTTTTCCAGCGGCACTTTATCTTCTACCATCAGATCATAAGCATGAGGAATTAATCCTGAAGTATGGCTTAGTAAATGACGAACAGTAAGTTGATTGGTATATTCCGGATTTTTTAGCTTGAAATTGGGAAGGTAGTCAACAATACGATCGTCGAGTTTTACAATGTTTTCTTCGTCAAGAATTCCGGCTAAAACTCCGGTTACCGATTTTGAAACCGAAGCCAGTCGAAAAACAGTATTTTCGTTCACCGGATTTTTCTCTCCGGCTTTTCGAACGCCAAAACATTTCACCAGCGCAATTTTTCCTTTGTAGGTAATTACTGCTGCCGCTCCAACAGTTCCCGATTCTTTTAAATTTTGTTCCAGTAAACTATCGAAACTTGTAACTGTATTTTCAATCTCAACAACGGGATTATACTCGGACTCAACAGCAGCAACTTCCTGTTTGGCTTGTGCTTCTGCCTTTTCCGTTCCTACAAACGACTGTAATTTGAAAGCCAGAATTGCCAATCCAACTACCACCACAACTACGTAAATTCTTCTCTTCAAAACGATTCCTCCTTCACAATTTCAACAAAAATAGAATTTATCTGCTTGATTTTTAGGTGAAGTGGAATTTTCTGGGCATTTTTTATTCACGATGAAGTTTTGATAACCTACGGAAAAGAAAAAGCCAGCATGAACCGGCTTTTTATTTTGCTGTTTAATTATTACTTAAAATCATTTCATAAAAGGGGAGAAATGATGCTTAAGCATTTGTACATATGACGGTGTTTTATCAATTCTGTTACACCTTAAGTGAAAAAAAATCAATTATTTTTGAAAAAAATTGAAAAATGAGAAAGAAAGAACTCTTTGAATACATTATAGATTATTTTGAAAAATCAATGCCAATTGCTGAAACAGAGCTCGATTACGGCAATCCGTTTGAGTTGATTGTTGCAGTAATTTTATCGGCTCAGTGCACAGATAAACGGGTGAATCAAATTACGCCTGAATTGCTGAAACGGTTTCCGACACCCTACAAAATGGCAGAAGTAGAGCCCGCCGAAGTTTTTGATTACATCAGAAGTTGTTCGTATCCGAATAATAAGGCGAAACATCTGGTTGGAATGGCGCAAAAGCTTATTGAGTTGTTTGATGGAGAAGTTCCGAGCGATGTTGACGATCTGCAAAAACTACCCGGTGTTGGACGAAAAACCGCAAATGTTATTGCTTCGGTAGTGTACAATAAACCGGCACTGGCTGTTGATACACATGTTTTTAGAGTTGCAGCTCGTATTGGTTTAAGTACAAATGCCAAAACACCGTTGGCAACCGAGATGCAGTTGATGAAATACATTCCGGAAGAATTGGTTCCCAAAGCGCATCACTGGCTGATTTTGCATGGGCGATACACTTGCCTGGCGCGTAAACCCAAGTGTGAGAAATGCGGATTAACGGAAGTTTGCAAATTTTACAAGAAGGAAGTGCAGAAGTAGTTTTACGTACTCGATTCTAACTCTTTAGCAGTTTTCTGAATTATCTTCCAGGCATTTTTTACGTGTTTTTCTTCAATGTGCGTTTGCCCGATATTCATTCGAAGTATAACCTGGCCGTTTAACTTTGTGTGGGTAAAAAAGATTTTTCCTGCATCGTTTATGGTGTTCATCAGTTTCAGGTTAAATGCATCGTCTGATTTGTGGCGAAAGCAAACCAGGTTCATTGTAGTTGGTACAACTACAATGAAATCTTCTGAATCGTTTACCCTGCATTCAAACTCTTTGGCTAATCGAACGTGTTCACGAATAAGGTGTTGAAGTCCTTCAACGCCATAGTGGCGAATTACAAACCACAGTTTTAGTGCCCTGAAACGTCTGCCCAGTTGAATGTGCCAGTCGCGGTAATCAAACACTTCGCCCGATTCGGTAGCTTTGTTTCGCAAATATTCAGGCAGAATGGAAAAAGTATTGATTAGTTCGTGTCGGTTTGCTACCCAAAAAACATTACAGTCGAAATTCGTGAACATCCATTTGTGCGGATTAAAACTGTAACTATCGGCTAACTCAACGCCGTTAGCCAAATGTCGGAATTCAGGACAAAGCATGGCCGTTCCCAGCGAGGCGGCATCAATATGAAACCAACATTTTTCTTGGTTGCTGATCTTGCCGATTTCGGGTAGCGGATCGATGGCAGTTGACGATGTTGTGCCAATAGTTCCGCAAACAAAAAATGGAATTAGACCGTTCGCGCGATCTTCTTTTATTTGTTGTTCAAGCAGATCGGTGCGCATCGAGCAGTTTTCATCTACGTCGATCAGACGAAGATTTGCTCGACCAATTCCTGCAATTTTAATCCCTTTTTCTACCGAAGAATGCGTTTGCGAAGAAACATAAGCAACCAGCTTTTTATCCAGTCCGTCTTCGTTGGTTTTAAACGAGGTAACTCGTTCCCGTGCAGCAATAATCGCCGTTAAGGCAGCTGTTGATGCCGTATCCTGAATAACGCCTCCTCCCGACGACGTAGACCGGAATTGTTCAGGCATATCCATCATATCAGCTAGCCAGTCGAGTATTCTGGTTTCCACTTCGGTAGCAGCCGGACTGGTAGCCCACAACATTCCCTGCACGCCAAGTCCGGACGAAACTAAATCGCCTAAAATGGATGGAAAAGAAGTGTTGGCATTAAAATAGGCGAAAAAGTTGGGTGATTGCCAATGTGTTATTCCCGGCAAAATTTTTTCATTCAGATCTTTAATCATTTCGTCGAAACCTTCGCCTTGCTGAGGTGCTGCATCCGGTAGCGAGTTCAGAATGTCGCCTGGTTTTACCTGCGAAAGAACAGGATAATCTTCAATCTGTTCGTAATAATCAGCAATCCAGTCGATTATTTTCTTGCCCTCTTTCCGAAACTGCTCCGGGCTCATATGGTAGTTAAGCTTTTCCAATTTTGTGTGGTTTAGTTTTTCAAAATGACTTTTGTGAATAAGGATTAACCATTAATACCTGACTTCAAAGTTGGAATACGATTCAATAACCTGAAGTTCGGCGGGGTGAACACTTTTTACGAGGGAGAGGGGAGGCCCGACCCAAAGGTAATCAATCAATGTTTTAACAGCCGGTTCGGGGCCTTGTGCCACAACCATAACGCCACCATCAACTGTATTGCGCGCCCAGCCGGTAACATTTAGTAATTTGGCCTGTTGCTGCACGTAGTAGCGAAAACCAACTCCCTGAACCCGTCCTGTTACTCTTATTTCGTATTGAACCATAATTTTTACATTCAAGCAAATGTAAAAGTAATAAAATTGATTATTTAAGCCTGTACCATATAGTTGGTCAATTCTTTTTGGGTTGCTTTATATTTAATGCTTAAAGAGGAATCGGCTGTCTGCAGTTGTTGAACAATTCGGGTAGCCTGATTTAATACTTCTAAACATCCATCGTACGAACGATTGATTTTGCTTTGTACAACCCAGTCTGTAATGAGGTTGTCGAAAAAGTAATCGGCAAATGTTGTCAGGCCGTCCAGTTGCAAATCCATTGTGTCTGTTTGCCCTACTCGAACATCTTTGAGTTCGCGGTTAAATTTTTGCAGCCAGTATTGCACATCATGTATCAGCGCTTTGGCATCGTTCATTTTCGAATGTTTTAATGCGGTTACCAAAAGCCCTCCGCCAAGCATATCAAATGTTCCCCAGTTTTGTGCTTTACGTATTGATTCAAGTGTAAGCTTTAAACCTTTAATGGCCATTTTTCCTGCATCTATAGCTTCTTTTACTTCTTTCTTTTGCGAAAAATAGAGGCCAAGCAGTTCTTCATATTTTTGAAGTTTGCCATTGTTTGCGGCTTTTAATTGCTGTTCTTTTGCAGATAGTAGCTCTTTGTAATCTTTTTCGGGATTTCCGCATTGTTCGAGCTCGTGGCTTAGTCTTTCAATCTCTTGCTTTAGCTTGTCGATCTGTTTTTGGCAATTCTCATATTTAAGTTTGGCAGCCAGATATTCCTGCCGTTCTTTATCAAGCTTCTTCTCGTTTGTTCCTAAAATTTCGTGAAAAAGGCCGGCTATTCCTCCTTCTTCCAATCGTTTTACATCTTCAAACTCCTTTTGTTGTTTTTTATTGAGTTGAATTAACTTGTTTTGTTCCTGAGTAAGTTCTTTTTGAGTGCGATTTAAAAGTTTTTCAATGCGTTTTTTTTCTTCCGTACTTTCTTTCAGTTGAATGAGGTTCATGTTGAAAATATTGTTTTTTGTAAAAATAGAAAAAGATTTTTCCTGGAGTTAATTTTTAAAAGCTGCCACATTTTCGGGTTGTACCAGTGCCCAAATTGAATAAACACCGATGCCTGTTCCAATAGGGAAACTAAACAGATTCAGTACAGAAATGATGAGGGTAAGAATTCGTGCCCACTCTTTACGTTTGAATAAACCTATTCCAGCCAAAATTCCCGGCAAACTCACAATAAAAGCAATAATCATAAATACGTTGGCAATAATAGAGAGTACAATTTTTGCTTCGTGTTCGTTAGCAATAGTACCGATTACATGAAACAGAATAAAAATGGTGGCGGCTAAAATTAACCCTAAAATGCTGTAGATAATTTGTAGTGTTGCCACTACATTAATGTGTTTTTCCATGATTTGTTGTTTTTTGTTTCGATGAATTTACAAAATTGACTTGCAAAGCGGCGAAACTTTTAGATAAACAGCAACAATTTGCCGTTAAATTAGTTATTTAGATAGGGTTAGTTAATTGGAAAACTTTAATTTTGCAATGTAAAGTTTGAAAGGGATAGGATATGGAAATTTTAAAAGTAGTTTTATTGGCAGTTGCCTTATTAGGTATTGGAATGTTGGGAATGGCGATGAGGATTGTTTTTCTTAAAGGTGGAAAATTTCCGAATACACATGTTGGAGGAAATGCTCATTTAAAGAAAAACGGTGTTTATTGTGCAACAACGCAGGATAAAATAGCACAACGAGATGCCCGAAAAGAACTGCAATTCAAAAAGCTGAATTTAGCATCAGATACAGAAGCCGGTAAGTAACCGGCTTTTTTTATGTCTATTTACTTCTACTCAAAGAAAGCATATTTTATTCGCTGGATTAATTATTCGGTTTGTGCCCTATCGGGCGGATTTTACTATTTGTGTTAACACAAATAGTAAACACAAAAGTCAAGGCTACGTCCGCTTCGCACGGAAAAACTACGCGATGACTGCTAAAATTCCTGAAACTCGTCGTTACTCCTCAAACATCAGTAATTTTTTAACGCTGTCACCACTTGTTTTCCGGCTCACCGTCCGAGGCCAATGCTCCGAAGTGATGTGTAAAAAACTACAAAAGTTGCATAAGCGGAACGGCCTCTTTTGATTAAGCCCGTAATTGAAATAAAACATTAGTGAGAGCGGGAAGCTCCGAAGAATTGAGGAGATCACCCGTCCGAACTTAAGTTTTATGAAAATGGAGGGTGAAGA
Organism: uncultured Draconibacterium sp.; assembly: GCF_963677155.1. Taxonomy (NCBI): domain Bacteria; kingdom Pseudomonadati; phylum Bacteroidota; class Bacteroidia; order Marinilabiliales; family Prolixibacteraceae; genus Draconibacterium; species uncultured Draconibacterium sp. Next base: position 744,299 of record NZ_OY781884.1, on the reverse strand, counting down.
TTAAAAGGAGCCTTGAACTTTCTGTTTCGTCTTTGCTTCAAGGCAAAGATGAAAGCCTCGGGCAGGAAAAAGTTCGAATTTAATCGATCTCACATTTTTGTTTGAGAGTTTCAAAAAATATGGTAAATATTCTTTCTTTTATTTTCGTAACATTTTGCTAAAACCTTCCGACATGTAAACCTGGTTCTCACCATTTTCGTCGGCATAAATAAAATAGATTTCCATTCCCGGTACCTGACGGGCAATTTCAATTCCTGCATTTTTACCCATTACCATAAACGCGGTGGCAAAAGCATCGGCAGTCATACAATCATTGGCAACTACCGAGGCGCTTAATAAACTGTGCTGCACCGGATATCCTGAAATGGGGTCGATGGTATGCGCATATTTTTTGCCGTCTTCTTCATAAAAGTTCAGGTAATTACCTGATGTTGCCATGGCGCGGTTTTCCAGCATTAAAGCTGCACTTAACTCGTTTTCGAAAGGATTTTCAATCGGTTCGCGAATCCCGATCGTCCACACTTTGCTTTTATCGTTTAATCCTTTTGCTACAACTTCGCCGCCAATATCAACCATGTAGTTCAGGCAGCCTTTCTTTTGCAGAAACTTACCAATCAAATCGCAGGTGTAACCTTTGGCAATGGCACTCATATTTATTGTCATGTGCGAATTTTCTTTTATGATTTTGCCATTTTCGAGGCGAATTTTTTCATAACCACAAATTTGCTTTAACGAATCAACCTTCTCATCCGTCATTTTCTGTCGGTCTTCAGGGCCAAATCCCCATGCGTTGATCAGCGGACCTGCAGTAATATCAAAAGCACCATTGGTAATTTTCGCAATTTCTTCAGCTCGTACGAAACAGGTTACAAATTCTGGCTCAAGATCAACTGGTTTGTTGTTATTTACTTTTGTAATGGTTGCCTCTTTATCGTAATGCGAAAAGATGCGCGACAGGCGTTGCAGTTCTTCATCAATTTCGGTCTGCAGGTTTTCGCCGTTTGGGCTTTCGTATTTAATGTTGTAGTAAGTACCGTAAATAGTTCCGTTATTGGCAATGTATTTTGATGTGCCGGTGTTACAGGCTTGAAAAATAAGGATCAATCCTATAAGGAGAAGAAATCGCTGATTCATTTTTACGCATTTGAATTTGCTGCGAATTTAGAAAATTTATGCGCAAGGGGCTGTGATTGCGGGAGGGAAATACCAGAGAAGTTTTATGGAGTTGTCGAATTACCTTTCTGTTATCGAATTAATCAGGAGGTTAAGTTTTTTTCTTAGATCGATTAATTCTTCAACCGAGATTTTGTCGGTATCAAGTTGGGCTACCAGCTTTTCCGGTATTTCAGCTGCTTGATTACGCAACTGATGCCCTTTGTCTGTGAGGGTAACCGTTACTTTTCGTTCATCTTCATTCGATCGGGTACGTTTTACAATGCCCTGCACTTCCATTCTTTTCAAAAGTGGAGTGATCGTGTTGGTATTAAGTATCAACTTTTTGGCAATTGTATTTACCGGCATGGAATCGTGCTCCCAAAGAACCATTAAAACCAGGTATTGTGGGTAAGTAATTCCCAGTTCATCAAGCATGGGCTGATAAGTGCGTGTTATCAAACGCGAGGCGGCATAAATGGGGAAACAAAGCTGATTACTGAGTTTTAACTGTTCGAACTCCATGTTATTAATTTTTTGTACAAAGATAAAAAATGAAGTCGCTGAAGTGTGTCTTCAGCGGCTTCATTTTCTGTGATTAATTTTCGCAGGTTATAAAACCTTAATTCTGTAAAAGTTTTGAAATGTGGCCTTCCAGTTTTTCCGGTTTTGTAGTTGGTGCAAATCGTTTTACCGGATTACCGTTGGCATCGATCAGAAACTTCGTAAAATTCCATTTGATTTTACTTCCTAAAGTTCCGCCCAGTTCTTTTTTCAAATATTTGTAAATCGGATGTGCATTTTCTCCGTTTACATCTATTTTCGAAAACATGGGGAAGGTTACTCCGTAGTTTAGCAGGCAACCTTCAGCAATTGATTTTTCGTCGCCGGGTTCCTGGTTGGCAAACTGGTTGCACGGAAATCCAAGAATCACCAATCCTTTGTCTTTGTACTCTTTGTACAGTTTTTCCAGTCCCTCAAACTGCGGTGTTAATCCACATTTGCTGGCTGTGTTTACTACTAAAACGGTTTTTCCTTTGAAGTTGTCCATGGCAACTTCTTTGCCTTGCAAGCTTGTTGCTTTAAATTGATAAAAATTGTTTTCCATTGTTTAATTGTTTTCTTATTTGTCTTTCGTGAAAATATCGTACACGATGCAAATGTAAGTATTTAAATTATATATCGCAAGCGACATAAGAATAATAGTAAAAAAAGTAGGGATAAATTCATATTTCGAAAAACTGTTCGTACTTTTGCGAACAACGAACAATGAAAATTGATGGAAACAAAAATCATTACAGATCAGCAACAAAAATTAGCCCGTTACGCAAAAGCGCTCGGACATCCGGTGCGTGTGTATGTGTTGCAGTTACTGGGCAAACAAAGTTGTTGCTACAGTGGCGATTTAAGTGACGAGCTGCCAATTGCAAAGTCAACTTTGTCGCAACATTTAAAAGAGTTAAAAGATGCCGGATTGATTCAGGGCGAAATTGAAGCTCCCCGAATTAAATATTGTGTGAACAAAGAGAACTGGGCAGAAGCGCAGGAGTTATTCAAAGATTTTCTGAAAATAGATTAAAAAATTTATGCAAATCGTTCGTGTTTTAGCGAACAATAAATTAAAAAAACAAAAGAAAGATGGATATAAAAGTTTTAGGAACCGGCTGTGCAAAGTGCAAAAAGCTGGAAGAAAGGACAAGGAATGCAGTAAGTGAATTGGGCGTTGAGGCATCGATCGAAAAAGTAGAAGACATTTATAAGATCATGCAGTTTGGTGTTATGAATACACCGGCACTGGTAGTCGACGGGAAAGTAATTCTGAGTGGACGACTTCCCGGAGATAAAGAGTTAAAAGAATTATTGTCGTAGTAATTAGCGACGAAACCGATTTTGAATAAGAAATATCATCAACCTTTAACCGTACTATTATGAAGAAATTAATTAGTGTTTTAAGTATTCTGCTTTTCGTTGGAGCAATCTCAGCAAATGCTCAATGTTGTGCGGGTGCAACTAAAAGTGGTCCGAATGCATCGTGCGACGGATGTGCTGTAGCTCCGCAATCAAGTGAAGTAAAAGCCTACTATTTTCATGCAACAAAACGTTGTGTTACTTGCCAGGCAGTGGAAAAAGTAGCCAGAGAAACGATTGAAGAAAACTACAAAGGGAAAGTAACTTTCGAGTCGATTAATCGTGAAAAAGAAAAAGATAATCCTTTGGTGAAAAAGTACAAAATTAGTGGACAAACCCTGCTGTTGGTAAAAGGCGACAAAATGGTTGACCTTACCAGTGCCGGATTTATGAATGCGCGCACCAAACCCGAAAAATTTGAAAAGCGGTTAAAGTCTGAAATCGACGCGATGCTCTAATTCATTATGGAGGTATTACAAACAATTTTTGAGAATTCAGAAATTCCGATATTGTCGGCACTTATGCTTGGGCTTATGACCGCCATAAGCCCTTGCCCGCTGGCAACCAACATAACGGCAATTGGCTACATTAGTAAAGATATTACCAGCCAGAAAAAAGTATTTTTTAACGGCTTGGTTTATACTTTAGGACGTGCCTTTTCGTATACCGCTATCGGTTTGCTGTTCTTTTTTGGTGCCAGTCAATTCGAGTTCTCTTCTTTTTTTCAAACCTGGGGCGAAAAAATTTTAGGTCCGTTACTTATTATAATTGGCCTTTTTATGTTAGGTGTTTTGAAGTTAACTATCCCGGGAGTTGGCTCGCTTACTGAGAAGATGCAAAATAGGTCGAATAGCGGATTTTGGGGTGTGTTGTTGCTGGGGATTGTATTTGCACTGGCTTTTTGCCCGTATAGCGGCGTTCTTTATTTTGGTATACTGATTCCGATGACCATTAGCAGTGCCGGTGGCTTGTATCTACCAATAGTTTTTGCCGTGGCAACCGGTATTCCGGTTATCATCTTTGCCTGGTTAATAGCTTTTAGCGTAGGCTCAATCGGTAACCTTTACAACAAAATGAAAACCTTTGAGATTTGGTTTCGCCGTATAATTGCTGTGGTGTTTATTGGTGTGGGGATTTATTATATGCTCATTATGTTTATTCTGCCATGGTTACAGTAAGAATCGATCGTAAAAAAAATTTAAAGAATTAGTTCGTAAAAACACGAATAGGAAAGTGATGATAGAGAAAGTGATTTTTTTTAACAGAAAAACAAACGGTTGGTTACTACCGCTTTTTATGATGCCTGTATGGCTATTGTTGTATATGAACCTGCAAAATATTGCCGATTTAATTATCGATGATGTGGCAGGAATGACAGCCGGAAAACATTTAACCGAAACACTGCGCTTTTTTATTTTCGAAGTGCCCAAAGTAATGCTACTGTTGGTACTGATAATTTTTGGAGTGGGCGTTATTCGAAGCTATTTTTCTACCGAGAAGACCCGGAAAATGTTGCAGGGAAAATCGCTGTTTACCGGAAATATAATGGCTGCTTTGTTGGGTATCGTAACTCCTTTTTGCTCGTGCTCGGCAATTCCTTTGTTTTTAGGTTTTGTTGAGGCAGGAATTCCCATCGGCGTTACTTTTTCGTTTCTAATTGCAGCGCCTATGGTAAACGAGGTCGCACTAGTTTTGCTGGTTGGCCTGTTTGGCTGGAAGGTGGCAATTATTTATGTGGTAACCGGTTTAACGATTGCCATTTTCTCAGGGTGGCTGATCGGTATACTGAAAATGGAAAAATATGTAGCCGATTGGGTGTATAGTGTAAAAGCAAATGCAGAGGGCATCGAAGAAGAAAAGCTTTCTTTTAGTGACCGTATTCAGAAAGGATTTGATTCGGTTCGCGAAATTGTAGGCAAAATCTGGATTTACATTATAATCGGTATTGCTGTTGGGGCAGGAGCACATGGTTATGTTCCCGAAGATTTTCTAAGTTCGCTGCTCGGTAAAGAAAACTGGTACGGTGTTCCGTTGGCCATTTTAATGGGTGTTCCCATGTATTCCAACGCGGCCGGAATTATCCCAATTGTTAGTGTACTCATCGAGAAGGGAGTGTCGCTGGGAACTGCACTGGCATTTATGATGTCGGTAATTGCCCTGTCGCTCCCCGAAATTATCATCCTGAAAAAGGTTCTAAAGTGGCAATTAATAGCTGCATTTGTGGGCATTGTTGCTACCGGAATTGTAATTGTGGGCTTCATTTTTAACTATGTGATGTAACTATTTCAACTAACAATAAAACTCAAAAAAGTGAAAACAAAAACCATTGGATTTATTGGTGGCGGACGGATCACAAAGATTTTTTTACAGGCGTTTCAAAACAAAAAAGTTGCTTTTGAGAATGTAAAAGTATTCGAACCAAACATCGAAACGCTGAGTGCGCTTAAAGAATTATTTCCGGCGATTGAAATTGCAAAGTCGGCACAAGATGCCGCAAAACAGCAATTGGTAGTTTTAGCTGTTCATCCGTCGGTAATGGCAGAAACGTTAGCGGCGATTAAAGATGTTGTTACAGAAGATACGCAGGTACTTTCACTGGCTCCAAAAGTAACAATCGAAAAGATTACCGGTGCTTTGGGAACTTCAAAAGTTGTTCGGATGATTCCTAATGCTACTTCCTTTATTAACAAGGGATACAATCCTGTGTCTTTTCATCCTGAAACCAATAAAAAAGCCAAGAAGAGTTTTCTGAAACTGGTGAAAGTTTTAGGTAAAAACTTCGAAGTGACAGAAAACAAACTGGAAGGGTACGCCATCGTTTCAGCAATGTTACCTACTTATTTCTGGTTCCAGTGGGAAGAAATGCTAAAAGTTGCAGAAGCCACCGGATTGGATGAAGAAGAAGCAAAAAAAGCAGTGGAAGCGACATTGAAAAAATCGCTTTCTATTTTCTTTAAATCAGGAATGTTGGCTGATGAGGTGAAAGATTTGATTCCGGTAAAACCTATTGGAGAAGCCGAAGAGCAGATTAAAGAAATTTACCAAACAAAACTGTTGGGCTTATACGAAAAAATCAAGGCTTAAAAAGTAACTATATTGATACAAAATGAAAGAGGGTAGTCGTTGCGACTTACCCCCTTTCGATGAACTTAACCTGAGTTTTTACTTTAAAATAGCAAAGCCCAAAAGGGAAAGTATTCTAAAGTAAAACTCAGGTTTATATGGTTATAAAAAAACAAAAATATTGTGTTAATCCGCCATTCCTAAAACAATTTTCAGGTAAAGGGCTTCAGGAAGTACGGCCGATTTTATCATGTAAAAATCATCGCCCGGTAGCAAAAACGAGATGTGATGAAAGCGTACATAGCTGTGGTAAAAAACGCTGGCCCAGGCAAACTCCGGCGCACGATCGGGGTAATCGGCCCGAACAAATTCTTCCAGTGTTAATGTCAGCCGGTCTTCCGTAATTTTTATGTTTCGTGGCGTACGAATAAACAAAGGCGACTGAAGCAAAAGTTCCAGGTTGCTATCTGAATTATAGTTTACCTCTGTTATTTCTACCTGGTTTGAACTATCATTAACTTTTTCAAGGTGGATTGCTTGATTTTGTGCGTATTCATTAGTATCTACGATTGTTCTCATGATTATTTTTTTAGTGTGAATAATTGTTTTTCTCTGAATGAAAGATGAGTATAAGCCTGCCAAATTATTTTGTAATGACACAGAGATACTCGCTTTTAGATCACACTAAAGAGGGTGGTGGAAGGTCAATCAACCAGGCCGATAAAAGAAAGGAGTACTCATCCGGCGGACAAGCATCAACAGCTTTTCCCTTCTCGGAGAAATAAGAAGGTAGCTCGTTCGAAACTATTATTCCCGAACCCGGAGCAAAATATTCGGTATCCAAATCTTCCGAAATAAATTGATCGGGAGAGATTATGATCGTCTGATTGATCTGTTTAGCGCAAGATGTTTCGCGCGAAGTTGGCAGAGACGGAAGTACATCTTTGCCTGCGGAATTGATTCCGAGAAGCAAAAAACATACTATGTAAAAAATCCATCTCATACGGTTTCTTTTGTTTCCGGGTTTAAAGGTAGTGCATTAAATATATTGTTGAACAGAATTAAAGTTAATTAGAGTTAACATTTCTTATCGAGTTGTTAATGACCCTGGTTTGGTGAGGTATTAAGAGTTCATTAACATATTTTTTAAAACAAAGGTCGGGGTTTGGCCGTTTAAAACTACCTTTGCAAGCGAATTAAAAAAACAACGAAAATTAATATGGACGAAGGCCCGTATCATCGAGAATTAAAAAATAACTCTTACCGCTAGGAGCCACATTGCCTCCCTGCCGGTAAAAAACAGAGGAGGTAATACCATGTTGAAAATTTTCAAAACCTTTGGTGGATACAACGAAATTGAAAAGCCGGAAAGCGGTTGCTGGATTAACGTTACGCAACCCAACGCCAACGAAATAGAACTACTTACTAAAGATTTTAATGTACCGCAGGATGTTGTGCGCGATATTCTTGATGCCGATGAGCGTTCGAGGATTGAGCACGACGATGATTGGTCGCTGATCATTATTCGTATTCCGGTACCCGATAAAGATAACGGAGTTCCGTATTTTACGGTGCCGCTCGGTATTTTTATGACTGATAGTTTTACCATTACCATCTGCCAGGTTGAAAACGAGGTGTTGCCTTACGATAGTCCGTCGCTGTACCGCGATAATATCCGCCCGGTGAAAGACGTGCTGAATTTTGCGCTAAAACTCTTCCTGCGCACTGCCAATACTTATTTGCGTTACTTAAAATATATTAACCAGCAAACAGCCATTATTGAGCAGGATCTGGAAAAATCGATCCGAAACAAAGAGCTGAACCGTTTGCTGAAAATGGAAAAGTGCCTGGTGTTTTTTATCACTTCGATAAAAGCCAACGAGCTGGTTTTAGCCAAGTTGAAAAATGGTAACCGGCGCTCGATTAGCGAGATCAACGAAGATTTGCTGGAAGATGCCATTATTGAAAACAAACAGGCGCTTGATATGGCACAAATCTACTCCGACATTCAGAGTGGAATGATGGATGCTTTTGCTTCGGTTATTTCAAACAACCTGAATGTGGTAATGAAACAGTTGGCGTCTATTTCCATAATTTTAATGATCCCGACACTTGTGGCCAGTTTTTACGGTATGAACGTGCCAAACAATCTGGAAACGCATCGTTGGGCATTTTTTCTCATCCTCGGAATTTCAGTAGTTCTGGCACTTATCGGTATTCTTATTTTCCGAAAACGCGAGTGGTTCTAAATCCCATTTTTTCAAGCTGATAATCAGTTTACCATTATTTAATGATTTGTTTAGATGTATATATACGTCTAAATTTATTTTGACGTATATTTGCGTCAAAAGAAACAGTAATGGTACAATCAAAAACAGATTTATTCGATGAGGAACTGAAAACGCAGGCCTTCTGGTTTAAGGTGTTGGCACACCCGGCACGTTTAAAAATTTTGCAGTACTTGTCGGAAGCAAACAGTTGCATAACCGGCGATCTTTCGGAAGAATTGCCATTGGGCAGAACCACCGTAAATCAGCACATTAAAGAGTTAAAAGCAGCCGGCTTGATCCAGGGGCACATTGAAGGAGTAAGAACAAAATATTGTTTGAATCCGGAGAAAATTACCGAGGTAAAAGCGGTAATCGAACAGTTCTTAAATGGTCTGAACGCGGGAGATTTTGAATGTAAATAACAGTAATATTTAGTTAGAATAGAAAATGAAAGTATTAATTCTTTGTACAGGAAATAGTTGTCGCAGCCAGATGGCACACGGCTTTTTAAAATCGTTCGATGAGCGTATTCAGGTTGAATCAGGAGGTACCGAAGCTTCCGGAAAACTCAACCGTAAAGCTGTTAAAGCAATGGCCGAAATTAGTATCGATATCAGCGGGCATACTTCCGATTCAGTTCAGAAATTTTTGAACGATAAATGGGATTATGTAATTACTGTTTGTGGTGGTGCAAACGAAAACTGCCCTGCTTTTTTCGGAGAAGTAAAACACCGCCTGCATATCGGGTTCGACGATCCGTCGCATGCTACCGGTACCGATGAGTTTATCTGGAGTGAGTTTATCCGGGTACGCGACGAAATTAAAGAACGTTTTTACAAATTATACGAGGAAGAGATTAAACCACAACTATAGGTTGACTTTTGTATAACGGCTATTGAAACAAAAAATGGGCAACAACAAAAAGCAAATCGGTTTTTTTGAGAAATACCTGAGTTTGTGGGTGGCAATTTGTATTGCTGTGGGAATTGGCATTGGACATTTTGCCGGAGATAGCATAGAGGTATTGAGCAACATGGAAATTTACAAAGTAAACATTCCGGTTGCTATTTTAATCTGGATGATGATTTATCCCATGATGCTTCAGGTTGATTTCTCAAGTATCAGGAATGTGGGCAAACGCCCAAAAGGTTTAATCCTTACGTTAGTTGTAAACTGGCTGATAAAACCATTTACCATGGCATTTTTTGCCTGGATCTTTTTCTCAAAAATATATTCGGCTTTTATTTCGCCCGAGCAGGCTGGCGAATACATTGCCGGAGCAATTCTGTTGGGGGCAGCACCGTGTACAGCAATGGTGTTTGTGTGGAGTTATTTAACCAACGGAGATCCGAACTACACGCTGGTGCAGGTTTCGGTTAACGACCTGATTATTTTGGTTGCTTTTATCCCGATTGTAGGATTGTTGCTGGGAATTACAAATATAATCATTCCGTACGACACGCTGGTTTCCAGTATTGTTGTATTTGTGGTAGTGCCGCTTCTGGCCGGTTATATTACTCACAAAATGCTTGTTAAACAAAAGGGTGAAGAATGGTTTACGCACAACTTTTTGCCGAAGTTTAAACCGGTTTCAATAATAGCCCTGTTGCTTACATTGGTATTGTTGTTTGCTTTCCAGGGAAATATTATCGTTAAAAATCCGCTTATTATTGTTTTGGTTGCCATTCCGCTGGTTATTCAAACTTATTTTATCTTTTTTATTGCCTGGTTTGGCGGAAGAAAATTGAAATTACCACACGCCATTTGCTCTCCGGCTGCAATGATCGGTGCCAGTAATTTTTTCGAGTTGGCAGTGGCCGTAGCAATTGCTTTGTTCGGCCTGCAATCTCCGGCTGCAATGGTAACGGTAGTTGGTGTTTTGGTTGAAGTGCCGGTAATGCTCTCGCTGGTGAGGTTAGCTAATAAGTGGAAGTATTAACCGGATTTAAAATGAGTTAACAAGCTCAACTGGTAGCGATTAGCGGGAAGTTGGCGGTAATATCAATTAAACCATTGCATTTTTTGTAAGTCATAATCAATTATGAAACTACATATTATTCACTTTATTGTATTTTTAATAATTCTAACCAGTTGTAGTAAAAACGATGACACTACCAATAGTATTGACGATACTTGGTATGAGTCAAATGAAAATGGGGAATTCCAGGATTTATTAACGCCCAATTATTACAATACTGACAACGAAAGTCTTAGAAATGAAATAAATAAATACGTACATTTTGCAAGACGTATTGATTACAACCATCCTTTTCAAAACCCTGAAGGACAACTAAAAACAGCTTACACTATAGGTAAATATTTTGGATTTGTAACAAACGGTGTTCAATATCATCCAGCTTTAGACATACACCCAAATAATTCAACTGATGTTACATTATATGCTGCACACGATGGAATCGTTCACACTTATAGAGACAATCCTAAATACAGACATCATCTGACAATTACAAAAGATATTTATGATGATGAAAATAATTTACTCGGGAAACTAGTAAGTATTTATGCTCATATTGACCTAGATGAAGATGAAAGTAATAACTTGTTTATGGATGGAACACAAGTAAATAAAGGAGATATCGTATCTGAAAATCTATACTCCGGAACTGTTGGTGGGCCACATTTGCATTTAGAAATTAGGTTTTATCGAAGTGATGAAAGTAGTAATGATGAGTTTTATCATTGGCAGCAAAACTCAACTTATACAACACCATCAGCTGGAATTTGGACTTATGGATACTGGAATCCAAATATAGGATATGGTTATGGCAACCCCAAAAACATGGGGATAAATTAAAAATACTACCGCCAATATTTTGTATAAGTAATGGTAGGTAATGTAGTAAAATCAAGGTTTGTAACCCGCTCAAACTGCGTAGCGGTTTGATAGGAAACAACCATGAAATCTGCCACAATTCATACAATTTACCGCTAAATGTTACCTGTTTTTTGTTTTAGGTCTTTCGCGAAAATGTAAAAAGTGTGTTTTCGACGCAACTGCTATATTTGCATTACCAAAACGAAACCAAAATGATCGATTTTAAAATAGATAAGCAGAAATGTACCCAATGTGGTTTGTGTGCCGCCGATTGCCCAACATTGGTAATCAATCCAAAAAGTGAATATCCGGAGATAAAAGAAGGTAAAGAAGCGCAGTGTATAAAATGTCAGCATTGTTTGGCAATTTGTCCTACGGCTGCACTGTCAATCCTCGGGAAGAATCCGGAAGACAGTATTCCGGTTAAAAAGAATATTGTAGAACCGGATAAACTGGCTCAGTTAGTGAAAACGCGTCGTTCTATCCGTAAATTCAAAGCAGATGAGTTGGCGCCGGAACTGATACATGAATTGCTGGCAACGGCAGCTTACGCTCCAACAGGGCACAACAAAAATGCGGTGCTGCTTTCGGTAGTCGATAATAAGGATGATCTGGCAAAGTTAAGAGAGCAGGCTTATGCAGGGATTAAAAAAGCTTTCGATGAAGGAAGACTTCCTGAACGAATGGCATTTATGAACGACTTTCAGCGTTTGTGGTTCAGCAAACAAATCGATGTTATTTTCCGTAATGCTCCGCATTTATTGATTGCCTCGGCACCTAAAACAGTTGCCACACCCGAAACCGACGGCACTATCGCCTTAAGCTATTTCGAACTGCTGGCCAATAGTAACGGCATTGGAACGTTATGGAATGGTTTTGTAAAATGGATAATTCGCGATATCGTTCCTGAATTAGGAGTTAAAATTGGCCTTCCCGAAGATCATGTAATAGCAGGTGTATTACTTTTTGGAAAGCCGGCAGTGAAATATGCCCGCTCTGTTCAAAGCGAAGGACTGCATCTGAACCGGATTAAACTGGATTAAAACTGAAATTGGTGGAGGTATAAATTCCATCTTTTAAATAAGTGCTTATATTTGCCTGAAAATCATTGCAGCAGGAATTGCTGTGGTGAATAAATCGGAAACTAAATCATAACTTATCAGGCATAACCTGGAATAGGGGAGTGCCGTTTTATTATGGAAAAACGACGAGTTGTAATAACCGGGCTTGGAGCACTTACGCCTATCGGGAATAATATAAACGAATTTTGGGAAAATGCTGTGAGCGGAACCAGCGGTGCAGTGCCCATTACCAAATTCGATACATCCAACTTTAAAACAAAATTTGCCTGCGAGATTAAAGGCTTTAATGTGAAAGAGCACCTCGACCGGTCGGATATTAAATGTACCGACCTGTTTGCGCAATATGCATTGATTACTACCGGAGAAGCTTTGTTGGATAGTGGTTTGGATTTGGGCAACATCGATCCTTACGATATTGGTGTGATTTGGGGATCAGGTCAGGGCGGAATGGATCATTACGAAAAGGAAGTAAAAGTATATGCCAAAACCGGTATGCCGCGTTTTAGTCCGATGTTAGGGCCGAAAATGCTCATTAATATGGGAGCGGGAATGATCTCATTAAAATATGGTTTGAAAGGAATGAGCTACACTACATCGTCGGCTTGTGCCACCTCGAATACGGCCATTATGGATGCCTACAACTATATAAAACTCGGTAAGGCCAAGGTTTTTGTAACCGGTGGGTCGGAAGCCGGAATTATTGAAATGGGAATAGGTGGTTTTAATTCCATGCGTGCTTTGTCGGTAAATAACGAGCACCCCGAAAAGGCATCGCGGCCATTTGATGTAAACCGCGATGGGTTTGTGATGGGAGAGGGAGCCGGAACACTGATTTTGGAAGACTACGAACATGCCAAACAACGTGGCGCAAAAATATATGCCGAAATTGTGGGCGCTGCTATGACTTCCGATGCTTATCATGTAGCAGCATCGCACCCCGATGGCGAAGGTGCATCAAAAGCCATGGAATTTGCATTAAATGAAGCCGGAGTAAAGCCCGATGAGGTGGATTACCTGAATGCCCACGCTACTTCAACACCCATTGGCGATATCAGCGAAATTAATGCCATACGCCGCTTGTTTGGCGAAAATCCACAAAATTTAAAAATCAGTTCTTCAAAATCGATGACCGGCCACTTGCTGGGAGCCGCCGGAGCTGTGGAATCGATTCTTTGTATTAAAGCTATCGAAAAAGGAATAATAACACCTACCATCAACACCACTGAGATTGATCCGGTAATCCCGAAAACGATCAATATAATTACCGAAAAAAGTGTACATGCCAAGGTTGATGTGGCCATTACCAACAGCTTTGGTTTTGGTGGACACAATGCTACTTTGGTGTTTAAAAAGTGGGTGGAGTAGATGGCTCGCTAATTTCGCAGAATTACACCCATGCAATAAATCAGCGATTTTCAGCGAAATTTACGAGAAACTATTTCTGAGCTTCCTGCAAACGAAAAATATCATATTGTTTCTGATCGTAAGGATAATCCCAGCATCCCATTCGGTGGTAGAGGTCGCCACCAAACCCTTTTTTGTAGATATGTACGCCGTGTAACGGGTGACTGCTATCTAAGTTAGGGGCCGAGCCAAACATATCGTACTCGGTGCAACCCCATTCTTTCGAGATTCGTATTGACTCCCATTGCAGCGCATAACTGGCCATTAAATTGTCTTTACACGAGGTGGAAGCACCATATAAATAGGTTCCGCGTTTTCGCGATAAAACCAAGAACATCGACGACAGAAAACGTCCGTCAATATCGGCCATTAACATTTTTACCGTTACCCCGTTTTTGCTGTTGTCCTGGTTTTTCAGGATAGACGAAAAGTACTCCTGACTTTGCATTGCCATATTATGACGCATTGCCGTATCGTAGTATAATTTATACCAGTCGCCAATTTGCTCCAACCCGTATTCGCGCACCCGTATTCCTTTTTTATTGGCCTTGCGTACGTTGTAACGTGTATTGTAGCGCATGTTGTACATCAATTCCTCCTCGTTTAAAGTAAGGTCGAGAAAGAAAGTATTTTTAGGCAGGTTGTCCTCTATACTCTTTTTTACATTTCCGGTAGCGGTGTTAAAGTTTAAACGGTATTCCTGCGTTTGGGCGGGTGGTGGACCAATCCAGTTTCCCTGCTCATCGAAATAATCATCCTCGGCGGCCCACTGGTTTTCCCAGGTTAGGTCGTAACGAATAAAAATGCAGCTAGCAGGCAGGTGCGGTCGTATCGATTCGGATAACTGCTCTAAAAGCAGCCCCTGGTTTTCGAAAGTGGGCTCCATTTTTGGACCATACGGAACATAGGCAAAACAAGCGTTAGGGTTTACATACTTTATCAGTACCAGCAAATCTTCCCCTTTTTTCGCGAGAGAATTGGCATTTGTAACCAATAAATCGCGCGAAATGGTAAGCTCAAAACCTTTTGGAATAAAACCCTGGTTGCGTTTTATACGACCCCAAAAAGTGGTTTGCGGTAATACGTTTGTGGTTTGTAGTTCTTCGATATCTTTTTTTGCCAGTTCGCAAATCATACTTCGCAAATTTTAATTTCTGTTTGGCCCGCGAAACTATATAAATCATTAGCGAATTAAAATTGTGTAGTGGTGATCTTTAATAAGTTAAACCAGAGATAACATGCAGGTTAATGTTTCGGTTTTTAATTCATTACAAAATCAATCGCTCTTTGTCAGGGAGACAAAACAGCTGCTTACCCCCACCTCGAAGGTACCTCTACCCACCTCCGAGGTACCCCCCTGTACCTCATAAGTACCCCTATTCACCTCTGAACTATATCCACGAAGCTCAGAACCACATCTAGCAAGCTCAGAACTACAATTATTAAGCTTAGAGCTCAACAGTTGGAGCTATGAAGTACTTATTTGAAGCTCAGAGGTGCCTTTAAGTAGCTTCGGGCTACTCATTTGAAGCTAAAAGCTACTTATGGGAAGCTCATAGCTACTTATTTGAAGTTATGAGGTACCTGTTTGAAGCTTAGAATAGTCTGTTTGTAGCTCAGAGCTCCATTTCTTAACTTCTGAGGTAAACGATGAGAAAAAGATCGGGGAATTGTAGAATAAACCCCGACGCGATTCATCTGTTTCCGGGATTTGCCAGGTTGTAATACCCTGGTATATTAACCACGCGAGGGGATTAGTGAAATGGGGCCACCAGGGCCCCTATTATCATGTTCAATACTGTACCTATTATTGCTATAACAATGTTTTTATTTTCGAAATCGTCTGAGGATTCATTGGTCTTAAGTAGCTCCCAGCTTCAATAATGTGACCTTTTTTATTTATCAACATATAATGCGGGATTCCATTTATTTCAAATGCTTTCCGAATATTTCTACTTTGCTCCTTATTGCAATAATAATGTTGTCCATCGAGTTGCATTTGGGATAAAGCCAACTTCCATTGTTTTTCATCCGAATCGATGCAGATATACACAAACTCAATATCCTCACCAGCTAACTTTTCTTTTAGTTTTTTTGAATTTGGCATTTCTGCCTTACACGGTCCACACGAGGTTGCCCAAAAATCGATGTAAATAACTTTTCCCTCATTCTTTGCAAAAATTGAATCGATTAGCGATTCGCCTGCCGTTTCAGTCAATTTCGATAAAGTTGCATTCGAATTTATTTCAGGATTGTTTATTTGTTTTTCTAAGTTGCTGTAGTAATTGGTTAACGGGATTTTCAGAGACGATTCGTGTACGTTATCATCCAGCAGTTTTTTGTTGTTGGTGAAGAAATCCAGATCATTTTGATTCAATCTCTGGTAAAACAGGTTTCCAATAAGCATTTGTCTAAAAAATCCATCACTGTGTTCATTGATCAAATTTTTTGCTAATTTCTGGTAATATTCTTGCACCGAAAGGGTGGTATCCTGTATTGTTCTTAAAGCGTAATTACTCGAATAACTTCCCAACAACTGGTAGATTGCGGTATTCACAATCGAATCAGAAAAATCAGTGCTTATATTCTCTAAAAAGCTATAATAATCATCCGGGACATCTAATTCTTTAAAACTTTTTAGATTTCTTATATTCCCGTAATGAAATGGGAAATGGAGCAGTGCTTTTTGGTAAGCTATAGTTACGTAATCTTTTGTCCATGCAATCACTTCGTGAGTAGGTTTGAATTTTTTTACAAATTCACGTTGTTTGTTATCTGTAAGTAACTTTACACTGTCGCAGAAAAGCCGGAATTCGCTTAGCTCCATTCTGTTTGTTTCCCTATTATTAAAACCAAGTACATAATATTTGCTGTTTAAGAACTTGTTTAAACCGGTATTGGATTTCTGACGATCTCCTGAGAATTGAATATTGCCAATATCTGCAAAGTCAATTCCAATATGAATTGAATCGCCGGGGTGTGCAATAATTTGTCCAACTATTGGATCGATGGTTATATCTTGTGGTTTGTATAAATCAAATACAAACCTGAAAGTACCATCGCTTTTTATTGAATCGGAAAAAGTAGTTTTTTTGCCTCTGAAATCGACAATGTTTAGCGTGAACTCTTTTGTATTGGGATAAACGTTTAGGTTTTTTACATTTCCGGTGATTACGGTTAGTGTTGCGTTTTGTTTATCGTGCTGTTTTTCAGCGCAGCTTCCTAAAATAATTGCTGAAAGAAGAACCGGGATAAATTTTTTTACTTTGATCATATTTTTGCGGTTTTAATTTTATTCAAAATGCTTATTGATGAGTATTTTATGAAAATTAAGTTTAACTGTTATGCGATAGTTGCAGCCTGTACAACATTTGAGACGACTGTACAACAGGGCACTGTTTTAAAGCTCGATTTTAATCTTTCAGTAATTTTTTAATTTTCTCTTTTGCTACCTTGGGTGTCAAATATGAACCGTTCTCAACAATCGTTTTATTTTTGTCGATTAAGAAATAATAGGGCACTCCTGTAATCCCAAATACCTTTATAAATTCTTTACTCTGGTTTTTTGTAAGAAAGTAATGCTGGCTTTTTAGCTGATGTTTTGCTAACAAGGCTCTCCAAACATCTTCGTTTGAATTTAAACAAAGGTATACGAATTCTATATCTTCATCTTTCAACTCTTCCTCTAATATTTTCGAATTAGGCAATTCTGCCAAACAAGGGCCACAATAATCTGCCCAGCAATCAATGTAAGTAACCTTTCCTTTGTTTTTTATTAAAATGCTATCCATTAAAGCCTTAACCGGGGAGTTATTTACTTTTTTTTAGAATGGCATTTGATGCTATTTGGGGATTATTCAATTTTTTAAGCGTTTGGGTATAGTTGTTTTTTAATATGTCTTTTAAAAAAGGTTCTACAATTTGTTGGTTAATCATTTCTTTATTCTTCTCATAAGATTCAATATGCAATCTCTCAAAATTTCGCAATTCCTTTTCTATTAGAATTAATTGTAGCAGCAATTTGTCTGGAGTATACTTTATAATTCCTGCATTTACAAGTGAATCGCTAAACATAACTGTTTGCGAGATATAACCTGGTTGCGTGTTGTTTTGCTTATAAGATTCATCGGCTAAAGCATTATAAATTGTATAGAAATGCCAGTACTTGTCAATGTATCGGGGGAGGCTTTTACTATTTAAAAAGGTTGAAAAATCAATAGGGGTAGAATCCGATAAACGGTCATAAAAGCTTACCGGAATAGAGGAATGGACAGGTTGGGACGCATCAGGAAACTGATGACCGGAATAATAGCTAACGAGAGCATCAGAAGTTATTTGATTGAGATAAAATTCTCCCCAATTTAACGCTTCTGTACAGGGAGTTACCTGTTTGGTAAATGCATTCAAAAAGTTATCAAATCCTAGTTGCAATGTGTCTATGTATAACTCATAGTTTGGAACATCAAATTGCATAATGGCTTGTGATTGGCTGATCTTGTTTAAAGGAACGTAATTGCTATAAAGCATCTTCTTAAATGCAACAATGTCGTTATTTAACTTTGCCGAATGGCCACTAAACGAAACCGTATTCAATAAGTCCGGAACTTTTTGGTGGCCATTAAATCTTACAAAGATGCTGTCTCCGGGATGGGTTAAAACAGTTAAACTACTTTCGTAAAACAGTTCTGTTTCAAGAGGAATTGGGCTTTCAAACTTAAACCTGAAATTACCTGCAGAATCCAAATGGGCATCTACTATTTCTTTGTCATTGAACACCCTGTAAATGTGTAATTCAATCTTGTCTTTTTGGGGATTAAAATCCAATACTTGCCCCGAAATAATAATCTGTTGTTCATCATTGCGACTCGTTGCGGTTTTGAAGGCCAATAATAGGATGGCGATGATTTGGAGAATAATTAGTTTTCTGATCATTTTTTTGTTTGTTTGTTGATGATTCCGAATAATGTTGATTTACTGTCAAATATAGAGTTTAAAGGTGTTGAAAAGTTGTAATTATTGTTATCTTATGTTAATCCAGGATTGAACATTAGTTTACCGTGATAAGCACAAAGGTTACTTCCAGCTTATTGTTGCGGATTTCTAAGAGCATCAGTGTCGGGCAAGAACATAACGCTGAAGAAATGAACAGAGAGAAGGTACTCCGATTTTTTAGCAGTGCAGGGGCAAACGGTTAACAGCGTTTTTAATCTAATAATTCCCCTTGGCTTTGCCAAGGGATTCCTCTTTTCTCCCCGTTGAGGGGAGATGTCAGCCTTTATGGCTGGCAGAGGGGTGAATTTTAAAACTCAATTCCTTTACGAGCCGGTACACCTTTTTTGTAGTAATGTTTTACTTCTTTCATTTCGGTAACCAGGTCGGCCAGTTCAATTATTTCGTCAGGGGCATAACGGCCGGTAAGTACCAGTTCCAGGTTGGCAGGTTTGTTTGTAATTAGCTCTGTTACCGCTTCAACAGAAATGAGTTTATAATGAAGTGCAATAAAAATTTCATCCAGAATTACTAAATCGTAACGTTCCGATTGTATAAGTTCTTTAATTTCATTTAGTCCTTGTTGTGCCGACTCAATATCGGTATCGGTGGGCTTTTTTACAATGAAATATCCATTGCCGTATTGTTTGATTTCAGCTTGAGGCAGGTAGTTTTGTACCGCCTTTATTTCGGAGTAAGTTTTTCCTTTTACAAATTGTGCGATAAACACTTTTTTATCTGCTCCGCATGCTCGCAAAGCCAATCCAAATGCAGCTGTTGTTTTTCCTTTGCCGTTTCCGGTGTATATCTGTACGTAGCCTTTCATACTTTATGATTTGTTTTTGCGTAAAAGTAGTTTCTTTCGTAGGGTTTTAAAAATAATTGTGGATGACTTAAAAATACTTTTGCTGCTGTTAATGGTTTTCCTTTTTACGGAAAAGATATTTTAACCCAAAACGTTACCCTTTTGTCTGTCGACATTTTCCTGTAAGAAGAGAAAATGGTTTTTAGATGAGCTGGTAAGAGTTTTGATTATGCCGCAGCAATGCGTTAAAGAGCGGTTCCTCTCAAGAGGGGAGTTCCCGAAAGGGTGAGGGGTATAGAATTGAACAGCCATCCGGTTTTCAACGCAAAAAGCCCGGAGTTGTATAGATTTAAACCTTACAGCTCCGGGCTTTTTTATTTTAAGAAGATATTTGCTAATCAACAATAAACTTCACCCCAAACGAGAACATCGATGCAGAGAAAGCTGAATCGCGGTCGTATTTGTGGTATTTCAAGTCGATACTTTTTAAACCCAGTTTCCAGATGTGGCCTTTCGTAAACACATCGGTGTAGCTAATGCCGAAGCCGTAGTTATTGGCCGTAAATTTCGACAGGTCGTAGTCCGAGGTGTAAAACTCTTCGGTCGACAAATGCTCGTTGTACGGCGCAAAGTAGTCTGCTGCCGTTTGGTTGTAAAACCGGTACGACGGGTACACTGTAAACTTATCAGTAATTTTTATCGGTACTTCAATTTTTGCTGTATGCGAAGTAATTCCCCAGTCGTCGGTGTAATAGCGGTAAAAGGTACGCAGTGTTACCCGGTGGTTTACAAAATAGTTGAGGCGGGCACCCAGCGCAATTTTAAAACGCGAGTCGGGCAGGTGCTCAATATCATCGGCCAGCTGGAAGTTCTCGTAAAAGTAATCATCTTTATCGGCAAAATAAATGCGGTGAAACGGTGTCGATAACAAACCTTTTTGCAGAATAAAATCGGCTGAAACATAACCAGTCAATCTGCTTGAAAGGATTTGCGAAAGACCTATACTGCCCGAGTAGGAGTTTCTTCCTTTGCTCGGATGTTCGGTAAACGAAGATGGATCGTAACCGGGTACCAGCTGTTGAAACGAACTCCCTGAATTACCTTCGCCTCCCTGGGGCCTAAGCTCAATAGGATAGAGCAGTTTCCAGGTATCGAGATAAACGTTACCATTCAACGATAACTCGGTGTTTTTTTCGTTGAAAAGCCAGGTGCGGCCTGCGCCAAACCCAAACGAGGTGTAATCGAACTCGGCCGAAACCGATAAGTTGGCATTCCACAATCGGTTTCTATCGTCGGAGCTGTGGCTGTAGCTACCAACCACGTTCGCCCACACATCCGATTCTGATGCACCACTGCTGGCCACAAAAGGATCGGCCGGCTGACTGCCATCAAAAGGATTAATGTTACTCGACGAAGCTGAAGTGTAGGCCGAAATATTCGCGTTAATAGTCAGTACGTCATCGTCGTTCAGCGGAACGGCTACAACAATAGTTGGCGATACATCGGTAAGCTCCTCGGTTCCGTGCCCACCGGTAACAGCAGCATTTTCACCATCCTGCTCGTAATAGTTTAGCAGAAAATCTATCTCGGTATGCTCCAGTACGCGTTTTTTGTATTCGCCCGAAGCATTGTCGTCCTGGGCGCTAACAGCAAGCACTGAACCAATCAATAATAAACTCAATAAATATTTCATGTTTCTAATTTGATTTAATTGCAGCCACAGCCGCCACCTGTTTTACCTCCATTTGCTCCCGAAGCAGCCTCTCTGTACGATTGAAAAGTAGTTTGGAATTTGTCGATCTTGCGGTCGGCCAGTGCCATATCTGGATCGTTTATATTAACCTTTTCGTACTCTTTAAGCACCGTACACGAACTGAAAAGCATCATGCCTAGTCCGGCCAGTAGAATAATTTTTTTCTTCATCCTCATTCTGTTTCGATTTTAATATTTTCCGATTGATGGATATTTCCTTTATCGTCAACAATTATACATTCTATTTGAGGCAACTGGTTAATGCGGTCGAGACCGACATTAATACCCATTACAAAAACTGATGTTGCCAGTGCGTCGGCCAGTTCGGCCTTAGGTGCAAATACGGTAGCACTGATAATCCCGTGTGCCGGATAACCGGTTCGCGGATCGATAATGTGTGTGTAGCGTATTCCGTTAAACTTTACATATTTTTCGTAATCGCCCGATGTTACCACTGCACCATTTTTAATAGGTAGAAGTGCAAATGCCTTGTTTTTGTTCATCGGGTTGGTAATGGCCACTTTCCAGTACGAGCCATCGGGTTGTTTGCCCCAGGTATTCATATCGCCCGAAGCGTTAATGATTCCTGCACTTACGCCTTTACTCATAAGTAATGCTTTGGCTTTGTCGGCAGCATAACCTTTACCAATGGCACCAAAACCAATCTTCATTCCTTCTTTTTTCAGGAATACGGTTGAAGCCGCTTTATCCAACACAATGTTCTTATAACCGACCTTTGCCACCGACGCTGCAATGGTTTCTTCCGAAGGCATTTTGGTCATACTCCCATCGAAATGCCAGATTCGGTCCATCGAAGCATAACTGATATCGAAAGCACCATCGGTTAATTCCGAGATACGAATAGCACGTTCGATCAGTGCAAAAAGTTCGGGCGATATTTTTACAGCTTGTATGCCTGCATTTTTATTTATCGCCGAAGTTTCTGAATTCGCATCCCATGATGAGATCAGCTTTTCGATGCGTTGAATTTCTGCAACCGCCATATCGATATAGCCGTTTCCTTCCAGCTCGTTGTTGGCAACAACGGTAATGTCGAAGCGGCTTCCCATAAGTTTTAGCGTTCGTTTGTAAGGTTGCTGGCCATAAACCGACAGCCCCAATGTTACTAAAACAAATAGTATTGATATTTGGCGAACCATTAGTTCACAAAGGTTTCAAGATGTTTAATGTATTCGCTGGGCGAGAGTTTTTTGTAGCCCGTTTCTCCCAACACTTTACCGGTTCCGTCCAAAACTACCACCAGCGGAAAGAAACCTTTGTGGTTGTATTTTTCGGCCAGTTCTTTGTTGGCTTTCACCTGCTCACTGTCGGGCTGGTTCTTTTTCTTACGCGGAAAATCGGCATTGTAAAGCACGAAGTGTTCTGCCGAATAATTTTTGAATTCATCCGAACTCCAGATTTCGTTCTCCAGCTTCATACAAGGGGCACACCAATCCGATCCCGAAAATACCAGGATAACAGGTTTGTTTTCTGCTTTTGCAGTTTGTAATGATTGCTGAAAATCGGTTTGCCAGTTTTGACCAAACGAGATACCCGAAAAAATAAGGGTAAGAAGAAAAGTCAATGAGGCACCTCTAAAAACGTTTTTTTTGCTCATTGTTTTATTTTGTTAAAGATTATCGAATCATATGGATTTTTCGATATGTATAACTTAATAGCGTGCAAATTGTTTTTCGATATTGTAAGTTTAACAGAATTTAAATAAAAAGGTTGGTGGTATAATTTTAAAATATTGCCTCGTCATTCCGAATTTATCTCAGAATCTTTTTCATAAATAGAGATGCTGAAATGAAGTCAGCATGACGGCCTTACGATGTGCAATTGATATGATTTTAGCCCTCTTGTGGAATGTTATTTTGTTTGTTTACAGAGTGTTGAAAGCCTGATTTCTCTGCTTTGTTAACATCTCTTTGGTTAATTCGTATTACAATATAAATTACCGGTTGAACAAGAATATGCCATGCAAAACGAACCGTAGGAGTAGGTAACCATTGCTAATGGAGTATACTGCAATTTTTTTTTTCGGGATAGGCGCTTACTGCATGTTTGTAATCGCCGGTGCCTTCGTAAAAGTGGTTTCAACCATTTGCGCACCCCGTTTCAACAATATCCATTGTTATTCCTTTTTTATCGTCGCAGGCCGCAATAATAAACAGAAGTAGCGAGAGAATAAAGATAGTACGCCTCATAACAGCAGTTTCGTATAAGTTGATTCTGTTGGCTTAACGGTTGCGTGGTTGTGCTTCTGTTGCTTCACCGGCTGTGTAAAAACGTGTTGTAGGGTAGGCAAATCGAATATCAGCTTCTTTATTAAAGGTAGTAAGTATATCTTGCCAGATTATATTCTCCGATCCGCGTCGTTGCCGGGGATTGCACAGGTAGCGAATAGTTAAACAAACGCCGAAATCGATTACTTTGGTATACACAATTGGCGTTAGGTGTTTGTAATAGATCATATAATTCTTGCTGGCCTCCTGAATCTCTTTTTGTGCTTTAATGTGGATGTCTTTTGAATAATCGTGAATGATGTGATCCAGAATATCTTTGGCTTTTTGCCAGTTGCTTTCAAACGTAACGTTCACTTTTATTTCGTTCCAGATGTACTCGAAACCGGTGCTGAAATTGGCCTGAGGTTCGAGAAAAACCTTGCCGTTAGGCAGGTGAATAATGCGCCCTGTACTTTGGTCGGCGTCAACCCAGTTCCCGATTTCGAGAATGGTAAACTGAAATGACCGGATATCAATTACGTCGCCGGTGTGAGGACCAACCTGAACGCGGTCGCCAACATGAAATGGTTTTCGCACCAAAATAAAAAGCCACCCTGCCAGGTTCGTGAGTGGATCTTTTAAAGCGATGGCAATACCGGCGGTAAATAAACCGAGAAAAGTTCCGAACTCTTCAAAAGCATGAATCCAAACCGTACTGATTAGTATTATTCCCGTAAAAGGAATAATAAACGAAAGGGTGCGTTTCCATGAATAGCGGATTTTTACGTTTTGTGTTTGCCGCCAAACAATACGCAGTATCAGCAGGCGGGTAATTGAAAGCAAGATCAGGATGATGATCGAGATAATTATTTTGTGTTGAGTGGCAACACTCAATCCCGTTTGGTTGGTAATAAATTCGTTTATCTCCCTCATTAAGATATGGATTAGCGTTTAGCGGAAGTTACGAAATATTTTGTTTTGTTCAGCAGCACTAACTAATTTGCGCTACTCAATTGCTTTCTGCTCTTTCGAGTGAACAAATAAAATTGTACCCAAATCATCGTAACCTGCGAAAGTGTTCTCTTTTTCGTGTTTCACTATTTCTTCCCTTAGCCCAACCAAAATTAAACCGGCATCTTTCGATGTTTTGTTAATGATTGTTTTTGTGGAAATTTCATCGGTGCGTTGAATGATTTTGATATTTTTTTCGGTAATCGGCATTCTGCCAGATAGTACGAGCTTTTTCATTTCCTGTTTTGACTGTTGTACTTCGTTTTCGTGACAAACCACAAATATTTCGATACTCGCCTTTTTCAAATCCGGGTGTCCCAGAATAATAAAACTAAGCAAAATCATTAGGTTGGCATTCTCTGTATCGAACGAATTGATCCAAACATGAATACCATTCTGAATTTTCATTTTTTTAGGTGACGATGCCAGTACACAAATATCAAAATCACCACTATCTACCAGCGAGAAATTCTCGACTATTCTTCCCAGGTTGTCAGGCTTTTCTTTGTTGTATTCAAAAATAACCATATTATTCTCCATACCCGCAACACCAGGAATTTGTATGGCCTGCGCAATGGCCGAAGTGTACGATGGCGAAATAATCGTATCGATGTAGACATAGTTTTCTTCATCAGCTTCTTCCAGCATCAGGTTTAACATATCGTCGGCTTTTTCCACCGTTTTTGACGAATAATAGCCTTCTATAAGGTGCAGGAAAGTTCCAAACCCATATTTATACGAAATCCAGCTCAATAACTGAAAAGCGCGGTTATTGTGAGTGGTTTTGTCAGAAATACAAATGGCACTGGGGCGCCACTCGTTCTGTTTTACCATCTTTTTACGTTTCTGTAGGTGCACCTGCAACTTCCGGTTCAGCTGAAAAAGCGAATTGGCGAAAAGCGATGCAAAATCTTTGCGGTGTTTATGGTAGTGATTAATGTACAGATAAATCAATGTCATGGCACCGGCTGACATCAAGGCGTACGGGGTACTGATTTTAAACATCACCCAAATAGAAACCAGAAAACCAACCAGCGACAAGTACCAGCGCGAGCGGAAAGTAGGGCGGTACGATGGCGAAGCACCAAAATGATTCAGAAATGAGATCAGACAGAGCGAGCCGTAAGTAACCATAAAAAACATAGAGATAATGGAGGCAACGGCATCTACATCGCCCAATGCTACAAACACAAAGGCAATGGCCACAGTAACTATCGATGCATTTTGTGGCTCGTTATCGGCTGCATTTACTTTCGATAACCAGCGGTTGATTCGTTTCGATGGAAAGGCATGGTCAAGCGCCAGCGCCTGCAAAGTACGCGGAGCTACCATAACCGAACCGAGTGCAGACGAAATGGTTGACGCTGCCAGGCCAAGCGGTACGATTACCGAGCCGGCAATGGCAATTTTACCCATTATTAACTGGTGCTCCGTTAAATCTTCTATGGAGGCCGACATGGTGAGTTTATAAACGATAAAAACGTAAAGTATCATGCCGGAAACCGTTGCCAGCACTGTTCCGAGTGGAATGGATTTCGATGGATTTTTTAAATCGCCCGACAAACCAACGCCGGCCGTCATTCCTGTAAATGCGGGGAATATAATGGCAAATACTACAAAGAAATTCTCGAAATTCCGAAACTGATCTTTTGAAAAAGGCAGATGCGCTGTTTGCGAGAACTCGGTAGATCCGAGAAAGAACATAATGATGGATATAAACAGAATGGCCACCACAAAATAAAGCGCTTTAACGCCCAGATTAGCCCCTTTTTTTATGATCAGAAAAGCCAGACCAGCCATAACGGGTAAACTAATTGCCTGCCGGGGCAGAAGAAAATCGTATTTATCGGCCAACAGGTTAAAAAAGAATTCAAATGCCTCGGTAAAAGCAATAACATAAAACGCAACACTAATGGCCTGCGAAAAGAACAGTGCAATACCAATTGTGGCACCAATATTTAACCCAAACGAGCGCGAGATGATAAAATATTCGCCGCCCCCTTCAACACGTTTGTTGGTGGCAATTTCGGAAATGGCAAGCGCCGTAGGAATGGTTACCAGATGCCCCAGAAAAACAATCAGCATAACACCCCAAAAACCCAGTGTGCCTACTGCATAACCAAAACGAAGAAATAAAATTGCACCTAAAATTGTTGAAATAGCGGTAAGAAATACCGGGGCTGTTCCAAACTTGTTGCTTTGTGTAGTCATAAATGTTTTTTACAAATCTGCGTTCAAAAGATAGAATGTTTTTTGTTAATCAAACAAACCAAAAATCAATATTCTACATGTTTTGCAAAACCTTTCTCTACCAGTTCGTCGTTATGGGTTTGCTTGTTGTCGGCAAGGCGAATAATACCAATATAGCGGCCAAATCTACCTATCTCCTTGTCCGTTTCAACAATCACTTCGTTATCATTGTTCGATATCCGTTCAATAACAAATGCTTTTGCTTTCATCCCATTTTTATATTCTTCCGAATCTCTTTTTACATTATAAGTTTCGGGGTGTTTATGTCACGAAGACGAATACGCTGAAAAGTGGTGATTTTAAATTGTAGGTCGATGGTGTTGCCATCAACTACGCGGTTAACTGTTGCTTTGTAAGTGTACATGCGAATTAATTTTGTTCCCTTCAAGATACGAATTTGGAACTTATTAAAGTAATTTCTTCAATAGTTTTTTAGAAAAGTCAATAGGTTGTACTAAATTCGGAAAACGAATAAAACTAAAATGCCTGAATTAATACGATCGAAACCGTCGGGAGTGCGGCAGTGGGCTTTAATCCTTGCTCCGCTTATTAGTTTGTTGGTTATTCTTTTTGCCGATCTCGATCCGCAGAACCGGAATGTAACCTACTGTTTTGCCATAGCTTTATTGATGGCGATTTGGTGGATAACGGAAGCCATTCCGCTGGCCGTAACGGCTTTGCTTCCGGTGGCATTGTTCCCCTTGTTTGGCGTGGTTGATGGAAAGACGATTTCGGCCATGTATTTTAACCACCTGATTTTTCTTTTTATTGGCGGGTTTTTAATGGCCTTTGCCATGGAACGTTGGAATTTGCACCGAAGAATAGCCTTGCGAATTTTGCTCGTTGTTGGGATAAGTCCGGGGCGAATTTTACTGGGATTTATGCTGGCTACCTCCTTCTTGTCGATGTGGATGTCGAACACGGCTACGGCTATGATGATGGTTCCCATTGCTCTTTCAATAATTATGAAACTGGAAGAAAGTTTGGGCGAAAAGAAAATGGGGAAGTATGCGATCGGATTACTTCTGGGAATTGCCTATTCAGCATCGATTGGCGGTGTTGCAACCCTGGTAGGTACGCCACCTAATTTGTCGTTTGCCCGAATTGTAAGTATTATTTTCCCGCAGATGCCCGAAATCTCGTTTGCCGACTGGTTTATTTTTGCCCTTCCGGTTACGGTGCTGTTGTTTATTATGGCATGGCTGTTATTGTATATCATGTATAAGCCCCAAAAGAGTTGGAAAAAAATTCACATCAACCAGTTTCGCGAAGAATACAATGCGCTCGGAAAAGCAAAACCGGAAGAGAAGATCGTATTGATTCTATTTGTGATTCTGGCCTTTTTATGGATATTCCGGTCGGGTTTTACCATTCAGTCGTTTGAGGTTCCCGGCTGGTCTCGGTTGTTTAAAAATCCGTCGTACATCAACGATGGTACAGTGGCAATATTTATTGCGTTGTTACTTTTTATCCTTCCTTCGAAATCAGAAAAAGGGGAGCGGATAATGAACTGGGAAACGGCGCGAAAAATACCCTGGAATATTGTGCTTTTATTTGGTGGTGGATTTGCACTGGCACAAGGATTTGTAGAATCCGGTCTTTCGGTTTGGTTTGGTGAGCAAATGGCCGGACTTGCCAATGTGGAGCCAATTGTACTAACCTTTGCTAATGTTTCCATGATGTCATTCTTAACAGAACTAACATCAAATACAGCAACTACCGAAATGATTCTGCCTATTCTTTCGGGACTTTCCACCACCATCGAAGTTAATCCGCTGTTGTTAATGATACCAGCCACCCTGGCGGCATCGCTGGCTTTTATGTTACCGGTTGCCACACCTCCCAACGCTATAATTTTTGGCACCAACCGCATCCGGGTGAAAGACATGGTAAAAACCGGGATATTGCTCAACCTGGCCGGAATTATTGTTGCCACACTGGTAATGTATTTCTGGGGCGTTTTAGTGTTTGATATCGATGTTCCCGTATTTCCCGATTGGGCGGTGGCGGCAACAGTAACTGGATAGTTGGTATAAAACTCAACCCTTTTATTGAACACTCTCGTTTTTTTGCTTGCCGCAGCGCTGCAACAAGCCAGTCAACAAGTTTGCTGGACAATTACACGGCTGCAGGAAGCCTCTAATCAGTGAGTTACAAGGGCGTGGAGAAATGTCGATCATTCGGAAAATCGCCAGCAGCAAGGCATAGGGGCTAAAGCCCCGTTGAAAGGTGTTGTGTTATTGAAACAGCGCCTTTGGTGTAAATAAATAAAACGTTCTTGTCGTAAAAGATTTAGTGTTAACCAAAAACTGAGGTCAGAAATAGGAGACTACTACAACTTGGTTCTCAGCAAAGACCGAATCGTATCTGAAATTGCCTTGTTACCCGCATACAAAACTCCTCTGTGGTTCATAAAGGAAGAATCGCTTCTGTTTAGGTCGAGGACAGTTCCATCGAAACTAGTTGCCGGAGCGCCAAGCTCGTTAAAAATACACGCTGTTGCGGCAAAATCCCAAAGGCTTCCTCCTCCGGGTGTTGGTTTCGGCAATTTAAAATAACATCCCGGAGCCTGTTCGAGTGTCCAGATGGTGTTTAAAACCGCACCGGCCTGTTTTTGTAGCTGCAATTCGTTGATCTTTAATTCCTGCAACTTATCCTCCAGACTGAGTATAAATTCATCAAAATGCTCGTATTTTAGAAAAGTGCGATCCATGTGCAGAGTAAAAGTTTTTTTGCCTTTCAGCTTCAGATCGGGTTGCCAGCTTTTGTGGTTTTTAAAAGCTCCCTGATCTTTTACTGCATAATACAAGTTGTTTGTTAGCGGATCGAAAACAACGCCAATTACCGGCTCTCCCAATTTTGAAACTAACGCAATGGAAACGGCATAACCGGGAGTTTTTTCGGTAAATGCCAGCGTTCCGTCCATGGGGTCGATACACCAGAAATAGTCTTTTTCGAAACGGCTTTTATCATCAACACTTTCTTCTGTAAGCAATGCCAGGTCGTATTTCGAAATTGACGGAGAAAGCACTTCGAGTATTGTATTTTGTGCTTTTACATCCACCTCGGTAACCACTTGCGAGGCCAGACTGTCGGCGGCTTCCTTATTGTTTACGGCCACTTCTTTTGTGGAATATTCGCGAATTAAAGCGCCTGCTTTTTGAGCCGCGTCAATAGCCAGTTGAGAAAGGGTAAGCAAGTCGTTAGTTGTTAAAAGCATATGCAGGATTGATCGGTAAATAAAAAAATGATGTGCTAAAGTTACACAAACTTGTGTTTACACCGCTAGTCTTTCAATCACTTCGCGCGAAATGCGTTCGCTGTAGGAATTGATTTTCCAGTGGCTCGGGTGCCAGCCCTTTAAAAAGCGATGAAAATCGGCCCAGGCAACATGGTATAAATTACGCCAGTCGTTTTCAAGTGAATCGGCATCAATAGTGGTATTTTTCTTTTGAAGGGCTTCACGCAAATGAGAAAAATACATGTCGAGCAATTTGTCTTCGTATTTTTCGCAGTCGTTTTCGCTCATGCAGCTGCCAATAAAATAAGCCAGGTCTTTCATGCCGCATCCACCGCCAACATATTGAAAATCGACAGCTGCCACATTTTTTCCATCGTTTGAAAAACAGAAGTTGGCCAGTTTGGCATCGCCGTGCACCAGTGTTTGAAAAGGACTTGCGCTCAGTTTTTTATCAATAATTTCTGCGGCATTTTTTAAGGGCAGGTCGTCCATTGCTTGCAGCTCTTCCGGACGGGTTTCAAGGTGCCAGTAGGTGCCGGTTTCCCATAAGCTTTCCGGTTGGTTTCCCATAAAAGTTGCATGAAAATTGGCCAGCCAATGTAAACAGGCATTTATATTATCCCAGTTAACCGAAGCACTTAAACGTTGGGCAAACCCAGTGCTATCGAGGTCTTCAAAAACCATTAAAACTTCGCTGCCTTTTGTTTCCAGCGCATAACATTGTGGCGTTTTGCAGCCATCGTCGCATTTTGCGTTAAACGATTTGTACCACTCGGTTTCCACCTTGTATGATTTTAGCTTCCGCTGATGCGAAAGGTCGGTGTTCCAACCCCGCGGATGCGATCCTTCTTCGGGCAGGTTTACATGTTTTACTACAACACTTTCAAGCTCGCAGCCATTCAGCCCAAAACGTACGATTTCGCCGTAACCGCTCCATAAACTTTGAATAACTTCAATTTTGTAGAGGCTTGCAGCTCCGGTTGATTCCAGAATTGTATTTTGAAAATGTTGATCCATGTTTTCCTTTCCTTGTCATTTCGAAGGAGGAACGACTGAGAAATCTGTTTCGATTGACAGCAGATTTCTCACCCTCATTCTTCGCGATTCGAAATGACAGCTATTTTAGGTTACTATTGAACAGTTTTCGGTTACCTGCCATTTCACCCAGCGATGCCGGGCCATTAATACAACCACCTTCGCAAACCATGAACTCGATAAAGTTTGCCGGCGCTTTTCCACGGGCGTAAGCCTTCATCATGCCAACAGCTTTTTTGTCAACACCATTAATCACCAGTTCTTTAATGTTCGCCTCGGGGCGCTCTGCTTTAACAGCGGCGGCTACACCTCCTGAAAGTGCAAAACCACGGTCAAAAGTCTTTTTATTGTGGCGGGTTTCGTTGTCGGGGATACTGCCTAAATCGATATCCAGGCCAACAATCAGTGCATTCAGCTCTTCAAACGACATTACATGATCAACTTTTTCGTTGCGTCGGGCTTCTTTTCGTTTCCCGATACATGGCCCGATAAAAACCACTTTTGTACCCGGATTTTTCTCACGTGCCATATCGGCCGCATACATCATTGGCGATGGCGTATCCGACACAAAAGGTTTTAATCCTTTTACATGCTTTTCAACGGTTTCTACATAACTTGGGCAACAGCTGGTGGTCATAAACGGTGCACCTTCATCAAGGCGTTCAAGAAACTCTGCCGATTCGTGTTCTACTGTTTTACGTGCTCCGTCGGCAACTTCTATTACTTCGTTAAAACCAATTTCTTTCAACAGGTTTTCAATTTGCCCGGTCGACAGGTTAAACTGACCGTGAATTGCCGGTGCAAAAATAGCGGTGGTATGCTCCTCTTTTCGGATACACATCAGAATATCAATAAGCTGACTCACTTCGAAAATACTTCCAAACGGACAAGCAACCATACATTTTCCGCAGTAGATACATTTATCGTCGTCAATATGTTCAACACCGTATTCGTCTTTCGAAATGGCTCCAACGGGGCAAGCTGCCTCGCACGGAATAGGCACATGAATAATGGCGTGGTACTGGCACTGCTTTTGGCAAATACCGCAGTTAATACATTTGGCGGTGTTAATTTGTGCCTGCCCATTTACCATGCTAACGGCATCTTTCGGGCAGTTCATCATACACGGACGAGCCACACAACCCCGGCAAAGGTTACTCACCACGTACTGTGCTTTTACACAACTTGTACAGGCTTCGTCAACCACGGTCATTATTTCTTTTTTTACCTGCGTACGGTTTTGGGCTTTTTCGGCATAGGAACTAAGGGGAGTTAATTCATCTTTTTCATCGTCAACAGTGTAGCCCAGCAAAGGAAATAACTTGTATTTTATTACCGCCCGCTCTTTATGAATACAACAACGGTGTTGTGCTTCGCGTCGTTTTGGTGTCATTTGGATGGGAATTCGGTCGATTTCCTCAACCAGCTTACCATCGGCAAAAAGCCTGACGATTTGTTTTAGTAAATCTCTTCTAATAATCAGCGTGTTACTTGTATACCCCATGTTCCCTTTATTTTTTGACGCCGCAAAAGTACAGCCTTTTTTATGTTCTGCAACATCTTTTTAGTTATAAGTTGATTCTTGTTAAGTCAGGGTTAAAAAACGGCATTAAAAGGTTGTAATTCATAGTTGTAAAAGCGGTGTTGGTGAGGTTGTGAATAAATGGAATCATACTTTTAGCAGTGATTAATGTTTACTTTTAATTAGCTTTGAAATAAATACAAACAACGATCATGAAATATTTTTTTATGTTGCTTTTTGTTACTGTTATTTTTTCGGCTTGCAATACAACCAACGAGTGGGAATCGTTAATGGATAACGATCTCTCGAAATGGGACCGGTATTTAAGTTATAAACACCAGTTGGGGTACAATGGAGAGCAGCCCAAAGACGCCGATGGTAAACTGATTTCGCCAATTGGATTAAACAAGGACGGTTATGATGTTTTTACGGTAACCGAAGAAGATGGTGAAAATGTTTTAAAAATAAGTGGCGAGATTTATGGCTGCCTGGTAAGCAAGAAGGAATACAACAATTATCACTTACGATTGAAAATGAAATGGGGCGATAAAAAGTTTGATCCGCGTAAAAACCTGTTAAAAGACTCGGGTATTCTGTATCATTCCATCGGGCCTTTGGGAGTCGAGTATTGGCGTACCTGGATGCTTTCGCAGGAGTTTCAGGTAATGGAAGGGCATTTGGGCGATTACTGGAGCCAAATGACTTCAGCCATCGACATACGCGCTTATCTTCCTGAATATATTATGAATCCGGTTGCCGATGCCAGTCAGCCTTTTTTGCCAATGGGGCAGGATGAAAAAATTCAGGGATTTTGCCTGCGTAGCGGTAATTATGAAAAAGCGCCGGGAGAATGGAATTTACTGGAACTGATTTGTTATGATGGAAACAGCATTCATATGGTAAACGGCGAGGTGGTAATGGTTTTACGTAACTCGCGTTACATTAAAGGTGGTGAAACCTTGCCCCTGGATAAGGGGAAAATACAAATACAAAGCGAGGCGGCTGAAGTGTTTTATAAAGAAATTGAGATTAGAGAACTGGACGAAATGCCGGAAAATTTTGCGCGTTATTTCAATTAGTTTTTCAGAATTTCCTTCACTTTGGTAGCGCTTAATTTACGGTGTTCAGCTTCAAATTGCCAGCCTACCGATTCAATCAATTGCTGTACAAGCGAGATCGTGTCGTTGGCCTGGTCTTTTGCAATTTGTACCAGATGGCTTTGCTCCACTTTTTCACGAATAAATTCTTTCGAGCGTTTATTCATATTGGTTAAATCCGCTTCATTTATTTTGTTAATGATTCCCTTTTGTATGTCGTAATATTCCAGATCGCTGTCGATGCTAAGAATTTCGGGCTCAGGAAAGCGTGATAGCTCAACCAGTTTTTTATGCGGATTTATATCGATGTTTATTTTGGTGAGGTCGAAACCGATCATCACTTTGGCTTTAACAATTAGTAAAGCACGTTTTTCGGTTTGGAAAAGTTTGAAAAACAACTGTTTTTCGTCGCGGTGGGTGTAAAGTTCCGAGAATTCTCCTTCAACCGTAATTAATTTGCAAACCTGTTTTATTTTATCAAGTAGAATAACTGACTGGTCGTGCAATTGTTTCTCGTTCCGGTTCTTGTAATAATAAATTGTTCCGAAAATTCCGGCAGCCAGTCCAATTAGTATTCCCAAAAAAATTAGGGTTTCCATAAAAAATCTTGTTTTAAGTATCTAAAATAAAACTTTTTATGAAAAACCGAGTATTCTCTTTCCGAAAAGAAAATTCTATTCCTCGCTTTCCTTCGGTTTTGGCAGAAAGATGTTGGCCAGTTTAAATATTGTATTGTTGCTTCGTTCCTGGGTAAGGTTGGTTGTTATTGCTATTACCAACTCTTCTTTTGGGTAAATTAGAACAGAAGAGCTACCTCCGTGTACAGAACCTTCGCGACCATAAATTACATTTCCCTCGCGGTCGTGTAAAATTATCCACCCATTGGCGAATTGTGCTTTATGATTGTTGTTCAGATCAACAGGATCAAAAAGGTGAGCACGGGTGCTATCGTTCAGATAATCGGAATTAAGGTAAATATCGGTAAGTTTTACCAAATCTTCGGCACTTGATAAAAGCCCTTCGGATGGAGCCCGCCAGCGTAAATCGATAGACATGGCGTTTACCACTTGCGAAATAATATTGTGATCGTGAAAATTAGAGCGCCCTTTTATTGTTGCAAACGGATTATCGGGGCAGGTATTTTCGAATTGTAGTGTGTCGGTTACATATTTCTGCAGCAGCTTATTGAATCGTTTCCCTGATGCTTTTTCCATGACGGCCCCAAGCAGGTTGAAATTTAAGCGGCTTTCCCGGTGGAATTCTCCAGGAGGAGCCATCAATTCATCATCCTGAAAAGTTTCCAAACCTTTTTGCAGCGAAATATTTGTCGCCTGCCAGTTGGTCTCGCGGGAGTTCATTTCCCTTATTCCGGAGGTGTGATTTTTTAGATTCTTGATGGTAACCGGAAATCTTTTTCTAGGAAAATCGGGGAGGTAATGCTGTATGGTTGAATCGGGAATAAGTGTGCCGTCTTCTACCATTTTTAAATACATAAGTGTGGTGTAAATTTCAGATAAGTCTCCGACCCGGAATTTGGTATCACGGGTAACTTTCACATCGAGGTCGGTAGAGGCAAGGCCAATTCCTTCTGAATAAATGAGTTTTCCGTTTTTGGCAATAGCTATTTGGCCCCCCGGAATAAAATTTGTTCTCATGTACAATGCGAAGTCTTTTCTAACTTGTTTAATCTCGTCGATGTACTTTTTATCGTACAGAATGTCGTTGTTTGCTTTTTTGCAGTTTGTAAGCGTTACCACAACAAAAAACAAAATAAAAAATTGGACTACTTGCTTCATTTTTACTGGGCTTTCAACTTGGTTTAAACTCTGAAAAACAGCTGCAAAATTATAAAAATTGAGAAAGTGTATGCATGAAATCCTGTTAAAAACTGTCAGTGGATTGGAGGTGTTAGCTATAGGAAATTCTTTTTCTGAAGCAGATTTTGGAAAGCAATTTTATAGGTGCTGCTAACCGGAATAAGTTTGTCTTTTATTTTAACCGTATTGTTCTCAATATAGTCAATCTTATCGATTGAAATGATGTATGATTTATGAACACGAATAAATTTCTGATCGTCGAGCAATTCCTGCATTTTCTTGAAATTGAGAAGGGTCATAATCCGGTTGTCTTCGGTATGAATTTGCAGGTAATCGCGTTGCCCTTCAATGTATAAAATCTTATCGAAATAAACTTTTACGGTTTTGTTTCCTGATTTTATAAAGGTATATTCTGCGTTGTCGTTATTTTCTACCGGTTGATGCGTTGGTGCCGGAGTATGGTTGTTGTGGTCTTTTAAAAAGCGGGCATAAACCTTTTCGGTGGCTTTTACAAAACGCTCGAAAGGTATGGGCTTTAAAAGGTAATCTACTACATCCAATTCGTAGGCTTTCAGCGCATATTCATCAAAAGCAGTGGTTAAAATAACGTATGGCGGATCTTTTAAGGTTTCGAGTAACTGGATGCCGGTAAATTCATCCATCTGGATATCGAGGAAAATAAGGTCGACTTTGTTTTCTCGCAAGAATGAAAAGGTTGACAAAGCATTATCGAACGTACCTAAAAGATTGAGATAATCAATTTTTTCGGCAAAACGTTCTATCTTTTTTAAGGCCAGAAGTTCGTCGTCAACAGCTATGCAATTCATTTTCATAAAAACATGTTTTTCTTTTATACCGGCACTTTTATGTGCACTTCAAATTTATCCATATCCTTTCTAATATCAAAAGTAAAATTGTTGCCATAAAGGAGTTTCAGGCGTTTTTCAACATTTCTTAATCCTGTTCCGGTGCCACTATCAGGTAATTTAAAGTTATTGCGTTTTACAAAGTTCGATGTGTATAGTTCAATACAATCGGTATAAACGGAGAAGTTTATTTTTACGCCGGGCGATTCCGATTGTTTATTGCAGTGTTTTACCGCATTTTCAATGATTGGAATAAATAAAAGTGGCGGTACAAGTTGCGAATTTAGAGCTCCTTTTTGTTCAAATTCTAAAAAATTGGGATCGGAAAAACTTAGTTTTGCTAATTCCAGATAGTCTTGAATATAACTAAGTTCTTTATCTAACTTAACCATTTCGTGTGTTGATTCTTGTAGCATGTAACGCATAATCTTCGATAACAACACAATGGCATTTGATGCCTTTTCTTTGTCTTCATAAATAAGGGCATCAATATTATTCAGTACGTTAAAAAGGAAATGTGGATTTACCTGCGATCGTAAAATTCCAAGTTCCGATTGAATCGTTTTGCGTTCTAACTCGGATTGTGTTAACTGAATATTGTATGAATGCCGGAAGAGTTTGAAGGCTGTGGCTGTACCAATAATCATGAAGTTATTAAGCAGTGCGGAAAAGATCTCGGTACTAAGCGGCCGGCGTGCTACCCAAAAACCCAGCAAAGGTTGGATGTTTACCTTTATATATAGTGATATGGCAATGTTAAGTGCAATGATTACTGCTGTGCCTAATATAAAGATTTCAAAACGCCGTTTTTTAAATACAAAACGCGGAATGAGGTATTCGATAACAATGTAAACGCCAATAATGTCGATGGGGATGTAGATGATATTTATAAATGCTTCAAACGCAAATCCAATCGACAAAAGATATGGAACCGTGTAAAAAGTGAATATAAATATCCAAAATAGTATGTGGTTAAGAACCCGGTACTTAAAGATCTTCATTGTAAAACTAAATGCATTTACAAAACAATGATAAGTGATTTATTTTAATAATCCATTGATATTCTGCCAATAAGCTAATAAATTCGCCTAGCTTCACTACTTTATAAGAAATTTATTTATGTAGATCAAAAAGTGCTTTTTGCCGATGAATTTGTGTCGTTCATAGATCTATTCAAAATATGAATCTCTTGTGAAAATTATGCAGGAGTATACTAACCTGACAGAAGAAACGGACTTTTTGCCTTTTCAGGCGGAATCTACTCTTTGGCTTGGCACCTTTAAATTGCTACACTTGTTTCTTCGTTTTCCGAGCGGGCAACAGTAACAGCTCCGCAACTGTCACTCCACACGTTTACTGTAGTACGCAGCATATCCAAAGGTCTGTCAACAGCCAAAATAAGCCCGATTCCTTCGAGTGGCAATCCAACGGCAGTCAGAACAACGGTAATCATAACCAGTCCGGCCATTGGTATTCCGGCGGCACCAATTGATGCTAATAGGGCGGTAGCCACCACAAATACCTGCTGCGTAAACGACAAGTCGATGCCGTAAGCCTGAGCAATAAACATGGCGGCCACACATTCGTAAAGGGCGGTTCCATCCATGTTAATTGTAGCTCCCAGCGGTAAGGTAAAACTGGTAATTTTATTCGATACGCCGCTGTTGTGTTCCAGCGCTTCCATCGTTAATGGCAGTGTTGCACTCGACGACGATGTTGAAAATGCCGTAAGCAGGGGAGTGGCCATATTTTTTAAGTGTGCATATGGTTTTGCTTTCCCGATAAAACGTACAATTAATGGTAGAATTATAAGCGCATGAATTAATAGACCGACAATTACACACAAACTGTAAATGGCCAGGCTGCCGGCAATGTTGGCCAGTTGTTCTGAATTGCGTGCTACCTCTCCAGCTACGATACCAAAAATTCCGAGCGGAGTGAATTTGATAATGAACAGTGTTACTTTCATCATCACCTCAAAAATAGCGTCGAAAAATGTTTTTAAGGAGTTTTTATAAGGCTCGTCAACTTTTGTTATGAAGTAGCCAAAAACAATAGCAAAAAAGATCACCGATAGAATGGTGCCCTGTGCCATAGCATCAACAATATTATCCGGCACAAGGCGATAAAGAATATCTTTTACCGATCCTGCTTTTTCGGCCAGACCTTCTACCGATTGGGAAAAACCAAGCTCAACTCCAACACCGGGTTTTACCACGTTAACGATGATTAAACCGGTTAAAATGGCCAGTGTACTTGTTCCCAGGTAATAAAACAATGTTTTAAATCCCAGCCTTCCGAGGTTCTTACCTTCGCCCATGCTGGTTACTCCGCTGATGATTGAGCTAAGGATTAGCGGAATGATTACCATTTTTAAGGCGCGAAGAAAAATATCGCCCATCCACGAGGTATAATCTGTTGTGTTTGGTGCAAAATAACCAAACAATACAGCCAGAACCAGTGCGATAAGAATTTGCCAGTGTAATTTAATTTTCAGAATCTTCATACCCTTTTATTGACTTTTTTTGGCTTGAAAAAACAAATCTTTCTGCACAGAACCGATTTTGCTTTTCCTGATGGTCTTTATTTTGATGTTGGTTTAATTAAGGATACGCTAAATTATTCTTTTTCGCCGATGTTGCAAGTCAATATGATAACTAGCTACGCCTGAAATGTGAAATTGCCAGGTTTTAAGTTGTTTTGTAGCAATTGATCAAATCAAAAACTGGAAAAGGTCAGCTTTTTCATTCAGGTATTCATAAACAAATCCATTTTCTTCCATACGTTGAACTAGTCCTTTGCAATCTTCTTTTTTCTGCACCTCGATGCCGATAACAGCCGGGCCTTTTTCGCGGTTGTTTTTTTTCGAATATTCAAAGTGGGTAATGTCATCGGTGGGGCCAAGAACCACATCAACGAAAATGCGCAAGGCTCCGGCGCGTTGAGGAAAACGTACAATAAAATAATGTTTCAGCCCCTCGTAAAGCAACGAACGCTCTTTTATTTCTTCGGTGCGGGTAATGTCGTTATTGCTGCCACTAACAATACAAACTACATTCTTCCCTTTAATTTGCTCGCGGTAAAAATCAAGGGCAGCAATCGACAGTGCTCCGGCCGGCTCTATAACAATGGCATCGCGGTTGTACAGCTCCAGAATTTTAGTACAAATTTTTCCTTCGGGTACCGATTGGTATTCGTCAACCACTTCTTTGCATATTTCAAAAGTTTTATCGCCAACACGTTGAACTGCGGCGCCGTCAACAAACTTATCTATTTTCTCCAGCTTTATAACAGTATTGGCTTCCAACGATTTTTGCATCGATGGAGCACCCGCAGGTTCTACTCCAACAATTTTGGTATTCGGGCTAATCTGTTTTATACAGGCTCCAACTCCGGCGGCCAAACCACCACCTCCGATTGGAATAAACAAATAGTCAATCGTTTCGGTAGAGTCCTGCAAAATTTCCAATCCAACAGTTGCTTGTCCTTCAATGATTTGCGGATCGTCGAACGGATGGATGAATGCCATGCCGGTTTTCTGGCAATCTTCTAATGCGGCGCGGTGCGCATCGTCGTATGTATCGCCGGTAATAATAACTTCAACGTGCGTTTTTCCAAACATTTTTACTTGTTTGATTTTTTGCTTAGGCGTTGTTGTAGGCATGTAAATCTTGCCATCAATTCCTAGCAGTTGGCACGAGTAGGCAACTCCCTGCGCATGATTTCCGGCGCTGGCACAAACCACTCCTTTTTTGCGCTCGGCATCCGAAAGGTGGGCTATTTTATTATAGGCTCCACGAATTTTGTAGGAACGGACGATTTGTAAATCTTCACGTTTCAGAAATACGTTAGCGTTGTATTCTTCCGATAAATTAAGGTTTTTCTGAAGTGGTGTGTGAAGCACTATTTCGCATAAGTTGTGCTTTGCGGTGGTTATATCTTTTAACTGAGGAAAATATTTTTTGTCGCTCATCGTGCAATTTTTTTGCAAAGATATATGGGACACCGCTAAAAGCAAGCTCGCCGGATAGATTTTATGACTTTTAACAGAAGATAAATAGTCCAATGATTGCAGCCATAACAGAAACGATTAAAACTGCAGCTGCAGAAATATCTTTTATGATTTTGATCTGTATATTTTTCTCTGGAGAAACAAGATCACAAATGCGCTCAATAGCTGAATTGAATGCCTCGGCCCCCAGTACAATTCCAACACAAATAATAATAATTAACCATTTGGTTCGGGTAATTTCGACGAGCCAACCCAAAGCAGTTACAGTAATACTTGCTAAAATGTGAATCCTAAAGTTGATTTCCGTTTTCCACAGGTGCCATAATCCGTTAAGTGCATATTTAAAGCTGTGTAGCCTTTTTGCTATAAAGACGTTTTTCATGACTAGTAGTTTTTTACATTTCCTCCCGGAATATGTCGGGAGGAAATGTGTTATTTTTATTCTTTATACCAGTTTACTTTTCGGGTTGAATACATTAATGCAGCTAGTAGCACAAATAAGCCAATACTGCCGGTTAGTAATGCAAACGATTCGAGTTGTAGCAGAATAAAAATGAAACTGTAACAACCTGCCAAACCTAAACTTGTTCCCAGCTGAGTTTTGAGTTTTGGCATAAAACTGCGCGTGTAAAGGAACACCAGTAAAATTACTGCCAACGCAGCAATCAGGTATGCGAGGTTAAAACCTAAGTGCTCGGAAATAGACAACAGCAGTAGATAGAAAATGCTGATTGCCGAACCCACCAGAATGTACTGAAACGGGTGAATGTGCTCTTTTGATAGTACTTCGAACATAAAGAAAACGACAAAAGTGATGATAATGATAAGAATAGCGTATTTAGCGCTTCGTATGTTTTTTTGGTAATGGTCGGCAAGGCTTACCATTTCAACACCAAACTTCGAATTTTCAATATCGTTTTGATTTAAGGATTGGTTAGTGCTTACCCATTGTTGTGGATAGTTTCGGTTAAAATGCAATACACTCCAGTCGGCCTGAAAACCGTTGTCGTCAACATGGCGGTCGGCGGGCAGGTAATTGCCAGTAAAACCCGGATCGTTCCATGTCGACTCCAGATGAACCGAAGTTTGTTCGCCAAGTGGAGTGAACATCAGACTTTGACTACCTTTTAACTGTAGTTTGATCGAAAATATTCCGTTCAGGTTGTTGGCCGAAAGTTCCTTTAGCGGAATAGAAACACCGCTGTGGCCGATTGGCGATGAGGTTTTTCCGGGCGAAAAAGTATAGGGTTTGTCGTTCCATTTCAATTCCAGCCCTTTGTTTATGCCTCTCAGATCGCTAATAGATAATTGCAATTGCGCATCGTCCCACATTATATCCGAAGGGGCGATGTTTAGTTTCGCAAGGTCGATGTTCTTAAACTTACCCTTAATAGCAAGTTCTGCTTCGTATACATCAACATTGTAAATGCTACGTTGCAACTTTTTGGGTAGTAGTGTTCCATTAACCGATAGTTCTTTGGGGAGGAAAGTGGCGTAGCGCGTTACTTCGTTGTACGTGTCTTCCTTTTCGTTGTAAATTTTCTTTTTGAACGGAATAAATAGTACGGGACCACTAATTAGCTGCTTGTTCGACCATTTGCTCATCACCTCGTCAACAACCTGAAAGGAATTGCTCTGGCGCTCACCAATCAAGTCCATTATCATTGCTTTGGGGATCAGCAAAATAAGAATAAGCATCCCGATCACAAAAAGTTTAAACGATAAAGTCCGGTGAAAGCTGATTCCCAGGCGGTCTAAAATGGTTTCTTGTTTTTCCATGATTTAATTGTTTTAAAAGTACTTTGAAATACAAAGTAGGTGGATAAAAAAAATTATTTGTTTGTAATATTTTGATTGTTTATTAAATCTTCCAATGCTTTTAAATGCAGCTCAAAAGCTTTGCTCCCGCTTGATGTAACGGCGTAAGTAGTGTTGGGTTTTTTGCCCACAAAGGTTTTATTTACCGAAATGAATTTTGCCTTTTCCAATGCTTTAATGTGGCTTGCCAGGTTGCCATCGGTTAATTCAAGTAAGTCTTTCAGTTCGTTAAAACTCAGGCGCGAATTTACCATTAAGGCAGCCATTACGCCTAACCTCACTTTGTTCTCAAAGGCCTTATTCAGATTTTGAATTGGATTCTTCACGCCTCTGAATTTTTATTTTCACGATTTAAAAACATAAATCCGTAGATAATATGAAGGATACCAAAACCAATGGCCCAGAAATAAAGGCCGTAACCTGGAAATATAGCTGCCAGTAATCCTAAAACGATTTCAACTAGTCCAAGGCTTAAAATTTCGGGGCGTGTATATTTTGCAGCATTTACCAACGCTAATCCATAAAAAATGAGGAAACACGGACTTACAACGCCGTAGTATCCGCGAAATGCAAGTATCGTGGTTAGAATTCCCCCTGTTGCGAGCGGAATGAGCAGATTGATCAGTAACAGTTTTGAGCCCGGTCCCCAAATGGGTTTTTGTTCCTTTTTAGCCTGTTTTACCGTTAAAACGTAAATGGTGAATAGCGACAGTACGAGTACTGTAATTCCAATGATAAAAACAGCTGTGAGCGTGTCGTTTATATATTCCTGTCTGACAGCGGATGGAAATTGAATATAAACGATGCGGTAGGCAAAAAATGCACCAATTAGCGCATAGATACCCACCATTATTCCTGATAGTCCGCTGAGTGACAGGAAACGGCTTGAACGCTCCATAATGTTGCGGATGTCTTTTAATTCGTTTAACAGCTTTTCTGATTCATTCATTTTGAAAGTACTTTGAAT
This sequence comes from uncultured Draconibacterium sp., assembly GCF_963677155.1. NCBI lineage: Bacteria > Pseudomonadati > Bacteroidota > Bacteroidia > Marinilabiliales > Prolixibacteraceae > Draconibacterium > uncultured Draconibacterium sp. The sequence goes on along the minus strand of NZ_OY781884.1, from coordinate 701,174 downwards.
TGCAAAGTAAGTGAATATTTATTAGAAAAAAAAGGGGAGGGATATTTTTTAGCTTTTTTTTGATTCTCTGCAGCGGAATAATAGTTGATAGGGAATGCCAATTATTCACAGAAATCTTATACTTGGCCGTTTAACAAAATGTTTTAACTTCGCTTATACTTAAAACCTTCAGGAAAATTTAGAAAGAAATGAAACATTTATTACGTGCTTTCGACGGTCAAAATCAATGGTGGAAATATTTAGTAGTAATTCTAGTGGCTTTCGGAGTCGGGCAAACAGTTGGTGCTATTCCGCTAATAGTTGTTCTGGGAATATCCATTGCGATGAATGGGGGACAGGTAGCAACACCGGAGAATCCGATGGATTTATCGGCCTATGGAATCAATCCAAGCCTTGGATTAGCATTAATGGTTATTCCATTTATCGTAACGCTTGTTTTAGCCATTGTGCTCATTAAAGCTTTTCATCAACGAACGTCAAAAGATGTTGTAAATGGTGGTAGACGTTTTAGGTGGAACCGGTTTTGGCTCGGTGTTAGTGTTTGGGGGGCAATGATGCTGGTATTATTTTTCGCGCAGCTACTTATAAGTCCTGAGGAATTGGAGTTTCGTTTTGACCCGGCTGCTTTTATTCCTTTGGTTTTTGTTGCTGTTCTTCTTATCCCCATTCAGTCGGGCACCGAAGAATTTATATTCCGTGGTTACCTGGCACAAGGAGTCGCCGTATGGACAAAAAACAGATGGGCGGTTATTCTAATACCTTCGGTACTGTTTGCTTTATTGCATGGAATGAATCCAGAGGTGAAAGAACACGGATTTTGGATGATGATGCCATCGTATTTTGTTTTTGGTGTGGCATTTGCAATTACAGCAATTCTTGATGACGGAATTGAACTGGCTATTGGAATACATGCAGTAAATAATACGTTGGGCGCACTATTGGTAACCAGTAAAGAATCAGCTCTTCAGGTTCCTTCATTGTTTTTTCAGCAAGAAACAGATCCTGTAAATGAATCGCTGGCTTTAGTGCTTTCTTCTGTAGTTTTGCTGGTAATTTTAAAACAGATTTTGCGATGGGATTTTTCCGTTCTTTGGAAGAGGATAGAACCACCAAGAATCGCTGATGAGGCATAATAAAATAGAAAAACCTTCAGGAAACTCCTGAAGGTTTTTTTATAACGTAATGTATCTTTTTAGTTCTTTTCAATCCAGTGAGCGATCCAATCGCCAACTGCCGATGTGCTTTGCGCTGGTCCTTCAGCAATGTCTTCAGTAACAAAACCTTCAGTCATTGAAGCCGCAACAGCCTCGCGAATCAATTTACCTTCTTCTTTCAGGTCGAAAGCATATTCGAACATCATGGCTGCCGAAAGGATGGTAGCAATCGGGTTGGCAATGTTTTTACCAGCTGCCTGTGGATACGATCCGTGAATTGGCTCAAAAACCGAAGTGTGGATACCAACTGATGCAGAAGGCAACAATCCAAGCGATCCGGTGATTACACTGGCTTCGTCGGTAAGTATATCGCCAAACATATTCTCAGTAACCATTACATCAAAATTCTTTGGCCATTGAATAATTTGCATTGCAGCATTATCCACAAACATATATTCTGTTTGAATTTCAGGATAATTCGGTGCCATTTCTTGTGCCACTTCGCGCCACAAACGCGAGCTTTCCAATACGTTGGCTTTGTCAACCACCGTAAGTTTTTTGTTGCGTTTTGCAGCAAATTCATAACCCAGTTTCAAAATGCGTTCTACTTCTTCGCGGGTGTAAATACAGGTGTCGTATGCGGTATTTCCATCGTCTTTTCTACCTTTTTCTCCGAAATACATTCCACCGGTTAATTCGCGGATACAAACAAAATCAGCTCCTTCAACCAATTCGCGGCGAAGTGGCGATTTGTGCAACAACGATTCGAAAGTTTCTACCGGACGAATGTTGGCATACAATCCTAGTTTTTTACGCATGGCCAGTAATCCCTGTTCAGGACGAACCGGCGCTTTGGGATTATTGTCGAATTTTGGGTCGCCAATAGCGCCAAAGAGTACAGCATCCGATTTCATGCACAATTCGTGAGTTTCTTCGGGATACGGATCGCCAACTGCGTCGATGGCAGCAGCACCTGTTAATGCCTGCTTGTATTCTAATTCGTGATTAAATTTTTTTGCAACAGCTTTCACTGCTTTCATAGCCTGATCAACAATCTCAGGACCGATCCCGTCGCCGGGCAATAATGCAATGTTAAGTTTCATTTTTTTAGAAATTTACAGACACACAAAAGGGTATGCCTGTGGTCGTTTTATTTTTCGTTTTTTATTTCTTCCAGTTTTGTGGAGTTAAACTCGTTTTCAATTACGTTTAACATTCGGGTTGTTGCCAGAATTGCAGCGGCATTCTGATCGGGATGCAGCCCTTTTGTTTTAAATTCGTGATCGTTGCGCCAGGTAATAACCGTTTCAACCAGGGCATTGGTGTTACCGCCCGGAGGAATGGTTACCACATAATCAACCAGAATCGGGAATATCTTATCGAGGCGTTTGTAGATCTTGCGCAACGCTTTTACAAAAGCATCGTACTGTCCGTCGCCATCGCTGTATTCTTCGTAAATCTTTCCATCAATTTCAAGGGAAACATTCGCCATTGGTCGCAATCCCATGGTGTAACTTATCGAGTAATTAACCACTTTTACGCGCTGTTCAAAAAGGTCATTCTCCAGAACATCGGCAACAATATAAGGCAGCTCGTCGCTGGTGATGGTTTCTTTTTGGTCGGCCAGTTCAATAACCTTATCGGTAACTTTTTTTAGCGATTCTTTATCCAGCTCAATGCCAAGATCCTTCAGATTCTTTTTGATATTGGCTTTTCCCGAAGTCTTTCCCAGGGCATATTGGCGTGTACGGCCAAAACGTTCCGGTAACAAGTCGTTAAAATAGAGGTTGTTTTTGCTATCACCATCGGCATGAATTCCGCTACATTGCGTAAACACAAATTCACCAATTAGTGGCTTATTCGTTGGAATACGTATTCCTGAAAAGGATTCTACCAATTTAGACACCTTATTTAACTGCGCTTCGTTCACCCCTGTTCTCATTTTGAGGTGATCTTTTATAGTGGCGATAACACTCGATAGGGGAGCGTTTCCGGCACGTTCACCCAGACCGTTTACCGTAGTGTGCACGCAGCGAATTCCGGCTTTCAATGCATGGAAAACGTTAGCAATAGCCAGGTCGTAATCGTTGTGTGCATGAAAATCGAAATCTACATCAGGAAAGCTTTCAATCATTTCGTGGCAGAAATCGTAGGTCTCGTCCGGATCGAGAATACCAAGCGTATCGGGAAGCATAAAACGCTCCACCTTTTCGACTTTTAGGCTCGATATCATAAAGTGAACGTAGTCTTTCGAGCTGCGCATACCGTTCGACCAGTCTTCAAGGTAAATGTTTACTTTGATTCCCATTTCGTTGGCATAGTTAAGCACTTGTTTGATGTCGGCCACATGCTGTTCTGGTGTCTTGCGTAGTTGCTCGGTAACGTGTTTATACGATCCCTTGCACAGCAGGTTGATCACTTTTCCCCCGGCTTTGGCAATCCATTCCAGCGAAATTTTCCCATCAACAAATCCAAGTACCTCAATTTTTTCGAGATGACCTTTTTGTGCGGCCCATTGCATTACCTTTTGCGTGCCTTTGAATTCTCCTTCCGACACCCGTGCTGAGGCAATTTCAATGCGGTCTACTTTTACATCTTCGAGCAACACTTTTGCCACACTGAGTTTTTCCCCTTCGCTAAACGAAACTCCGGAAGTTTGTTCGCCATCGCGAAGGGTAGTATCCATTATGGTAAGGCGTTTGCCTGAAATTTCTACTGCTTTGCCTGTCATTTTTATCTGTCTGTTTCAAATTATCATGTCATTTCGAGGAGGAACGACGAGAAATCTGTTTCAATTAACAGATTTCTCACCTTCATTCTTACGGTTCGAAATGACAGCAACTAATTAGCCTCAAATTCTGCTATTTGCTCTTTCATATCAACGAGGTAGTCGATATCATCCAATCCATTTTGCAAACAATGCTTTTTGTACGGATTGATCTCGAAATCAGTTGACTCACCACTAGCTGTTATGGTGAATTTTTGATTTGGAAGATCGACTTCGAAAGTTGAATCTGCATCATTTTCTATCTGAGCAAAGATTTTCTCAAGGAACTCTGGAGAAACAACAACTGGTAACAGTCCGTTGTTCAACGCATTTCCTTTAAAGATGTCGGCGAAAAAGCTTGAAACTACTACACGGAAACCATAATCGTAGATGGCCCATGCGGCGTGCTCTCTACTCGATCCGCTACCAAAGTTTTTGCCGCCTACCAGTATTTTTCCTGAGTATTTTTTATTGTTTAACGGGAAGTCAGCTTTTGGACTTCCATCGTTTTCGTACCGCCAGTCGCGGAAAAGGTTATCGCCAAATCCTTTACGTTCTACTGCTTTCAAAAAGCGGGCAGGAATAATCTGGTCGGTATCTACATTTTCGAATGGCAGAGGTACTGCCGAAGTATTTATTACTGAAAATTTATCGTATGCCATTTTTTTATTCTTTACTTATTATTGATTGAACCACCCCGCCAATCTTATAGGTTGTCACCCCTCCTACAAGGAGGGGAAATTTCTCCCCCTTACAGGAGGAGTACTCCCGATAAATCGGGAGGGAGGTGGTAAAATATATCTACATCATTTCTCTTGGGTCAGCAATAACTCCTGAAACAGCTGCAGCTGCCGCAGTAAGCGGGCTGGCCAACAATGTGCGTGCACCCGGTCCCTGGCGACCTTCGAAGTTTCTGTTTGATGTTGATACAGAATATTTACCCATCGGTATTTTATCGTCGTTCATTGCCAAACATGCAGAACATCCAGGTTGACGCAATTCAAAACCTGCTTCTTCTAAAATCGGAACAAGTCCTTCTGCTTCGATTTGGTTTTGCACCTGTTTTGATCCGGGTACTAACCATGCCGTAACGTTGTCGGCTTTTTTCTTTCCTTTTACAAAAGCGGCAAATTCGCGAAAATCTTCAATACGGCCGTTGGTACAACTTCCCAGAAATACAAAATCAACCGGTTTGCCTTTCATGGCATCGCCTTCGTTGTATCCCATGTATTGCAACGATTTTTGATAAGTCGTTTTATCCGTTCCTGTCATTCCTTCTGATGTTGGAATAGTTTGCGAAACTCCAATTCCCATTCCCGGATTTGTTCCGTAAGTGATCATCGGCTCAATATCGGCAGCATCGAACGTGTAATCGGTATCGAAAACGGCACCTTCATCTGATTTTAATTCAGCCCATTTTTCCATGGCTTTATCCCAGTCTTTGCCTTTTGGCGCAAACTGACGGCCTTTTACGTAATTGAAAGTAGTTTCATCCGGAGCGATCATTCCACCACGGGCACCGCTCTCAATACTGAGGTTACAAAGTGTCATTCGGCCTTCCATCGACAGGCTGGTAATTGCCGAACCTGCATACTCGATAAAGTGACCTGTTCCTCCACTGGTTGAAATTTTAGAGATGATGTAAAGCGCTATATCTTTTGCAGTTACACCTTTATCTAAAGTTCCGTTAACAGTGATGCGCATTTTCTTTGGCTTAGGCTGCATAATACACTGGCTGGCCAAAACCATTTCTACCTCGCTGGTACCAATACCAAAAGCAATGGCTCCAAAAGCTCCGTGAGTAGAAGTATGGCTGTCGCCACAAACGATAGTCATTCCTGGCTGGGTTAATCCCATTTCCGGCCCGATGATATGAACCACCCCGTGTCCTTCGGTTCCCAAACCGTGGTGAGTGATTCCGTTCTCCTCACAATTCTTTTTCAACATCTCAACCTGATTACGCGAAAGCTCGTCTTTAATCGATAGGTGTTGGTTGATCGTTGGAACGTTATGGTCGGGAGTAGCTGTGGTCTGATCCGGACGATAAACTTTCAATCCGCGGTTTTTTAATCCTAAAAAGGCAACCGGACTCGTTACTTCGTGAATAAAGTGACGGTCGATATACAATACATTTGGGCCACCTTCGACCTGTTTCACCACGTGTGCATCCCAAATCTTATCAAATAATGTTTTTGCTGTCATGATTTTATTTTGATGTCATTTCGAAGGATGAAAGACTGAAAAATCTGTTACTAAAAGGAACCCGATTTCTCTTCCTGCATCGTCGAAATGACAGCGTTATACTCTATAAATTACAATGCCGCCGGCAATTTATTTATGGCATCCAAAAAGGCCTCTACCGAAGCAGTAATAATATCGGTGTGTGCACCAAATCCGTGATAGATTGAATCCTGGTACTCCACCTGCATGTGTACTTTACCAATATCGTCGCTTCCGCGGGTAATAGCTTGTACCAGGAACTCTTCGATAACTACCTGACGATGAATAATCTTTTTAACTGCTTTAATAGCTGCATCAACCGGACCGTTTCCTTCCGAAGTGGCATCGAATTTCTCGCCCGATATATTCAAAATAACAGTAGCCATTGGTTTTAAGCTTTTACCGGTAACCACTTGCAGGTACTCCAGTTTAATGCGGTGCTCTTTACGAGTTGCATCGCCAACCAACAATGCGATATCGTCGTCGCGGATGTCTTTTTTCTTATCGGCCAGTTTCAGAAATTCTTCGTAAACCTCGTCAAGCTTTTCTTTATCCAACTCGAAGCCTAACAACTCCAATCGGTGTTTCAATGCGGCGCGACCACTGCGGGCAGTCAGTAATATGGCCGATTCGTTGATTCCAACTTCAACCGGATCCATAATTTCATAGTTCTCGCGGTTTTTCAATACGCCATCCTGGTGAATACCCGACGAGTGTGCAAAAGCATTACGTCCAACAACTGCTTTGTTTGGTTGAACAGGCATGTTCATTAATGTTGAAACCAAACGGCTGGTTCCATAGATTTTCTTGGTATTTACACCAGTTTCAATTCCCAGTGCTTTGTAATGCGTTTTCAATGTCATTACTACTTCCTCTAAAGAAGTATTACCAGCGCGTTCGCCAATACCGTTTATGGTAACCTCAGCCTGACGGGCACCATTCAGGATTCCTGAAACAGTGTTGGCGGTTGCCATTCCCAAATCGTTATGACAATGGGTGGAAATAATCGCTTTATGAATATTTGGCACATTGTCCATCAGGTATTTAATTTTTGCACCAAATTCGTGTGGCAAGGTGTAACCGGTAGTATCGGGAATGTTTACAACCGTTGCGCCGGCTTTAATTACGGCCTCTACAACGCGAGCCAGGTACTCATTTTCGGTACGGCCAGCATCTTCGGCATAAAACTCTACATCTTCAACATATTTTTTTGCGTATTTCACTGCCTCAACACCGCGCTCAATAATCGCATCGGGATTTGAGTTGAGTTTCTGGTAAATATGAAAGTCAGATGTTCCTATTCCGGTGTGAATACGACCTTTTTTGGCGTACTTGAGTGATTCGGCTGCAACATCAATATCTTTTTGTACTGCGCGGGTTAAGGCTGTAATTGTTGGCCATGTAACCGCTTTCGAAATCTCTACTACCGATTCAAAATCGCCGGGGCTTGAAATTGGGAATCCTGCTTCAATTACATCAACTCCCAATTCTTGCAATGCTTTGGCAACTTCAATCTTTTCTACCGTGTTCAACTGACAACCCGGAACCTGTTCACCGTCCCTTAAAGTTGTGTCGAAAATGTAAAGTCTGTCGCTCATGATTTGTTGTCTATTTATGTTATTTTTCTTTTAAGCTAAGTGCCTGTCTATTATGAAAAAAGCCATCCTCAATGTGAGAATGGCTTCATTATTCCAATATCGTTAATCAACACACCATTCTCATTTCTTTCTTGTTAGAAGAAGAATACCAATTAGTAGGTTAAGAATAGAAATGTTGATATTTTTTGTCATTTGCTTATGATTTCCTGCAAATATGAAAATATTATTTTAAAATGAAAATGAAATGCTTGTTTTTTATTGAAAAAAGAAGAATAATACCGAAATGTCTGTTTTGCGTTAACATTGAAGTAACTTTTGAATCAAGGTAAAAGTTGAAAGTAAAAAGTTGAGATAAGCTATGCTGGTCCAAATCCTGACCGCTACGTCGGGAGCATAAGTTTAGAGCTCAGCGGGCAGTCTCAGTCTTCTGTAGAAAAAAGATTCCATCTCTGTAAAAAAGATGGAATCTTTTGTTTAGCGTTAGAAAAATGTCAAAAACACGTAAGGCCCTGAAATATAGGCTCTCGCAAATTTGTAGCTAACAACTTTTTCCGTCGGATTGCCAGCCGCAATTCTGCGAGAGCCAACCCGACGCGTAGGTTTTGCTCCTGCAAATCAGCGAGAGCTTACTTTTTCCGTAAGAAATGCTCCTGCAGCTCAGCGAGAGGGAAACTTTTACAAAAGATTGGCTCTTGCAATTCTGCGACTGGCAACTTTTTGAGTCGGGCAGGCCTGTGCAAAACTGCATCCGGCAACTTTAGTTCGAATAATGATCTACGCAATTTTGTGGGAAGTGATGTTCTGGTGTAACAGATTCTTCGCTGCGCTCAGAATGACAGCAAACTGTCACAGCATTGAGCATCCAATATTCAGCGACCAATGACTATCGACCTGTTACTTCTTCTTCTTCAATCACCTCTTTGTTTTCCGGTCGCCAGAAGATGTCTTTCTTCGAAAGCGGACGTAGTTTTATTTTCCAGTCGAACCCGGGCAATGTTTTTTCGCCTTCAGTAAGTTCTAAAATTGGTTTTAACTGTCCTTCGGGTTGTTTTTGGAATGCAATAGCATCAATTTTTCCTTCTTTAAACCGGATATTAATGTTGCTGCTTTCTGCTCTGTTCAGACCAATAATGGCTTCTTTATCGCGGGCATAATACAGGGTTTGCCCGTTACCGTCCACATCTATATTCCGTAGTTTGTTGTTAACGATGTAACCGGTCATGTCTTTGCCTTTAATCTGGTCGTAGCGCCCCGAATCTTGCTTTGAAATGATAAAACTATTTTTCATCATATGCATTTCGTTGGGGGCAGTAGTGTGCTGAATCATTTCAATATAATCGGCACTAAGCTGGTGTTGTTCGCTCCAGATAACCGGGTTGCTGTGCATTTGAATCAACGAGTCTTTCGTGAAATACATCAGCGAATCGCAAAGCCCCTGTAGGTCAGTTCTGAAAAAGCGTACGCCATAATAGGCCATTACAATATTTTCGCCATCAATGGTGTCAGGGATACTTTTTAATGTGTCGGCATGAAGGAACAGGCTGTCGGCTTCGTTGTAGGAAATAAAAACTGCCGAATCGGTGGCAGTGGCTGTTTCCTTTGTTTTGTTGTAAGTTACCTTGTTTCCCTGAATAATGGTTTGGTTCTCAAAGTCTTCGATGTGTACGTTTCCTTCGGCATAACCATCGCCATTCTCTTTGTTATAGCTTATTTGCTTGGCTGTTAAAAGTTGTGTTTCGTTATACACGCTTGGCATTTTTTTCAGGTCGGCCTCTCCGGTTTGGGTATTGTACCAACCATCTTCGGCATAAAGTGTATTTCCCGAATCGCGAATGGTAGTTGGCCCTTTGAAATAGATAACCTCAGTTTGCGTATTGTAGCGGAGGTCTTCACTATTGATCGTGTATTTATCAGAGTAGCCAACAACACTGTCGGTAAAATGTGCTTCGCTATTGTCGAGGTAATATTTCCCCACATTGCTGGTAAGCGTGTTGGTGCTGTCAACAATCTTTCCGAAACAATCGTAGTAGCCAACATTTAGGTTCATGTCGTAATCCAACGTGTCGGTGTAAAGCGTTACCTCCTTATTCACCAGCTTTACGTTGTTTATGGCCTGTGCAAAACTGCGGTCGCCATCGTAATAAACTTTTCGTGCATAAAGGTGCAGCGTATCGCCCTTGTTAATGTGTACATTGCCAAAAGCATCTACCCGATTTGTTCCTTCATAGGTATAAGCGCTGTCACAGTACATTAGAATATCTTCGTGACGGATGATTACGTCGTCAATCAGGCGCTGGGCATTGGCAATATTTTTTCCTTGTTCCAGAGTTTTGGCCTGTATAATTTCCACACGTTTTTTTTCCTGCGAAAATCCTTTTGTTGTAACAAGCAAAAGAACTAACAGAAAAATTGCAGGAGTTAATCTGCGCAAAGTAGCGCTGGTATTAATACGGTAAAAAGACATTAAAGCAATTTGTCAATGATTTCGTCGATTGAAATATTTTCAGCTTCGGCTTTGTAGTTTTTAATAATCCGGTGCCTTAGAATGGATGGAGCTACGGCTTTTACATCCTCAATATCGGGCGAATATTTTCCTCGCAAAGCAGCATGTGTTTTTGCTCCTAAGACCAGGTATTGCGATGCACGTGGCCCCGCACCCCATTTCAGGTACTGATTACTAATCTCAGCCGCATTTTCGTTTGCCGGACGGGTTTTTGCCGCCAGGGTAACTGCATAACGTAACACGTTGTCGTTTACCGGGATTTTGCGAATTAAATCCTGATAGTAAAGAATTTCTTTCCCTGAAATAACCGGCTTTAACTCTGTGTTTTGTATGGTAGTTGTGTTTTTTACGATGGTAATTTCGTCTTCCAGTTTTGGGTAATCGAGCCACACCGAAAACATAAAACGGTCGAGCTGTGCCTCGGGCAGGGGATATGTTCCTTCCTGCTCGATTGGGTTTTGTGTTGCCAGTACAAAAAACGGTTTGTCGAGCTCAAAGTGTTGCCCGGCAGCAGTAACCGATTGTTCCTGCATAGCCTCCAATAGTGCCGATTGTGTTTTTGGTGGTGTTCGGTTAATCTCGTCGGCCAGAATAATATTGGCAAACAATGGGCCGCGAATGAATTTAAAGTTACGTTCGTTGTCGAGAATTTCAGTACCGATAATATCCGATGGCATCAAATCGGGCGTAAACTGTATTCGGTTGTAGTTTAGCCCCAGGATTTTTGCAATGGTAGTTACGAGCAGTGTTTTTGCCAGCCCGGGAACACCGATAAGCAAAACATGGCCGCGGCTAAACAGCGAGATCAATACCTGATCGATAATTTCATCCTGGCCATAGATTACGGTTGTAATTTCCTTCTTCAGATCTTTAAATTTTCCCTGAAGTGCATCTAAGGCTTCAACGTCGTTTTTAAAATTCATAAACTAAAATTCGTGGGTTATTTAATCCAATTGTCGAAATTGAAGTTACAGTTGGCGTAGGTTCTGTCGATACGGATGTAGGTTTGCGATTGGCGCTCAGAAATCCATTCTTCCAAAACCTGTTCTTTCTTTTTTGCCAGATACAACTCGGCAAGTGTTTGGTAATCGTTTTGCAGGTCGGCCTTGTGCGAATCGATTTTTCTTACCAGCTTGATTATTTTATAAACTTGTTGCTGGTTTTTAGTATCAATGGTTTCAAATGGTTCTGAAATCTCGTTGATGTTCATTTTGGTAACGATCTTACTCACATCGGGATCAAGCTCTTCAACTGAAAACTTCGAGGACATGGTGTTGGCGTTAATTGCAATACCTCCATTGTTACGTGTATTTTTATCGTACGAGAACATTTGTGCTGCCTGATCAAATGCAATTTCATCTTTGCGAATGAGGTTGGCCAGGCTGTCGAGGCGTTCGTAAGCTTCTTCTTTTGCTTCAACCGAAACTTTTGGTTTCATCAAAATATGACGGGTGTTTACTTTTCCACCTTGTTTATCTACTAACTGAATAATGTGGTAGCCAAACGCACTTTTTACAACGTTCGATACCTTGTCGTCTTTTAAGTTAAAAGCTACGCTTGCATAAGCCGGATCAAGCTGTGCGCGGCCTGAATAACCAATAACACCACCATCTTTTGCTGAAGGGCCTTCGGAGTAAATTACAGCCATTGCGGCGAAGCTCGAACCGTTTTCAATACGTTTTTTAATCTCGCGTAGTTTAGCTTTTACCCGGTTTTCTTCTTCCAATTCTATTTTGGGTTGCACGGTGATTTGTGCATACTCGTATTGCGTTGGTATGGTTGGAATTTCCTCTTTGCTTAGATTGCGATAGTTGTAACGCACCTCCGATGGTGTTACGGTTACGTTTTCCACAATCTTTGAGCGCATTTGCTGACTTAACAACTGTTCGCGAATGGCTTCTTGCATATCGGCTTTAATACTTGCAATTGGTTTACCAAAGTACTTCTCAACGGCACTTTCGGTACCAAAGTGTTGCATGTACATTTGTAATTGTCCATCCATTTGCTGGTTTACCTGGCTGGGCGTAACTGTAATTAGGGTGTCCAGTTCGGCTTCGGCAACCAACAGTTTGTTAATAAGAAAATCTTCCAGTATCTCGCACTTCATATCTCCATCGGAGGTAATACCCTGTGCCTGCTGGTTAATGTTCATGTTTTCGATGTCCGATTTCAAAATAATGTTACCACCAACCACGGCAACAATCTGGTCGATAACTTTATCCTGAGCATTAACTCCGGTAAGTACGGCAAGCATTAGCGTTATTGTTACAAAAATTCTAGTCATCTTATTTTCATTAATTTGTTTTCGTGTCATATATTCTGAATTTCTTTTTTCTTACACCTTCAGTGTAAATATTTTCTTCAATTTCTTTTAAGAACCTGATTTTTCGCTGATTCAGGATTAGATTCCTTATGTTGTCCCGAACAAATTCAATCGGGGCCAGGTCGTTACTTAGCTTGTAATCATGAATGCTGGCAATATAGTAATAATTTGAATCATTCATTTCATACAGTTGGTTTCGCTTCAGAAAGGTCTCGGGATCTTCCACCTTTTGCGGAAAGTTTTTTTCCAGCATTTGGAAGGCGATCCATTCGTCGGTCGATATATTCGCTTTTTTTGCGTACTGACTGCAATAGTCACGAAGTTCGTCGATGCCTTCAGCCGAAGTGTCGGCAATTAAGGATTTTATAAGGTTCGGATCAGCCAAATCAACAGGTATCATTACAAACGTTGCTTTTATAATGCTGTTATTCAGGTTGAAATTTGCCGGATTATTGTTGTAAAATTCTTCAATCTGCTGGTTGGTTACAACGGTATCCATACGTTGCCGAATCAACTCGTTTTTATATTTATAGATAATCAGCGAATTACGGTACTCTTCCAATTCGTTCCGAAGGTTTTTTTGCTCGTCACTTAGGTTTTCATCGGCTTTTTGAATTAGCAATTCCTGTTTTATCCACTTGTCGATGTAATTTTGGCTCATCGAAACACTGTCTTCCCGACTAATTCCTTTGGGCAGAATCTCTTCCACTTTTGAGCGGTAAAGCACTTTCTCGCCAACGCTGGCAAGTGGTTCATCACTTATATCCGACGTGCATCCGGCAAGGGAAACTGCCAATGCTACGATAAAGCCATATGTGATTTGCCATTTAAACACCTTCGATAGATTTTAGCAGTTTTTTATTCACTTTAACTTTGTATTTGCGGCGCAGTTCTTTAATCCATTGTTCTTCCAGGTAGTCCTGGTAATCTGATATAAACAGCCCACGTGCTTCATCCAGCGTTTTAGGCTCTGGTTTAATTTTGTCGCCACGAATAAAAGTGGTAGCACTGTCAAAATTTTCGGGCTCTTTACCATTCCAAACGTAATAATCCACTACCGGATTTTGGGCTTCTTCCCAGGCTCCGGTTTCAATGGTAATTAGTTCTTCGCCATTGGTATTTATGTGTGCCAGCACCTCGTCAGCATTCAGCCCGGCACCAAAGAGGTTTTCCGCTTCTTCGCGAACCGATACATTTTTGCAGGTAATAATATGACCTTTGAAGCGGTCGTTCCATAGGTGCTTCTTCTTGTTTTTTTGGTAGAAGGCTTCCAACCCCGCTGTATCCTGTGCGGCGTAGTTCCATATTTTTTCCTGCGAAATATTAAACAGCAAAATGCCGTCGTGGTATTCATTCATCAGGTAGCGGAACTCGGGGTATTTCTCTTCCAGTTTGGCGTCTTCTATATTGGTAATTTCATCGGTTACCCAATTGTCGTAAACCGAGAGGAATGATCCCGTTTTTATGTTTTTCTGTGTAATAAAAGCAGTTAGTTCTTTTGCTCCAAAGTTTTTATTGTTGATAGTAAAGAATGTCTCTTCAGGTAAAACTGCATTGTCTCCAATATTCAGTTTCGCCAATTCTGCTTTGGTAGCTTCGTTTTCCGAAAAATTGTATTCCTTTTTCAGCTTCTCAATAAAAACTTTTTTCCCCGATGCCTGGCGTGTGGCATCTTTTCTTATCTGGCTTTCAATTAATGCGCGGGCTTCTTCAAAAGGTGGAACAGGACGCGCCTTTAATCGTTTTATGATGTGGTAACCATAAGCTGTTTTCACAGGTTCTGAAATATCTCCATCGTTTTTTAGCGCAAATGCCGGGGCTGAAAATTCTTTTACAATGCTGCCAGCCGAAAACCATGGCATTTCTCCTCCGCGAACGGCTGAGCGTCGATCCTGCGATTCTTTTTTAGCCAATTCAGCAAAATCTGCTCCATTAAGCAGTAACTGGTAAATGGAATCTATGGCTGTTTTGGCTTTTGCCTTTTCTTCGGGAGTGGCATTTCTTCCCACATTTTTCATTATGTGGGCAACCTGCAATTCGCCTTTGTTGGGGCGTGTATAGTGTACCTTAATCAGGTGGTACCCAAAATCGGTGCGCACCGGCTCGGAAATCTCTCCAACAGGAGTGTTAAACGCAGCGTCTTCAAATGGTGCAACCATTGTAAAAGCCGAAAAATAATTCAGGTGACCTTTATTTGTTTGTGCAGAAGGATCTTCTGAGTATTCCACAGCAGCATCCTCAAAAGGTTTCCCGGCTATAATTTGCTTACGAATGTTCTTAATTTTATCAAGCACCTCTTGTTCTTCTTCTGGCGAAGCATCTTTGTTTACTCCCAACAAAATATGGCTGGCATCTACTTCCAGTTTCATACGGCGGTAGAGCTCTTCAATTTGCTGTTCGTTAAATTCAATATCGGTAAGATATGGCGCTGCAATTTCTACACGGTAGCCAGCCAGTTCATTTATAAAGGCCTGGCTGGTGTCCATTTTTAAGTTTTCAGCTTCAACAACTTTTAATTTAAAATTAATGAACAGTTCCAGGTATTCTTTAGGTGTTTTTCTATCGGCATCAGCATACAGGTTGCTGTTGTTTTTGTTGTATATGTATTCGAATTCATCTTTGCTGATTTTATGCTCATCGATCGTTAGTAAGGGCTCGGCAGGTTGTGCCACAGCCTGTAACGTAATGGCAATAAAAAACATTAACGAAAAGATGATTCTGTTCATTTTACACCAACGGTTTATATTTGAACAACTTTGTGTGAGCAAATTTCGATAGTTTTAAACCTTTTTGAGAAAAGCAGCCTGCGCTTACTGGCGGCTGCTGTAATTCGGTGCTTCACGTGTAATACTTACATCGTGTGGATGGCTTTCCTGAACACCCGCATTTGAAATTCGGGTGAATTTAGCCTGTTGAAGCGCTTTTATATTTTGTGCACCGCAATAGCCCATTCCGGCACGAATACCTCCCAGTAATTGATAAAGCACTTCGTACAACGATCCTTTAAAAGGAACACGTGCAGCAATTCCCTCAGGAACCAGTTTCTTAATATCTTCTTCCATATCCTGGAAATAGCGGTCTTTCGAACCTTTTTGCATGGCTTCAACCGATCCCATACCACGGTAAGCTTTAAACTTTCTTCCCTGATAAAGAATGGTTTCGCCTGGTGATTCTTCAACACCGGCAAACAATCCACCAGCCATCATCGAGTCGGCACCGGCAGCTAATCCTTTAACAATATCACCAGAATAACGTAGTCCGCCATCGCCAATTACCGGAACGCCAGAATCTTTAATCGCTTTTGAAACATTGTAGATAGCTGAAAGCTGTGGTACTCCAACCCCGGCAATAACACGGGTAGTACAAATCGATCCCGGTCCAATTCCAACTTTTACTGCATCGGCACCGGCGCTAACCAGCAATTTTGCCGCTTCGACAGTGGCAATATTTCCGGCAACAACATCTTTCTCCGGATATTTTGATTTTATGCGTTTCAACATTTCAACCACACCTTTCGTATGACCGTGTGCTGTATCCAAAACCAATGCATCAACCTGTGCTTGTACCAATGCATCTACACGGTCCATAGTGTCGCCAGCAATACCAACACCGGCAGCTACGCGCAAACGGCCTTTTTCGTCTTTACAGGCAAGTGGTTTATCTTTTGCTTTGGTAATGTCTTTATAAGTAACCAGCCCGATCAGCTTATTTTCCTTATCAACAACCGGAAGTTTTTCAATTTTATGTCGCTGAAGAATTTCTGCCGCTTTATGCAGGTCAGTTGATTCAGTAGTAGAAACCAGGTTTTCGCTGGTCATAACTTCCGAAATCGGACGGCTCATATTTAACTCGAAACGAAGGTCGCGGTTGGTAACAATACCTACCAGGTGGCCGTGACCATCAACAACCGGAATACCACCAATTTTATATTTGCCCATAATGTCCAGCGCATCCTTCACCTTCTTTTCAGGAGTAATGGTAATCGGATCGTAGATCATACCATTTTCGGCACGTTTTACAGTTGTTACCTGATGCGCTTGCTCCTCAATCCCCATATTTTTATGAATCACACCAATACCTCCTTCACGGGCAATGGCAATGGCCATTTTACTTTCGGTAACGGTATCCATTGCAGCCGAAATAATCGGGGTGTTGATAATAATGTTACGGGTGAATTTTGAAGATAAATCAACTTCGCGTGGTAATAATTCTGAATATGAAGGAATTAAAAGTACGTCGTCGAAAGTTAACCCTTCAAACTGTATTTTGTCTTCTAGAAACGACATGCCTAACTTTTTTAATGTTTTTATTAAAGCGCAAAACTACAAAAAAATAGTGGACCAGAATTGATTTATTTCGGCTGTAGCCGCTTATGAAGAATAAAAATTGTTAAAGATTGAAATGATTTCTTAATGCGTAAAATTGATAAAATTCTTAACCGGAAGTATTGACGATTGAAAATATATGCGATACGTGCCTTGTTCAGTCTGTTTTCAGATTTTGCTGCAAGGGATAAATCTGGCAAATAATTGGATTTCAATAATTTGGTTAGCCGTGTAAATAATTTGTTCATTTTTATGAATTAATTCGGTTAATTTGTATTGATGGAAGACTTCAGGCAGATACTTACCCGCTATTGGGGCTACCCCGATTTCCGGCCGTTGCAGCTCGAAATAATAGAGGCTGTTGCAGCAGGGAAAGATACGCTTGGTTTAATGCCAACCGGCGGCGGAAAATCCATTACTTTCCAGGTGTATTCGCTGGCACACGAAGGTATTTGTGTGGTGGTAACTCCGCTAATTGCTTTGATGAAAGATCAGGTGGCAAACCTGAACCGAAAAGGGATAAAGGCACTGGCGGTACACAGTGGTATGTCGGCACGCGAAATAAAACTTACGCTCGATAATGCTGTGTGGGGCAATTACAAGTTTTTGTATGTATCGCCCGAGCGCCTGAATTCAGAGCGTTTCGTGGAACGCCTGAAACAAATGAAAGTAAACCTGTTAACGGTTGACGAGGCGCACTGTATTTCGCAATGGGGGTACGATTTTCGCCCAAGCTACTTAAGCATTATTAAGGTGCGCGAGCTGCTGCCTAAAGTAAAAATACTGGCGTTAACAGCAACTGCAACGCCTAAAGTAGCCGATGATATTCAGGACAGACTGGGCTTCAAGGAGAAGAATTTGTTAAAGATGTCTTTTCACCGCGAAAACCTGAGTTACCTGGTGCGTCATGTCGAGAATAAAACGGGTTACCTGCTGGATACGCTGAAGAAAAGTAAAGGCTCGGGAGTGGTGTATGTGCGAAGCCGCAAAGCCACCCGCGAAATTGCAGAGGAACTACGGCAAAACAGAATTTCGGCCGATTATTACCATGCCGGATTGGGAAATTTTGTGCGTAGTGCGCGGCAAGACGACTGGCTGACCGGAAGAACACGTGTGATTGTGGCCACTAATGCTTTTGGAATGGGAATCGACAAAGCTAACGTTCGATTTGTGATTCATATTGATGCGCCCGATTCGCTGGAAGCTTATTACCAGGAGGCGGGTAGGGCAGGCCGCGACGGGAAAAAATCGGCAGCAGTACTATTATATAATAATGCTGATACCACCAAGCTAAAAAAGCATATTTCAACTTCGTTTCCCGAAACCGATAATATTAAACGTATTTACGATTCCTTGTGTAACTATTTCCAGATTGCTGTAGGGCACGGAAAAGGGCAGGTGCGCGAGTTTAGTTTACAGGGATTTGCGCAGGCCTATAAATTTCAGCAGGCGATGGTTTATAACAGTCTAAAAATTCTGCAACGCCAGGAGTATTTGGAATTTACCGAACAGGTTGATAGTCCGTCGCGAATCTATTTTACCATTTCGCGCGATGAATTGTACAAATTTCAAGTGGCAAATGCTAAGCTCGACGATTTTATAAAGCTGCTTTTACGCTCGTACACCGGTTTGTTTACAGGTTATGTGTCGGTTGATGAAGAGTTGTTGTCGAAACGTTCGGGGCTTGATCGCGATCAGGTGTACAACTACCTAAAACACCTGCGCCAATCGAAAGTGATTGATTATGTGCCAAAAAGTCAAACGCCGTTTATCTTCTTCTCCAAAGAGCGGGTGCATATCGACCGGCTGAAAATCTCGAAAGAAAACTATGATCTGCGTAAAAAAGACTACACCGAAAAAATTGAGTCGGTAATTCATTATGCTACCGATTCGGCTACATGTAGAAGCCAAATTCTGTTAAACTACTTTGGCGAAAGCGATGCAGCACCTTGTGGTACCTGCGATATTTGTAAAGCCAAACAGGCACTGGCACTCAGCGATTACGAATTTGAAACCGTTAGCAAACGCGTACAAAAGTTACTTGAAGCCCCCTGCACCTACGAAAATCTCTTGTTCAAACTAAAAGGCGACCAACAAAAAATGCGCGAAATAGTTAAGTGGCTGCTCGATAACAAAAAGATTATTTACCGCGTTGATGGACTGCTGGAATGGAAGTAGTAGAAGCTTCAAGTTGCAAGCTTCAAGTTATAGGTACCAAGTAATTGAAAGTATCAAAACCAAAATTCAGATGAAAGTTCAATCTATATTTCAATCTAACTCAATCTTAAAATCAATCTACATCAATCTTCCCGAACAAAGCGCTCTCCTCAATAAGACTATCACGCCAACTTCTCCCTTTAATCTTTCAACTTCCATTGTAGCACTCCTGTCTTAAAAATCTTTACTACTTTTGCAGCAGTTTAAATTATTGGGGAAATTAAGTGTGAGAATGGATCAGATCGTATATTCCAAAAATGTAGTTGAATTTGTAACAGTGGCTAATGAGTACTGTTCTACCATTGAGAATGTGTCGCATCTCACTGCAGAAGAAAATCTTGCAAAGCTGCAAAAGTTGCTGCCATTACTTTATCTAAAGGCTTCGGTTGTTGAGAAGATTGAAATGGTAATGGACGAGGAATTGGAGAAGTTTGTAAACGAACTCGACTACAATATGTTGCATCAGAAATGGTTACAGTTGTTGGGCGAAAACGATGGTTTTTACGAGGTTTTCGATCCCAATATTCAGTTTGGAGAAGAAACCGTTCGTGCAAGTGTTTCCGAAAATCTGATGGATATTTATCAGGATATGAAGGATTGTATCACCAATTACAGCATTGGTAACGAAGAAGTAATGAACGATGCAATTTCGGAGTGTATTTATCATTTCGAAGAGTTTTGGGGGCAGCAACTGGTAAACGTTATGCGCGCCGTGCACATGTTGGTGTACAGCGACACTGATTTTTCAACTGAAAGTAGTAATGATGATGTGGTTCCCGGGAAAGGAAATCCCGAATGGCTGGATAAATTCTGGGAAACCGATCAAGAAGAGGAATAGATGTTTAAAGAAAGTATATCAAACGAAGAATTAACCGAATTACCTTTGAAACGTTTTGAAGGCCAGATCTTTTTAGTGGATTCATTGCAACAGGTAAAACATGCTATTGAAGAGCTCAATGGAGCAAGTATAATTGGCTTTGATACGGAGACAAAACCTTCGTTTAAAAAAGGCGTGGTAAACAAAGTGGCTTTGCTGCAATTGTCGACCAAAAACAAGGCATTTTTATTTCGGATTAACCGCATTGGTTTGCCACGCGAGGTTGTGGAATTACTGGCCAACGAAAACGTAATTAAACCGGGTGTTGCCATTCGTGATGATATTAAAGGTTTACAGGAATTTGTGCCTTTTAAACCGGGTGGTTTTGTCGAGTTGCAGGATGAGGCCAAAGAAATGGGCATTCAGAATTTCAGCTTGAAAAAGCTGGCCGCTATTGCCTGTGGTTTCCGTATTTCTAAAGGACAGCAACTGACTAACTGGGAAGCCAGCGAATTAACAGAGGCACAACAATATTACGCAGCTACCGACGCGTGGGCTGCATTGGAAATTTTCGAGAACTTTTCAAAAAATTAAAGATGGCAAAAGAGTTTGTCAAAGTTGTATTAAAGTCGGGTAAAGACCAGTCATTGCTGCGTTTTCATCCGTGGATATTTTCCGGAGCCATCAAAGAAATGTACGGAAAACCTGCTGAAGGTGACATGGTAAAAGTGTATTCGAACCAGGATCGGTTTTTGGCAATGGGGCACTATCAGATCGGATCGATTGCCATTCGTATTGTTTCGTTCGAAGAGGTGGAACCGGATTACGATTTCTGGAAAAGCAAAATAGAAAGTGCGTGGAACCTGCGTAAAAAGATGGGTTTTGAAAATAACCCGGAAACGAATGTTTTTCGTTTGATACACGCCGAAGGTGACGGAATGCCGGGGCTGATTGTTGATTTCTACAACGGAACAGCGGTGATGCAAACGCACTCCATTGGTATGCATCTCATTCGCGAAGACCTGGTGAAAGCCTTGCAGGAGGTGATGGGGAACCACCTAAAAGCTGTATACAATAAAAGCGAAAAAACTTTGCCCTTTAAAGCACAGGTAAAATCAGAAGACGGTTATTTGTTGGGCGGTTCGGATGTTTCAGGAGCAAACGAAGTACTGGAACATGGACTGCGTTTTAAAGTGGACTGGGAAAATGGACAGAAAACCGGATTCTTTGTCGACCAGCGCGAAAACCGAAAGTTGGTGCAGGATTTTTCGAAAGACCGCGATGTGCTGAATATGTTTTGTTACACCGGAGGGTTTTCGTTTTATGCTATGCAGGGAGGTGCCAAATCGGTGCACTCGGTTGATGCATCGGCAACAGCAATCGGACTTACCGATGAGAATGTGGAATTAAATTTCCCGGGAGACAAACGCCATAAATCAACAGTGATCGATGGCTTTGAGTACCTGAAAGACATTCAGGATAAATACGACCTGATTATTCTTGATCCGCCGGCATTTGCCAAGCACCGCAAAGCATTGTCTCAGGCATTAAAAGGGTATAAACGAATTAATACCCGCGCTTTCGAGCAAATTCGTAAAGGCGGAATTTTGTTTACCTTTTCCTGCTCGCAGGTGGTGTCGAAAGAGAAATTCAGGGAGGCTGTTTTTTCGGCAGCAGCTATTTCTGGAAGAAAAGTTCGTATCTTACACCAAATGAGTCAGCCGGTAGATCATCCGGTTGATATTTACCACCCTGAAAGTGAATACCTGAAGGGACTGGTTTTGTATGTGGAGTAGGGATTGAATTAGATTGATGTAGATAAGAATAGTTTAAAAATGTTGTCATTTCGAGTGAAGGATGAACGAGAAATCTGTAGCTTCGAATGAGAGATTTCTCCTCACACATTCGTCGAAATGACATTCAAAAAAGGAGCTAAAGTATGGAGGCACTAACAAACAAGTATAACACCCAACTGGAAGAAAAAACGATTGTAGAAAAATTACAATTCCTGGTTGAACAGCATCCCGGGAAAGTGGTTTTTACCACCAGCTTTGGTTACGAAGACCAGGTTATCACCGATATCATTTTTAAGAACGACCTGCCTATAAAAGTAGTTACTTTGGATACCGGTCGGTTGTTTCCTGAAACGTATAAAGTATACCGCAGCACGTTCGAGAAATATAACAAGCCGATTAAAGCGTATTTCCCGCCAACCGAAGAAGTGGAAAAACTGCTCGACGAAAAAGGGCCTTTTAGCTTTTACGAATCGTTGGAAAACCGCAAAGAGTGTTGTTACATCCGCAAGGTAATTCCATTAAAACGTGCTTTGACTGGCAACGAGATTTGGATTACCGGATTACGTGCCTCGCAATCGGAAAACCGCAGCGACATGAATTTTTTTGAGTACGACGAAGGAAACGACATTGTAAAATTCAATCCACTAATGGAATGGAGCCTGGAAGAAACCATCGACTGGGTGAAAAAAAACAACGTACCTTACAATGTGCTACACGACAAAGGATTTGTTAGTATTGGCTGCCAACCATGTACACGTGCCATTCAACCGGGCGAAGATTTCCGCGCCGGACGCTGGTGGTGGGAGCAGGGCTCAGGAAAAGAGTGCGGGCTGCACTCGGTAAAGAAGTAGATTCAATTTAAATTTAAATATAAGGCACGGAGTTTTCTGTGCCTTTTTTGTTGCCAGACTCTTTACCTGAAAATCTCCGCTCTTTTCAGGAGGAGGAATGCGCTTCGAAGCTGATCCTCCTTTTTGAAAGGAGGTGGACCGATGCTTTTATCGGGACGGAGGATTGGTAATAATAAAACGGGTAGTGCGGAAATACAATGTCCGATTAACAGACATATCTAAAAAAGCCCCGATCGACAGTGGCATTCTGGCAACCGGGACTTAAAACGTATGTAATGTATAACTTTTGCGAATTATAGCTGAAGCTTTTTCAGCAGTGCCGTTTTGTTTTCCACATCAGCGGTGATGGCATATACCGAGATGGTGGCACCTGAAATAGCATCAATATTTTTATCAACTTTTAACGAACCCGAGCCATTAAAACCGATAAAGGCTGGTTGTAATGCACTTCGCTATAACCGCCAATCAGCAGTTTGCTGTCTTGAATTAAAAGATTATCGGCTGAGTTGTATTGGTTGGGATTGTCTTCATTGTCTTGCGCAAAAGCCAAAAAGCCTATGCTTATTACTAATAATGATAGCAATAGTTTCTTCATGATCTATGGATAGATTTTACGCCGCAAATTTAGTTGGAGGGCCTGATATGTGAAATCCCAATAAATGGTGATTTTACGTGTGGAAAACTACTATTAGTGGTGATGGAGTTAGATTGGATTATTTCTGTAAAAACAAATCTCCTTTATTTGAAGGAGGTAGCTTTCTCCTTTTAAACTTAAGTTTAAGGGTAAAATTCAATGATTAATATTTCAAGGTTCTATAAGGAGTAACAATAACCAACTTGTCGCCGGAATCAGCCATCTCAACCAAATGAGGAATTCAAAACATAATGTCCGTTTACGTTTGCTGTGGAAAAGGGAAGTGCTATTAAAGAATTTGTAAGTTTCGCAATTTCCAAAAAATAGCTTGGAATTAAAGCATTCACGCTTTTCTTTTCGGGCCTTCAGTCCTCATCAACTGTTAAAAGATGTTAGACGAACTGGCACTGCATGAGGTAGGGCATAGTGTTATTATCTATCTTCGTAGCGAAAACACCAAATGATGAGAATAAAAATAATGATGCTGCTTCTGGGGGTAGTGCTTGCGGTTCCCCCCGCTTTAGCGCAGGAACTTTTTGGGCAGGTGGAAAACTCGATGGCCGATCACTGGGATCTTGGTGATAATGAACACGACGATAAAGATTTGTTTGTAATACGCACCTATAAACCGGTTTATTTGTTAGTGGTTAAAGTATCGGACAATGTAAACTGTACGCCACACAGTGCTAATCCTGCCAGGAATGTCAATGAGCCTTTTCCGTTGAATAAAACGGAGCAGATGTTTCAACTAAGCCTGAAAACAAAGGTCTTTAACGATGTATTTGGAGATAGAGTTGGAGGCGATATTTGGGTGGCGTATACGCAAGCATCGTTTTGGCAAGTGTTTAACACCGATCTGTCGCGCCCTTTCCGCGAAACCAATTACGAGCCGGAAGCCATGTTTATACTTCCTGTTCATTACCGCCTCTTTGGACTGGATGGGGTTTTCCTGGGGATCGGGTATAATCATCAGAGCAATGGCCGTACCAATCCACTGTCGCGCAGTTGGAACCGTATTGTCGCACAAGTAGCGCTGGAGGGGAAAAATACATCGGTGCTGTTTAAACCTTGGTGGCGTTTGCCCGAATCGGATGAAAAAGATGATAATCCCGGAATTGAGAATTATTTGGGACGTAGCGAGTTACTGTTTACCTGGGGGAAAGGAATACATACGGTTAATTGCACCGCTCGTCACAGTTTACGCTTTGGCGATAATAACCGTGGCAGCATTAGGTTTGCTTATTCCATAAAAATTATTGATAACCTTAGATTCAGGGCGCAGGTGTTTTCGGGGTATGGCGAAAGCATGATCGATTATAATCACCGCCAAACTGTTGTTGGTTTTGGTCTGTCGCTGGTGGAATGGTGAGGGAAGCAAGGCAAAAGTAAAAAGTTGAGAACAGCTGTCATCTCGACGAGGAACGAGGAGAGATCTGTAGCAGAAGAGATAGCTACCAGCTTCGAGCCACGAGTTGCAAGTAGAGAATAGAAATCATAAGCTCTTGTTATTTTCGGCAAAGAATGGGGGTGAAATCTGATTCTTATGAGTGAGATTTCTCAGTCGTTCCTTTTTCGAAATGACAGATTAAATGGCCTGTAATAATCGCATTCAGGTATTCTCAAGGCAAAAGGCAAAAGTTGAGAACAGCTGTCATCTCGACGAGGAACGAGGAGAGATCTGTAGCAGAAGAGAAAGCCACTAACTACGAGCCGCTAGTTTCAAGTGTGTTTTTACAATTTATCAATGTACAGCAATAGAAGTATTGGATTATAGCATTTTCGTATTAAATCATTCACGCATTTCTTTCTTCAATCCGAATGCGTTAGCCTTGGCAGGGCAATGTTAAAACGAATGGCCAGAATACGAATGGCGATAATGGAAGATACTGTTGCTGTTTCGCAAATCATTTCGGAAACGCCCAGTCGGCTTAACAAAAGGAATACCAGTGCTCCGGCAATACAGGCGGTGGCATAAATCTCGCGGTGAAAGATCAGTGGTACTTCGTTACACAGTATATCGCGAATAACACCTCCTACCACTGCCGAAGACAGGCCCATCAGCACTGCCATTGCCGGATCGATATTAAAGAGCAAAGCTTTTTTTAGTCCGAGTAGGGTAAATGTTGCAATTCCGATGGTGTCGAAAAGAAAAAGGGTACGTTTAAGTTTCATTACATGCCGACGGAAAATGATGGTTACCACAACCGCGGCAAATATCATCCAGAAATAATTGTTGTTTTGCATCCATGCTACTGGCGTATCTCCCAGCATAATGTCGCGAATGGTACCGCCGCCAATAGCAGTAACAAACCCAATTACGGTAGCGCCAAAAAAGTCGAGGCGCTTGTCGGCAGCAGTCAGCGTGCCGCTTATCGCAAAAACAAATGTCCCGATGTAATCAAACCAAAGTAAAAGATCCATACTGCAAAACAACAAAAAATTATTAATCTACCTCAATGTTGTACTTGCTTAGCAGGCCGGGAAGCATGTCGAGCGAAAAATGGGCTCCGGCCAGTTTATTTTGTTCCGGACTCAGGTAAAGGTTGATGGAGTTCCGCAGATCAGCCTTTTGTAAGTTCGTGAAGTTGAATACAGCTCCGGCCAGGTCGCATTCCGAGAATATTGCTTTGGAAAGGTCTGTTTCGCTAAAATCAACCTCGTGCATGGTACAGCGGTAAAAGCGGGTTTCTTTTATTTTTAACTGGTAAAACGAAGCGTAATTCAGCATACATCCGTTGAAATTGAATTCAAGTAAGAAAGGATTGCATTCGTCGAATTGCAGCCCGATAAGCTTACAGTTTTTGAAGCTCACGTTTTTAAATGCGGTATTGGTAATTTTAGTGTTGCTGAAATCGCAGTTCTCAAAGCTGCAGTCTTCAAAGCTGTAACTACTAAGGTTGGCAGATGAGAATATGCAATCGATGAAATTACAGCTTTCGTAGTCGGCCTGTTCCAGGCCATTTTCTGAGAAATCCTGGTTTTTTAAAACTTTGTCGGTAATGTATGTCATTTTATTTCTTTTCAAATTCGATTAATTCAACCGGAGCTCCGTTGTATTCAATCATAGCCACACGAATCCCTTCCATTGGAGGATTGGGAGGAGTAATTACCTTTAAGTTTCGGGAGGTTAGTTCATGATCCAGGTTTTCAACCTCAAAAGCCAGATGTGGCACTTTTTGTATAAGTGGATGAATCGGACTGTCTTTTTCAAAACGCATCCATTCTACACCAAAAGGGCTTGTAGGAAAACCGGAATGGAAAAACTTAAACTGAGGTAGGTATTTCTCTCCGGGCATTTTTTTTGTGGTAGGAATGCCTAAGTGATGGTATTTCCAGCCCCAATCAACCAGTGCCTGTGGCAGTTCGTGTTCTTTTCTTAGATTATTCATTTTAGTGTCGCGTAAATCAGTCAAATACTTCACAATTAGGGGTTATATTTTTACTTCAGGAGTTATTCAATTTTCTCTATTTCAATAGTCCTTCCCATAAAACTTACTTTGTCGCCAATGCATTTGTTGTGCAGTGCTTTACCAATAGGGGAGGCCAGCGAAATACAAAAACAGCTTTTGCCATCTACTTCAATTTTACCAAGTGCTGTTGCTATGAAATACAGGTTTTTGCCATCGGAAACCAGGCTGCCAAAGTCTACTTTGTCGAACTTTTTCTTCAGATTGATATTTTCCAGTTCCGTTTTTAGTCTTTCGGTTTTGTGCAGCTGAACGCGGTTTTTCTCCACTTCCTGCTGCATTAAAGTACGGCCGGTTTCGTATTTGTCGCCTACACTGCTTTTTGTTTCGTTATCGCGCGACTCTTTAGCCGATGCGATAGCCATTTGCGCCGATTCTATTCGTTCATCAATCAGCGCCATAATTTTTGTATATAGCTTTTCTTTGGTCATTTTGTTTAAAAACAACCAAAGATATAAAGCTCAACTGTTATATAAAGTCTTTGTGAGTAACTATTTAGGAAGTTGAATATAAAATGTTGTTCCAATTTCTTCGCTGCTGGTAAAGCCAACTTTGCCATTAAGGTATCTTTCACCTAAAAGTTTCATACTGTAGGTACCAAGTCCGCGGCCTTTTCCTTTAGTGGAGTAAAAGCGTT
The DNA here is from genome assembly GCF_963677155.1 of uncultured Draconibacterium sp. Classification (NCBI taxonomy): domain Bacteria; kingdom Pseudomonadati; phylum Bacteroidota; class Bacteroidia; order Marinilabiliales; family Prolixibacteraceae; genus Draconibacterium; species uncultured Draconibacterium sp. Next base: position 673,865 of record NZ_OY781884.1, on the reverse strand, counting down.
TAAATAGCTGATCTTTTATTTTGTTGGGTACAACGCTGTTGTTATGTACCGTTAGTTCTATCTGATTTTCGTTTTCCTTGCAAGAAAGCGTTATAGTATCGTGCGGCACATTCATTTCAATGGCATTCTTGATCATATTTCCAAGAATACGTCGCAGTAAAACAGGATCGGATATAAAACTAAAGTCGCTTGAATCCATGCTTATTTGAATTGGCTTTCCTGTATTTAATTCATGTTTGGCATAGGTTTTTTGCAAATTTTTAAGAAGGGTGGTACTGTTAACCTCCTGAAGCTGTAATTGAAGTTCTCCTCTTTCTGCTGCGCCCAATTCGCGCTGCGCCTGTATTTCAACAATAAGGCTTTGCGAAGCGTCTTCAATTGTCTGGGCAATGTCTTGTATCTGTTCAGGATCATCAATTTCTTTAATAATAGCGGATAGCCCGGAAATAGCACCTGCACTGTTCAGTATATCGTGAATAAAAACCCGTTCCAGTGATTCTTTTCTTTTATTGGCGCTTATATCATTAACCGAGAATATGGTTAGTTTTTCCCCTTCTAGATCCAGGGGATTTGCAGTAACCTCAAGATCCAGTGCATCATTATCGATGGTGAGTATCTGGCATTCTTTTGTTGAACGTTTTCCTTTTTGCGCATCTAAAATTGCATTTACTGCTCCGCACGATTTGCAGGCACTAGTAGTTCCACATCCGGTAACCGATTTAAATGCATTGGCACAGTTAAATGTTTCTCCCGGTCGTTTTCCAATCAGTGGATCATGATTAAGCGTTTTACAAAAATCTCTGTAACTATTGTTGGCGTATATTACCTGACGGTGTTTGTTTAGGATGAGTACCATTTGCGAGATTGACTCCACAAAACTCACGAATGGTTTATTCTCAAGGATTCTTTTTAATTGTTTTTCAAGTTGCCCGTTTGTATAACGCAATACCGAAGCATGGCTTGTATAGGTTTGTTCTTGAAGCATGGTACGTCCTTTTTATAAATGGTTTGCGAGCTAAATGTACCATTCCTTTACTAGATAATCAAGAGTTTTATGCTGAATTTTAAGTATTTAATGCTGATTTTTAATATCTAGTTGATTGAGGTTTGATTTTATATCTAGAAAGGACTGAATCGGTAAAAGATTCAGTTCTTTGAATGTGATGATATTAATATGCTAGCTAGTTTTTTTAGCCACGCTGTTCCAAGAGGAAGCACAGTTTGCCCGGCAAGGTCGTTGATAATAATGGCAGCCATCATATACTATGCTGACAAGGCACAGAAAATAAGCTCGTATCCGGGAACCACATTCATTTGTCGGATTCCCAATTTTTTGAGTACCCATTTTTTAATATTTAGATAGTTGAATTTTTAAGCCTGTGAAAATAGGATTTCAGATATTCAAATAATATTTTGATCGCAATCTGGCCGGATTTTAGTTGATGGGGGGCTAATAAAAAATGAGGCTTTTATATTATACTCACTAAAAAGGTCCCGCTGATTGTACAATTCATCAATGTATTGATCGTCGAATGAAAAAACTACTGCTCCCTGCTTATTCTGTTCATTACACGATAATAAAATAATTGCTATTAAGGTTAATAAACTAGCTGAGAGAAAAGCACCGTGTTGATTTTTTCGATTCATTTATTTTTTATTTGATTGGTTAAAGTAAACCAAAAATGCCACCCCTTAGAACAAGAGATGGCATCTGTTTTATCTTAATTGTTGTTTTTACATGCTCTTAATTTCGTTTACCAGGCTGGTAATCGATTTCTTGGCATCGCCAAACAGCATTCGTGTTTTGTCGTTAAAAAACAGGAAGTTCTCGATACCTGCATAACCCTTACCCATTCCACGTTTCATGATAATGATATTTTTAGCCAGATGCGCATCAATGATCGGCATTCCGTAAATAGGGCTGCTCGGATCGTCGTAAGCTGCAGGGTTAACCACATCGTTGGCTCCTACAACAATTGCTACATCAACGTTAGGCATATCGGGGTTAATGTCATCCATTTCTACCAGTTGCTCGTAAGGCACATCAGCTTCTGCTAACAGAACATTCATGTGACCTGGCATACGACCTGCCACCGGGTGAATGGCATATTTTACTTCCACGCCTTTGCTTTCAAGCAGTGAATCCAGTTCATGTGCAATGTGTTGAGCTTGTGCAACAGCCAAGCCATAACCCGGAATAATTACCACCTTTTGTGAGTAACTTAAAAGAACTGCAGCATCGCTCAAAGTAATTTCCTTAATATTTCCCTGTTCGCGGTTAGTTGCTTCGCCACCACCGCCAAATGCTCCAATTATAACGTTTATCAGCGAACGGTTCATCGCACGGCACATCTGAATGGTAAGAATTGTTCCGGCAGCTCCTACCAGGATACCACCTAGAATCATGGCTTCATTCTGATAAATAAAACCTGCCATAGCAGCAGCAATACCTGTTAACGAGTTCAGTAACGAAATTACCACAGGCATATCGGCTCCTCCAATTGGCATAACAAAACTAACTCCGTATATAATGCTTAATACCAGTAGTCCGTATACCAGGTAAGAAACGGTTGTCTGATCGAATCCTCCAAATAGTACCAGCAGAATGATAACAACGATCAACAACATAAAAAACAGGTTGAGGTAGGTCATAAATTTGGCAAAAATATCACCCACTTTGCCGTCAAGTTTTCCATAGGCAACCATACTTCCACTAAAGGCAATACTACCAACAACAAGTCCTAACAAAGTAACCAGAAGTGCCTGATTCGGATTTTTTGTGAACTCGATTAAAGCCACAGCTGCTGATGCTGCACCTCCGGTAGCATTAAAAAAAGATACCATTTGAGGCATGGCTGTCATTTTTACTTTTCGGGCCATTACGGTTCCAACTATTGCACCTGCTGCGATAATCAGGATTACAGCACCTGCATTGGCCAAAGATATTCCTTCGCCGGCAGCATCTTTATTCAATAGTAAGGTTGTAATCATTGGAAGGATCATTCCTGAGGCAGCCCAGAAATTTCCTTTGCGAGCGGTGGCAGGATTACTTTCCAGTTTCAGTCCGATTACGAACATAATGGCTGAAAGAAGATAACTGTATTCCAGAACAACTTGTCCCGGCATTAATGTATTGAGTAAAATCATAGCGTTCATCGTTATTTTTTCTTCTTTTTAAACATTTCGAGCATGCGGTCGGTAACAACAAATCCTCCGGCCACGTTTAGTGTAGCCATAAACAGGGCAATTGCACCCAGTATCCACTCGAAAGTAGATGAAGCGTGACCAACAAGGATAATTCCTCCGATAATAATTACACCGCTAATTGCGTTGGCACCCGACATAAGTGGAGTGTGCAATACCGATGGAACGTTGGAAATTACCTCGAATCCAAGAAATATCGATAACACTATAATAAATATCGCATCTTTATTTTCGGTTAAAAAAGTTAATATACTTTCCATAATCATTCATTTATTTGGTTTCGATAACTGATTTAACACGTTCGTTGTAAATCTCTTTTGCATGAGTAATACAAGTTCCTTTTACAATATCGTCTTCAAAATTCAGGTTGAGTTCACTTTCTTCTCCAATCATTAGCTTCATGAAGTTCAAGACGTTTTTTCCGAACATACGACTGGCATCAACCGGTTTTTGTGCCGGATAATTTGATTGTCCGATTATAGAAACGCCTTTGTATTCAACAATCTCGTCGTTTTTGGTGAGCTCGCAGTTTCCTCCTGTTGAAGCAGCCAGATCGATAATTATCGATCCCGGTTTCATGGCATCAACAGCTTCTTTCGGAATCAAAAGCGGTGCTTTGCGCCCCGGAATCTGTGCGGTGCATATCACCACATTCGATTTGGCCGCCACCTCATTGATTCTATCCTGTTGTTTCTTTTTATATTCTTCGGTTTGTTCAACGGCATATCCACCGGCAGCTTTATCTTCGGTTGCTCCTTCAACTTCAACAAATTTACCACCCAGGCTCATTACCTCTTCTTTTACTGCCGAGCGTACATCAAAAACCTGTACCTGTGCACCCAGTTTGCGCGAGGTGGCAATGGCTTGTAATCCTGCAACACCGGCACCCAGAATAAGCATATTGGCCGGGCGAATGGTACCGGCGGCTGTCATAAACATCGGGAAGAAAGTAGGCAGTTTTGCCGCTGCTTCCAGAACAGCCATATAGCCCGAAACCGTTGCCATTGACGATAAAATGTCCATGGCCTGCGCACGTGTGGTACGCGGAATCAAATCGAGACTAAATGTTGTGATACCCTTGTCGAGGAAAGTTTTTACCAGCGCAGTATCCCAAAGCGGGTTAAAGGCGCTAACCCAAACCTGAGAATCTTTAATTTTGTCGGTGTCACCTTCAGCGGGTGGCTGAATTTGCAGCAGAACTTCGGCTTTGGCAAACACATCGTCGCGCGAAACGGTTTTTGCCCCAATGGCTTCGTAATCGGCATCAGATGCAAATGCTTTTTCGCCGGCTCCCTGTTCAACCAATACCTCAACTTTCAGATCGGTAAAAGCTTTCACAGTTTCCGGAAGTAAAGCGACACGTGTTTCTTTACCGTGTTCCTTTAATAATCCAAGAATCATAAATTTTTATTTAGATAGTTATTCTGTAAATCTATAAAATTTTATTTACCGTGCTCGTACACGGTAAAGTTTGTTGTTATGATTTACAACAGTTTTTTCGATGACACAGTTCACATAACTATCTAATTTATTGATTAATTTGTTTGCTGTCGGCAAAAAAAAGGCTGAATAGTCTTGTTTTGTAGTGTTTTGGCAAAAGCAACTAAAATACAGGAACGAGAAAGTATATCTTTTTTATGAATTCAACCCAAACAAATCGAATGGTGGCTTAATAAACTGCTCGTTAAACAAAAAATAGGTGAGTACGATAAAAGCTGCAAATCCTAAAACAATAAGTAAATGCGACCAGTTTGTTTTCTGAATATCGTGGCGTGATTTTATATCGCAAACTTCGCCAGGACAGTACTGCACCTTTTCTTTAAATAACAAAGGGTAGAATTTGCACCCAAGGCAAATGCCAAACACTGCCTCGAAGAATAAAAATACCAGGCAGATCATGCAGATAATTCCGGTTATCGGACTATAGGAGTTTACAATTACTGCCAATATTAGCATGGTAAAGGCAAGCCCAAGTCCAATCTTCCATGCAAATTTCTTTTGGCGTGCCCCAACATATTCGGGTGTTTGGTTACGCACAATCCAACGCCCCAGGATGAGGGGTGGTGAATATTTTGGATTAATAAGCACGCGAATCAGTATATCGGTAAGGAAAACAATAATAGCATATTTCAAAGGGGTAAAATTGCCTTGTGTTGCTTGTTGTATGGAAATAAACATCAGCATAAAAAGCATTCCGGCTGCAGCGCGGATCTCTCTTTCGTTTAAAACCGGGATGGTGTAGCCCCGAACGTTTTCTCCAAATTGAACGATTTTACTCATCTCGTGTAAATTAATTAGTTAATAGTTGTTTTTCTTTTTTACCTGGTTTGAATGTCGGGAATATAACAAAAAGATTATTAATTGGTTTAAATTATTGAGAGCATTAACATCACGTTCACCTCGGCAAGTCTGGAATATTTCTTTTCTTTACAGCCTCAAAATTATTTGCGATGAAGTTAAGTCTGGTCTCTGTTTTTTTATTCGTCCTTTTAGGATTGGTTAGTTGTTCTGTAAAAAAGCCGGTTAAAATCAACCTCGTTCCTAAACCTGTTGAGTTGGTTGAAATGAATGGAACTTTTGTGTTATCAGCAAAAAGTAAGTTTGTTCAACTTGGACAAAACGAAGAACTTAAGGAACTTGAAGATTACGCTCAGTCAATTATCGAGGAAAGAACGGGATTTAAACTGTCAGAGGGAGAAGGAACGGGGCTCAAATTCGAGTTGGTAGAAAATAGTGAAATAGGAGAGGAAGGTTATTTTCTTACCGTTAATAAAAACGGAATTACAATAAAGGCAAATACCACCGGAGGTTTATTCTACGGACTTCAGACTTTTAGGCAGCTTTTGCCGATAGAACCGACAAATGAAGTTGTGTTACCATATCTTGAAATTAAGGACTATCCGCGCCTGGCATGGCGTGGTTTGCATCTTGATGCGGGGCGACACTTTTTTTCAGCCGAAGATGTAAAGCGTTATATTGATTTAATGTCGATGTATAAAATCAATACTTTTCACTGGCACCTTACCGAAGATCAGGGATGGCGGATTGAGATAAAAAAATATCCGCGACTAACAGAAGTTGGTAGTTGGCGAAAGAAAGTTGGGTTTGAGGCTAATCAGGAAAAAGGGCTGAATGTGGATGACGGCAAACCGTATGGAGGATTTTATACGCAGGATGAGGTTCGGGAAATTGTTGAATATGCACGCTTGAGAAATGTTACTGTTGTGCCCGAAATTGAAATGCCGGGACACTCTATGGCTGCAATGGTGGCTTATCCCGAATTGTATTGTTTTCCCGATGAGAAGCTGGAAGTACGAACAGAAGGAGGAGTTTCCAACGGCGTTTATTGTGCCGGGAAAGAAGAAACTTTCGAATTTTTGCAGGATGTTTTGGATGAAGTGATGGAGTTATTTCCTTCTGAAATTATACACATAGGAGGTGATGAGGCTCCAAAAGCAAACTGGAAAAAATGTCCGCTTTGCCAGAAGCGAATAAAGGATGAAGATCTTGAGGATGAACATGAATTACAGAGTTATTTTATAAAACGAATTGAGAAGTACCTGAATTCAAAAGGCCGTCGCTTGGTAGGCTGGGACGAAATTATGGAAGGCGGGCTTTCGAAAACTGCAACTGTAATGTCGTGGCGTGGAGTAACACCCGGAATTGAAGCTGCCGAGTTGGGCAACGACGTAATTATGACTCCCGGCACTCCATTTTACATCAGTCGTCCACAATCGATAAACAAGGTGACAAAATACGATGGAGCAGTGAATACCATGCGCGATATTTATGCGTTTTATCCGGTTTCTGATGAACTTTCAATTGAAGCGCGTAAGCATATTATTGGTGTGCAGGCATGCATGTGGAGTGAAGGAACTCCCAACCGAAAAATTTTGGAATACAAAGCATATCCGCGTGCAATTGCCGTAGCCGAGATGGGATGGACACCACAGGAACAACGCGATTGGGATGATTTTTATCGCCGTGTGGAGAAGCATCTGCCACAGCTTGCGTTTTATGGCGTGGAATACGGGCAACGTTCGTATGATGTAGAAATAAATGTTGTTCCGGGGAGCGATCATAAAAGTATCTTTGCGGAGTTTATTACTGAAGTTCCGGAAAATGTGTATTACACAATTGATGGAAGTGACCCAACACGAAATAGTAAGGTGTACGACGGTAAATTTGAAATAAAAGCAACTGGTACGTTAAAAGCCCGAATGTTCAGACCCGACGGCTCTGCCGGTAGAATTGCCTCGCAGCAAGTTAATTTTCATAAAGCACAGGGAAAAAAGGTACACTACAATATTCCCTATTCATTAAAGCATAATGGTGGTGGAGATTATGCTATGACCAATGGTTTGAAAAACAAATGGCAGGGCTTTGAAAAAAGAAATGTAGATTTTGTAATTGACCTTGGAGAAGTATGCGAATTCTCGAAAATTGAGACCAACTGGTATTATGATATAAACGACTGGATCTTCAAACCTGAGGAAGTGAAATACGAGCTTTCAGATGATGGCAAAAATTTTGAAACTGTTTATGCGTCAAACCACGTGAATGCTAAAAATGTTTACGCTAAAGGCACGTTAAACCTGGTGAAAGAGTTTGAAAAACGGAAAGCCCGCTATATTAGAATAACAGCTAAAAATCCGATGGAAAATCCGGCATGGCATAGTAGTGCCGGCGGAGCAAGCTGGTTATTTATTGATGAGGTGATTGTGGACTAATTATTTTTCAACTGTTTCAACATAAAGTTCTTCGACCTTCTCGCGCGCCCAGGGTGTGCGGCGCAAAAATTTCAAACTCGATTTTAAGCTGGGATTATTCCGAAAGGAATTGATGCGAATAATATCTCCCAGTTCGTCCCAGCCATAGTAACTTACCAAGTATACCAAAATGGCTTCAAGTGTTTTTCCGTGCAACGGATTGTTGGGCTGTTTTTCAGGCTCTTTATTTGCGTTTCGTTCCATATTAGTCGACAGTAATCAATTGTTCTTCTTTTTCAATAAGTTGCCCAAATGGTGAAGCCTGAATATTGAATTTTGCCAGACAAGCTTTCACTTCCGAAAGTGCTTCAGGTTCAACAGCCAGTAACAATCCTCCGCTGGTTTGCGGATCGCATAAAATGTTTTTGTAGCTGTCCTCTTTGATCGAAACATGATGTCCGTAGCTTTCCCAATTGCGCAGTGTACCGCCCGGAATACAGTTTTGTTCCAGGTATTGTTTAAGCATTGGAAGGGTAGGAATTTTATCGTATTCAATGTGTGCTGAAAGTTTACTGCCTTCGCACATTTCGGTGAGATGACCGAGCAATCCAAAACCGGTTACGTCGGTCATGGCTTTAACGCCTGGTATTTTTGCCAGTTCAAAACCGGGGGTATTTAACCGGCACATTAACTCCGGTGCAATTTGTTCGTGCTCGCTGGCCAAAACGCCTTTTTTCTGTGCTGTGGTTAAAATACCAACTCCCAGTGGTTTGGTTAAAAGCAACTGACATCCTTCAGTAGCAGTGTCGTTTTGTTTAATGTTTTTCAGATCTACTTGTCCGGTAACAGCAAGGCCAAAAATCGGTTCGGGGCTGTCGATACTGTGCCCGCCGGCCAAACTTATACCTACTTCTTTACAAACCTGACGCCCCCCTTCAACCACTTCGCGGGCAATTTCAGGGGCTAGTTTGTTTATCGGCCAGCCCAAAATGGCAATCGCAAGAATGGGTTTTCCGCCCATGGCAAATACATCGCTAATGGCATTGGTGGCAGCAATTCGGCCAAAAGTAAACGGATCGTCAACAATGGGCATAAAAAAATCGGTAGTACTTATTATGGCAGTGCCATTTCCTAAATCCAATACAGCAGCATCGTCGCGGCTATCATTTCCTACCAAAAGATTCGGTTGAACTCCCATGTCGAGTTTCGTTTCAAGAATAGTACTTAAAACTTTAGGCGATATTTTGCAGCCGCAACCGGCTCCGTGGCTATATTTTGTGAGTTTAATATTTTTTGTTTCTGTTTGACTCATAGTATTCTTTAATTTGTTGGGAAATTATTTCTGGCGAAATGGTTTGCAATTCAATAGTATGAATATCCTGGTGTTCCCTGTTTTTTAATCCTCTCAGGTAGTATTTGTCGTAGTATATCAGGCAGATCATCGCCACTTCAAATAGTTCGTTTTCTTCAAGGTGTTCCAGTGCATATCGGGTGTTTAATCCTCCCAGGCGCTTTTGAATTCGCAAAATCGAATCTCTAAGCATTGCTTTGTCGGCTTCTGAATAATCTTTTACCAGAAAACGAGCTCTTGCTGCCCGTGAAACATCAAGGAAAATCACAGGGTGCTTTCTCATATTTTCAAAAAAGTTCATAGGGATATTTACTAACCCAATGCGATGGCTTTCGTCTTCAATCCAAATGGTTTTGGTGTAATCCAGATCTTTCCATTCCCAAAACAAGTTGTTTTCAAACTGTTCTATGGTGGGTTGATTGCCGTCTCCAATACGCCCGAAAGCCGATCCTTTGTGGTTGGCCAATCCTTCCAGGTCAATAATCTGTTCACCCTGTTCTTTCAGTTCATTTAAAATACGTGTTTTACCGCTACCGGTATAACCACCCAGAATACAAATATCAGCATCGATTTTAAACGACTCCAATGCATGGTTTCGGAAAGCTTTATAACCACCGGTAATTACATAAACTTTTGTAAAACCATTGTCGGAAAGGTGCTGTGCAAATGACTTTGAGCGCATTCCTCCACGCCAGCAATGCACTGCAATTATTCCATCAGGAGCCAGCTTCCTCGATTCATAAATAAACCATTCTAATTTTGGCGTAACGTATTTGTATCCCAGTTTAATGGCCTCTTCTTTTGATTGCTGAACATACGCTGTTCCCACAGCTGCCCGCTCGTCATTCGAGAATAGCGGAATGCTATAGGCTCCCGGTATATGCCCTTTCGCGTACTCCCCCGGCGATCGAACATCGACAATAGGTACCGATTTTGCCAGTTTTATATATTCTGAAATGCTGATTTCCTGTAACATGGCGACAAAGTTATTTATTCGGGCAATATTTCATAAGCAGAACGCGCATAATGTTATCCCTGATATTGAAAATCTGAAAGACTCTCTATTTTATTTTTGTAACATGCAGATCTTCAATTGTCAACACTTCGGGTTACGAATTTCATGAACTTCTCAGGTTAAAAAGCAGTTCGGAATAATCGCATAACCCTAGAACTAAATTAACGTAATAATGTTATAATTACAAAGCTAATTCATTATGAATGAAATATTAAAGGATAAGATTAAACAATTTGTTTTACAAGATGTAAATGAAACGAAAGTTAATGCCGTTACTGATTCCTTTTGGCAGGGATTAAAAAATGCGGGCACTGAACTTTGGCTCGACACCGGCGATATGGAAGAGGCCGAAAAAAACTGGTCGGCTGAAATGACAGCTTTAACGACCAATAACACGCTGGTAAACAACGAAATTCAGAAAGGAATTTATGACGATTTTATTAAGCAGACTGTTGAAATAGTAAAAGATCTGCCAATAGAAGAGCAAATTGTGGAGATCGCCTTTATCTTAAATGCCCGGCATGGTATTCGGCTAGCCAAAAAGTTTGGCGGCTTTGTAAGCGTAGAATTGCATACCAATACGGCTTACGATTATGACGCCATTATTGATTACGGCTTACGTTACTTTTCCATTTGCCCCGATCAGTTTATTGTAAAAGTTCCGTATACAGCAACCGGATTGCTGGGGGCACGAAAACTACGCGAGTTGGGTGTGAAGATCAATTTTACACTTGAGTTTTCGGCCAGGCAAAATGCGATGGTGGCTGCCATTACCAAGCCTAATTACTGTAACGTATTTTTAGGCCGGATTGGTGCTTACATAAAAGATAATGAGTTGGGTAGCGGTAGTGGAGCAGGAGAGCGAACCGTTATTTCAGCACAACATGTTGTAACCGAACTAACCAAAAACAATGAAACACCAACTAAATTAATTGCCGCAAGTTTGCGCCACTATTCGCAGTTGGATGCGCTGGCCGGCACCGATGTATTTACCATGCCCATAAAAGTGGCTGCCGGTGGAAGAATAAATATGGATGGCAATTTTCAATCAAAACTGAACGAGGTTTATCCGGTAGATTTAACCGATGAGGCGGCCAATTATTTCCCGGAAAAATTATGGGACGTGAGCGAAAAAGAACTGGAACTGGCAAAAAGTCTGGGGGCCAATCTTCCCCAAAATGAAAATGAACTGATTGACCGGGTTCACGAAGCGGGTTGCGGCGATATGTTTCCGTACCTGAGCGAGAAAGATTACACACTTATCTCTGATGATGGCAAAATTCCAGATCATCAGCGGTGGGCCCAGCGTATTGCCAATGGCGAACTGGCAATTGATACCTTGCTAAATTTAGCCGGCCTGGCAAGTTTTACAGCCGATCAGGCTGCACTCGACGATCGAATCAGAAGAATAATTAGTGGCTAATTACAGCTTTAGTTCTTCCAGCAATTCAATGTAACGTTCAATTCCCGCAATAATCTCGCTTTTGAGAATATATTCGTCGGCAGTGTGCGAACGTGCTGAATCACCCGGCCCCATTTTTATCGACAGGAATGGAATAATCGCCTGGTCGGATGTAGTTGGCGAACCATAAATATTTATTCCTTTTTTCTTAACAAGTTTAGCAAAAGGGTGATGCGTTGAAATGCCCGAAGAATTTAAACGAACCGAACGAGGTTTAATTTCCGATTCAATTTGCTGGCTGATAATTTCGGCGGCTTCTTTGTTGGTGTAATGCTCGTTGGTACGCACATCAACCACAAAATGGCAATTGTCGGGAACCACGTTGTGCTGTGTTCCTGCCTCAATTTGAGTAACCGATAGTTTTACTTTTCCGAGCACTTCCGAAACTTTGTCGAACTCGAAACTGCGTAGCTTTTCAATGTCTTCGATAGCCTTGTATAATGCGTTTTCGCCTTCTTCGCGGGCAGCGTGACCCGATTTCCCATGGGCGTAACAATCCAACACCAGCAACCCTTTTTCGGCAATGGCCAACTCCATTTTTGTGGGCTCGCCAATTATAGCAAAGGTTATTGGGGCAATCTCGGGTATTACAATCTCCATTCCGCGTCGGCCCGAAATCTCTTCCTCAGCAGTTGCAGCATATATCAGGTTGTAGGGCAGGTCTTCGCGTTCGTAAAAATGAACGAAGGTGCCCAGAAGCGAAACCAGTGGACCACCTGCGTCGTTACTTCCTAAACCATACAATACATCGCCTTCTTCAATGGGTGAAAACGGATCTTTGGTGTAGCCCTTTGCCGGACGAACCGTATCGATATGTGAATCGAGTAAAATCGTTGGCTTTTCTTCCGAATAGTATTTATTGTAGGCCCAGGTGTTATTTCCCTTGGTTTTATACGCTATCCCTTCTTTTTCAAGAAAAGCACGCATAACAGTGGCTGCATTTTCTTCCTCTTTACTAAACGATTGTGTGGCAATCAGTGTTTTTAACAGTTCGATGTACTTCTCCATAGTTTTTGTGTTGCAACGCTGCAAAAGTGGGAAAAAAAACAGAGATTATGACTTTGTATTTAGCTGAAACATCTTTACAAATTAAGAAAGTTATGGTTTGCTTCTGGAAAAAGTCGCAGGGATTATTTCCCCCGGTTTTTGGGAACATGCCCCAAGGGGATCATTATGTGCCCCTGTTTTTTTGATACACGGAAAACCTTAATCTTCTGTTATATTTGTGCCTCAAAATTGAAACAAAACAGCTATGCACGAAATACTTTTCTGGATCATTATCGGAATTCTTGTTGTTGATTTTATCTTCGAGAAATACCTGTCGTACCTGAATACGACGACCATGAGTGACACGATCCCTGAGGAAGTGAAGGGAATTTACGACGAAGAAGAATATAAGAAACAGCAGGCTTATCAGCGCGAAAACCATCGTTTCGGTATTTTAACCAGCAGCTTTAGTATGGTACTTACTTTAGCTATGTTTTTGTTTTATGGCTTTGCACTGGTGGATGGTTGGGCATGGAGTTTTACCGGGAATGCGATTTTGGCAGCGCTTATATTTTTCGGAATAATCATGTTCGCTTCCGATATTATTAACATCCCTTTCGAAATTTACGACACCTTTAAAATTGAGGAGAAATACGGTTTTAACAAAACCTCACCCAAAACATTTGTTTTTGATAAAGTGAAAGGCTGGCTGGTAAGTGCCCTCATTGGTGGTGGTTTGCTGGCATTGGTTATTTTTATTTATCAGTTAACCGGTAATATGTTCTGGATTTATGCGTGGCTTGTTGTTTCGGCATTTTCCATATTTATGGCCATGTTTTATTCCAACTTGATTGTGCCGCTGTTTAATAAACAAACACCGCTTGAAGAAGGTGAATTGCGCGATGCCATCAGTGCTTTTGCGCAGAAGGTTGGTTTTAAACTGGATAACATTTTTGTGATCGACGGATCGAAACGCTCAACAAAAGCCAATGCTTATTTTACCGGTTTGGGGGCAAAAAAACGAATAGTTCTTTACGATACTTTGATAAACGACCTGAATACCGAAGAGCTGGTAGCGGTTCTGGCACACGAAATCGGCCACAATAAAAAGAAACACGTGGTACAAGGACTTTTGATCGGGTTAGTACAGACAGCTATTGTTTTGTTCGTTTTTGGTTTGTTGATTGATAGTCCGGCATTAAGTGCTGCTCTTGGAGTTGATAAACCCAATTTTCATATTGGAATGGTGGCATTTGGTGTGTTGTATACGCCCATTTCGTTTTTTACCGGCATTTTTATGAATATGCTTTCGCGGAAAAATGAATATCAGGCCGACCGTTTTGCGGCAGAAAATTATAAACCAGAAGCACTGGCGTCGGCATTAAAAAAACTATCGATCAATAACCTGAGCAATTTAACGCCGCATAAAACCTTTGTGTTCTTTCATTATTCTCACCCTACGTTATTGCAGCGTCTGGCGTTTTTAAAGTCGTTTGAGAAGTAGAAGAAAGTCGCAGTTTTCAGTCGGATCTCCGAGGTGCTGTCATCTCGAACGTAGTGAGAGATCTGTTGCAATTTTGCCGTTTAATCATCCCAACTACGAGTTGCGAGTAAACAATACTGCTATACCACAACGTTTCACAAAAAAAGAAAAGTCGCAGATTACAATTCACTTGCTTTACTTCATCCGAATAGTTTTTCACTTACTTTTGTGTTAATAAAACGAAACACAAATGAATTCATTCAAAAACACACTCATTCAAATCACACAAAACGGAATGGGATCGGGCAATGAAAAACTAGGGCAGCTATTGGTAAAAAACTACCTTACATTGCTTTGCGAAGAAGAAACGCCCAAAGTAATTACCTTTTACAACGAAGGAGTAAAGCTAATCTGCTCCGGTTCTGAAGCACTTGAGCCTTTAAAGCTGCTCGCAGAAAAAGGCGTAAAACTGGTGGCATGTAAAACGTGTTTAAACCATTTTCAATTGCTCGAAAAAGTTGAAGTAGGTATAACCGGAACGATGGTTGATATTATGCATTTCCAGAAAGTGGCGGAGAAGGTGGTGAACCTCTAAATCAATCCTGAATGTTTTATGCGATAATGCTTATATGAGAACTCACGGCTCAAAAACTAGAAGCTAGGGCTCCTTCATACTTTTACCTTTCTACTTTATCCTTTTGCCTATTATATTGTTAATTTTGTTCTCCGAAAACAAATGCAAATAAATTAATGTAATGAAAGCAGAAATTATTACTATAGGCGATGAAATACTGATTGGACAAATCGTTGATACTAACTCGGCCTGGATGGGCGAGCAGTTTAACCTGAACGGCATCGAAATTTACCAGATTACATCGGTACACGACAATCATAATCATATTATACGAGCTATAAAAAATGCCGAGCAACACGCAGATTTAGTAGTTATTACCGGAGGTTTGGGACCAACAAAAGACGACATAACCAAACATACGCTTTGCGAGTATTTCAATACGAAACTTGTTTTTCACGAGCCCACATTAAAAACCATTTACGAGCGATTTAAATTTCGTGGCATTGATATGAACAAAATGAATCGCGACCAGGCGATGCTGCCGGAATCATGCACTATTTTACCCAATAAAATGGGAACAGCTCCGGGCATGTGGTTCGAAAAAAACGATACCATTTTTGTATCAATGCCGGGCGTACCTTTCGAAATGAAATACCTCGTTGAGTTTGAGGTTTTACCTCGTTTACGCGAAACAGGAAGAACAAAAGCAATTTTTCATAAAACAGTGCTGACGCAGGGTGTTCCTGAATCGATGTTGGCCGAACGAATCGCAGACTGGGAAGACGCTTTACCAACGCACATAAAACTGGCTTATTTACCCAATCCAATGGCTGTAAGGCTGCGGCTTTCTGCAATTGGTGATGATTTAGAAGCGTTAAAAAGTGATGTGGAAAAAGAAATTGAAAAGCTGAAGACAATAATTCCGGAGGCGATTTTTGGTTACGATCTTGAAACGATGGCAGAAGTAATTGGCCGGGAATTGGTGCAGCAAAATAAAAAACTCGCGGTTGCCGAAAGTTGCACGGGTGGTTATATTTCGCACCTTATCACTTCTGTTCCCGGAAGTTCGGAATATTACAACGGTTCGGTTACTTCGTATTCAAACGAAATGAAAGAGAAGTTACTTGGTGTTAGTCGCGAAAATCTGGAGAAATACGGTGCCGTTAGCGAGCAGGTGGCACGCGAAATGGTAGAAGGAGTAAAGCGCGTGATGAATGCTGATTATGCTGTGGCAACCACCGGAATAGCCGGCCCAACAGGAGGGACAGAAGAAAAGCCTGTTGGAACAGTTTGGATCGCTGTTTCGGGACCGGAGAAAACATGGGTTAAAAAGTACACTTTTGTTGGCGATCAGCGAGACCGAAATATTGTGCGTTCAGGACAATCGGCGCTGCAATTGCTGCGAAGAATGGTGCTTGGTGAGCTATAATTTTGGGTTTTAAACTTCCGTTTTCCGACTTCAGTCTTTGGGTTTAACTCTTCCAACTTTTTAACAACTTCTAACGTTCTTAAACGTTGTAATAATGTATTTTTGAATCAGAAAACAGATATATATGAAACGAATACTTGTAATACTACTCATCGTAATTGTGGTGCTTTTGGGAGCTGTTTTGGCAATTCCGGTGTTTTTCAAAGAGAACATTTTAAACACTGCAAAAACTACGCTCAACAGGCAAATGGATGCAGAGGTGGAGTTTGCCGACCTGAAACTTTCATTGTTTAAAAATTTCCCAAAAGTTACTGTCGAACTACAAGAGGTGATGATAAAAGGAAAAGAAGAGTTTGCGCAGGATACATTGCTTAATGTGCCTCGTTTTGCGGCTACCATGAACTTATCGTCGCTTTTTAGTTCCAATCGCAGTATTGAGGAAATAGTTCTTGATAATCCCTCGCTGAACCTTGTTGTAGCCGAATCCGGGAATGTGAACTGGGATGTCGCTCCGACATCTGATTCGGAAGAAAAGGAAAGTGCATCAACAGATAATAAGGAGGAATTTCAATTGGCGCTAAAAAATATTGAGGTGAATAATGCGCATTTTGTTTACAACGATAAATTGGCAAAAATGCGTGCCGATTTGGAAGACATTAACATGAATATTTCCGGCGAAATGTTTGGCAATACCACGCAGTTGAACATTGGAGGAGTGGTTCGTAATCTTACTTACTCGATGGAGGGAACTGCTTATGTTTCGAACACCTCGCTGGAATTGAACACATTGCTTGATGTTGATTTTGAATCAATGCTGTTTAGTATTGCCGAAAGTGAGTTGCTGGTAAACCGGTTGCCGCTTGAATTGAGCGGCGATGTTAGTATTCCCAACGACACGACTTTCATGAATCTTCAGTTAAAAACAAAAGCCTCGGATTTCGAGAACTTTTTGGCGCTGGTGCCTAAAGATTACGAGGAATATTTGAAGGACATAACAACTACCGGTTCGGCTACAATATCGGGAGGCGTTTCAGGATATTTTATTGATGAGGATTATCCGAAGATTGACTTTCAGGTTAAAGTAGATAAGGGCAATTTAAAATATGCCGAAATGCCGGAGGAAATCAAAAATATCAGTGCTGAAATGTTGATTGAAAAACCTCAGGGCGATCTTGACTTGATGAAAATAAATATCAATAAAGCACATGCCGAAATTAGAAATAACCCGGTTGATTTGACCTTGAAAATTTCGAATCCGGTAAGCGATCCTTTATTTGATGGTGCATTTGTTGGAAAAGTAAATCTCGACCATTTAAAAGATGCGCTGCCAATGGATAGCGTGAATATTTCAGGAATTATTGATGCCAATCTGTTTGCTAAAGGGCGTTATTCCGACGTGGAAGCTGAAGCTTACGACAAAATAAAATCGGATGGAGAAGTGCTGTTGAACAACTTTGTTTATGACTCGCCCGATCTTACTCAGCAGGTGATAATTCCATCCGGGCGACTGGATTTTTCGCCGCAGAATATTAACCTTGGAAATTTTACGTTTAAGGTTGGTGAAAGCGATTTCCGTTTATCGGGAAAAGTGAGTAATTACCTGAATTATGTGATGAAGGACGGCGTGTTGAAAGGGAATATGCAGTTGAATTCAAATTTTGTTAATCTGAACGAATTACTTCGTTTACAGGTGACGGAAGAAGAAACTGAGCAAGATCAGGAAACGCAAAACGAGGAGGATATGGAAACGCTGGCTTTTGACGTACCTGAAAATGTCGATATTATCTTCCATTCGGCCATAAAAAGGGCCGTTTTTAATCGCATACCAATTACAGACATAAAAGGAGAAGTGCGGGCAGTGGATAAAAAACTGGTGCTCGACGGATTGGATATGAATATGCTTGACGGAAAAATGACAATGAACGGATCGTACGAAAATACCGCTCAAAATCAACCTTTGTTTGACTTTGGTTTTGATATTTCCAGGTTTGATATACCTACGATGTACCACACGGTTGCCGGTTTTCGGAAACTGATTCCGGGTGCGGGTAACAGTACCGGAAAACTCAGCACAAGATTGGGAATGAAAGGTCGGTTGAGTCCGCAACTTAAATTGATTGCTGCAACAACAAACGGAAAAGGATCATTTAGTACTAATAATGTGGAAATTAAAGATTCGCCATTGTTTAACCAGCTGAGTGGAATTCTGAAAAAAGAAAAACTTGGGAATGTAAGGATCGGTGATTTTACCGCCAATTTAACTGTTGAAGACGGTAGTTTATTGCTACGTCCGTTTACCACAAAAATAATTGGGCAGGAAACAAAAGTTCAAGGAAGTCTGAATGCGGAAAGTTTGTTGGATATGCGACTGGATTTTAATGTGCAGCGCGAAATGTTTGGTCCCGATATTCAGAAAATACTTGCCATATTACCGGGAAATGAAAAGATTACCATGTTGCCTGCGGGCGTTGTGCTAAAAGGGCCTGTTGGCGATGCCAAAGTAAGTCTTGATTTAAGCGCCACACAAAAAGCAGTTACCGATGCCACAAAAGACGATTTGAAAAATTCATTGAATAAGTTGGGAGATGGACTTAAAAAGCTCTTTAAATAAAGTTTTAATTGCATTGGTGTAAAGTAACTTCTTAATAAAATATTTAGAATACATTTTTATTTGTTCAGTAGTATTTTGTTGCATAATATTACACATTCCACCGAATAAAAACAGAAAAATGCGTATTTTGCCAACGCAAATAAACTGGGGCACCAGACAGCATTATCAACAGAATATTAAATGACAGACAAAGTAGTTGTAATTACCGGAGCTTCGTCAGGAATTGGAAAAGCATTAGCCGAAAAGTATGCAGCAGAGGGTTTTAACCTTGTTTTAGCTGCACGTAGAATTGAGCGTTTAGAGGCGCTAAAAGAAAAACTCTCCAATGTTGAAGTTTTGCCGGTAAAAACAGATGTCTCCAACGAAGAGGATTGTAAGCATTTGATCGATAAAGCGATTGAGCGCTTCGGAAAAATCAATATTCTTATTAATAATGCAGGAATTTCCATGCGCGCATTACTCGAAGATGTTGAGACCGAAGTTTTACGAAAAGTAATGGACGTAAATTATTGGGGAACCGTTTATTGCACCAAATATGCGCTTCCGTATTTACTCGAACAAAAAGGTTCTGTTGTTGGGGTAATTTCAACCGGAGGTTACATTGGACTGCCCGGTCGTACCGGCTATTCGTCTTCGAAATTTGCAGTGCGCGGATTTCTTGATACACTGCGTGTTGAATACCTGCGTGCCGGATTGCACATATTGGTTGCGGCGCCTGGTTTTACGGCTTCTGAAATTCGTGAAACAGCGCTGGTTGCCGATGGTAGCCAGCAAGGCAAAACACCACGTAATGAAAGTAAAATGATGTCGGCAGAACGTTGCGCTTCAATTATGTTCCGGGCCATTAAAAACCGACGTCGTAAAATGATTGTTTCTTTTTGGGATGGTAAGCTAATCGTACTAGTAGCCAAACTTTGGGCCTGGTTGGTTGATCAGGTGCTTTATGCCGTATTTAAGCACGAACCGGATTCGCCGTTAAAATAAGGAGTATCCAGCATTAAGTTTTTAACAAAAAAATCCCGACAAATTGCCGGGATAAATTAAAAACGAAAATGTATCACTGTTAATTCTGAACCAGTTTATTTTTAATCTTGTCTTCAAAGGCTGAGAGGGCAGCTTTCGATCCTTCGCCCATTGCAATTACAATTTGTTTGTACGGAACCACGGAAACATCTCCGGCAGCATAGACACCTGCTTGTTTTGTGCGGCAATGTGCGTCAATTTCTATTTCTCCCATTCGGTTGGTATTAACCACTTCCGAAAATACTTTACTGTTGGCTTGTAATCCGATCTGAACGAATACACCATCAGTGATAATTGTTTCTGTTTTTTCTGTTTCTCTGTTTTTAAATTCCAGTGCTGTAACTTTATTTCCGTCGCCAATAACTGCTGTTGTTTGCGCATTGGTGTGGATGGTTACATTTGGTAATGTTTTTAGTTTGTCTTGCAGAACCTGGTCGCCTTTCAGTTCGTCCATGAACTCCAGCACGGTAACTTCCGATGCGATGGATGATAAGTCGATGGCAGCTTCCAACCCGGAGTTTCCACCACCTACAACAACTACTTTTTTGCCTTTGTAGAATGGACCGTCGCAATGTGTACAGAATGCCACGCCTGCCCCTATGTATTCATTTTCTCCCGGAACGCCCAAACGTCTCCAACTGGCACCTGTAGCAATAATCAGAGCCGGGGTTTTAAACGTTTCGTTCAACGAAGTTTGCACTTCTTTTAGCCCATCTTTCAGGTTTACATTTTCAACGCGACGGTTTTCAAGTACATCAATAGGATAATCTTTTAAGTGGCTCATCAGGTCGGCCGAAAGTTTAGTGCCGGTTGTTTGGGGTATTGAAATCATATTTTCAATCGAAACCGTTTCGTTTAGCTGACCGCCAACTTTTTCGGCAACCAGCGCTACTGAAAAACCTTTTCGTGCTGAATAAACGGCAGCCGAAACTCCTGCAGGTCCACCACCCACAACAACCACGTCGTATTCTTTTTCTACAGGGGTACTTTTAACAGGTTTCGATCCTACTTTCGCTTCCAGTTTTGCCAGTAACTCCCCAATTGATGAGCGACCAACATGTAACTGTTCGCCATTGGCATAAACCGTTGGGACAGCTTGTATTCCCAATGCATCAACTTCTTCTTTATTTATTTGTCCGTCGATAATTTCGTGACGAATGTTTGGGTTAAAAAGCGTTAACACATTCAACGCCTGAACCACTTCCGGGCAGTTTGTGCAGGTTAGCGAAATGTAACTTTTTAATTCAATTTCGCCTTTTAATTCTTTTATCTGATTAGCAATTGCTTCGTCGGGCAGGTTTTTACCAATGCCGTCGAGGTTTAAAATAGCGGTTAGCAACGATGGAAATTCGTGCCCGGTTGGTACGGCCCTAAAAATGATGTTCGATGGAGTATTGTTTTTTAAAATGGTAAATTCCAGTCCTTTTCCTTCATCAACAGTTACATCAATCTTTTCTGAGGTAGATGCAACGTCAGCCAACAAGCCGGTTAGCTGGGCTTTGTCAGGATGAGAATTTGCAACTGCAACCTGAAAGGTGTAATTGTTTTTTAGTGGACTGAAAACTTCTTGTAATTTATCTTTTATGGCTTGTTGTAACATGACTTTGGTTTTTAAAGGAGCAGCTTTATTGCTGCTCCTGATTTTTGAGTTTCTTTTTCAGGCGTATTATTAGATCACCCCTACAAGATCGATGCTTGGCGCTAATGTTTTTTGTCCTTCTTCCCATTTTGCCGGACAAACTTCCGCCGGGTGTTCTGCAACAAACTGCAATGCTTTCAAACGGCGAAGCAGCTCGTCAGCATTTCTTCCAACGTTTCC
This sequence comes from uncultured Draconibacterium sp., assembly GCF_963677155.1. Classification (NCBI taxonomy): domain Bacteria; kingdom Pseudomonadati; phylum Bacteroidota; class Bacteroidia; order Marinilabiliales; family Prolixibacteraceae; genus Draconibacterium; species uncultured Draconibacterium sp. The sequence continues at coordinate 652,198 of NZ_OY781884.1, read as the reverse complement.
AGCTACCACTTCGTAAGCAACAATTTCGCCTTGTGGATTTACGATAAAAGTTCCACGCTCAGCCAAACCTGCTTCTTCAATCATTACGTCAAATCCGCGTGCTAAAACACCTGTTGGATCGGCCAACATTGGGTATTTGATTTTCTTGATAGTTTCAGAAGTGTCGTGCCATGCTTTGTGTACAAAGTGTGTATCAGTTGAAACCGAGTAAATTTCGGCACCGGTTGCTTTAAATTCTTCGTACTTGTTTGCCAGGTCTTCCAACTCGGTTGGACACACGAATGTGAAATCGGCAGGGTAGAAGAAAAAGATCGACCATTTACCTAATACATCTTCTTTTTTAACTGTTTTGAAGTCGTTGTTTGCAAATGCTTGTACTTCAAAATCTACTACTTGTTTTCCAATTTGTGACATAGTTTTTTCTTTTAAATATTTAACTTAAATGTGTTTCTCTATAATTTCTGTTGCAAACATAGTGCGTGTTGTTATATTAATCAAACAGATAAAATGTATATTTGTATTGATAAAATCAATAATATGACGTTGCAACAATTGGAATATATTCTGGCGGTGAATAAATACAGGCATTTTGTAACTGCATCGAAACAATGCGGGGTTACGCAGCCTACATTGAGTACGATGATACAAAAGCTGGAGGCCGAGCTGGAAGTTGATATTTTTGATCGCACGAAACATCCGATAGAGCCAACAGCTCTTGGTAAAAAGATTATTGAACAGGCAGAACGGTCGATAAAAGAGATTCGAAAAATAGGAGAGCTGGTATCGAATGAAACTGATTCGTTAAGTGGGATGTTACATGTTGGTGTTATTCCGACTTTAGCCAATTACCTGGTGCCACGTTTTATTAAATCGTTTGGCGAAAGTTGTGCATCGGTGCAACTTACCATTTCGGAGATGAACACGGCAACGCTGATTGAAACACTTAAAAAAGACCGCATTGATATGTTTATTGCAGCAACTCCGCTTGAAGAACCTGATTTTTTGGAAATCCCCTTATTTTACGAGCGCTTTTATGCCTATTTCGCTGCCGATCATCCGCTGAAAGATATTCCGCTTGATCCTGGGAATATGCCGCAGGAGAAACTTTGGGTACTGGAGGAAGGACATTGTTTGCGCGATCAGGTTTTTAATTTTTGTACCACCAAACTACCGTACAATCATATTTTTGAAGCGGGAAGTATTGATACGCTGGTGCGAATTGTTGATTTAAACGGCGGTTATACTTTAATTCCAGAATTGCATTTACCCTTGCTAAACGATGAGCAGCGCAAAAATGTACGCGAAATAAAAGATCCACCGGCTATTCGCGAGGTGTCGATTGTTATTCACAAGAATTTTGTGAAAGAGCGGATTATTAACGCCGTTAGCGATGCTTTTAAAACGATTATTCCGGATGAAATGATTGATGAGCGCTTAAAGAAGTTTGCAATTCGTTTGTGAACTATAATGATACTATCACTCCGGGTGATAGTATCATTATTTTATAAATTAAGCTTCAAATTCTTTCAAAGTAGTTTTTATAATCTCAATCGCATCCATTAATTGTTCTTCGGTAATTACAAGTGGAGGCGTAAAACGAATAATATGTTCGTGTGTAGGCTTGGCAATTAAGCCGTTTTCTTTTAAGGCCAGGCATACATCCCAGGCTGTTTTTCCGTTTATCGGTTTTATAGCGACGGCGTTTAATAAACCTTTGCCGCGCACAATTTTGATAAGCGGCGAATCAATCGCGCGCATTTCTTTGCGGAATATTTTTCCCAGTCGTTCTGCATTTTCTACCAGTCCTTCATCCTGAATAACATCGAGTGCTGCTATGGCTACTTTTCCTGCAATTGGGTTTCCTCCGTAAGTGCTGCCATGCTCGCCGGGTTTTATGGTCAGCATAATTTCATCGTCAGCAAGTACGCACGACACTGGGTAGATTCCGCCCGAAACAGCTTTTCCCAGCACTAAAATATCGGGGCGAACATTTTCATGATCGCAAGCCAGCATTTTGCCTGTGCGGGCCAACCCGGTTTGCACTTCGTCGGCAACAAACAAAACGTTATATTTCTTACACAACTTACTAGCTTTTTTCAGGTAGCCATCCTCAGGAACATAAACTCCGGCTTCGGCCTGAATAGGCTCCACAAGGAAACCTGCCACATTCGGATTCTGCAACTCTTTTTCAAGCTGTTCAATATCGTTGTAAGGTATATTTACAAATCCCGGAGTATACGGACCATAATGACTATAGGCGTCCGGATCGCTCGACATGGAAATGATGGTGATGGTACGTCCGTGGAAATTACCATCGCAAACCACAATTTTGGCCTCATTTGTAGGGATACCCTTTACTTTGTAGGCCCACTTGCGAATCAGTTTTAGCGCTGTTTCGTCAGCCTCGGCACCTGAGTTCATGGGCAACATTTTATCGTAGCCAAACAATTTGGTCATATACTCTTCCCATTCGCCCAGCACATCGTTGTAAAATGCCCTCGATGTTAATGCCAGCGTTTTTGCCTGCTCAGTTAGTGCATCAATAATTTTTGGGTGACAGTGTCCCTGGTTAACAGCTGAATAAGCTGCCAGAAAATCGAAATATTTTTTACCCTCAACATCCCACACAAAAACGCCTTCGCCTTTTGATAGAACCACTGGTAGCGGATGGTAGTTGTGTGCCCCAAATTTATCTTCTTTGGCCATGTAATCTGCTGAATTTAATTTAGTCATAGTGTGTTGTTTAATTTTAATGCAGAAATACGATTTTTGCGCCGAAAAAGCAACGGGAACAGTGGTGTTAAACAGCAGTGAGAAAAATCAGTTAATTGTTCTGATATGAGCTGTTTGCCCTATTTCCAGAAACGTGCAATGAGCACCTCACACAGAATAAAGAACAAGGCCAGTAGTAAACACCACTTCCATAGCTGGCGGCCATTCTGAATGTCGTCGAATATTTCTGAAAAATTGCGATTAACACCTTCAATAACCGTTGCATTTGTTAGTTGATTGGTTTGCAGGCGGGTATTTAGCTCATTGGTCTGTAAATAACGCAAATCCGACTCTAAACGATTGTAATTAAACGCCATTGACGCAATGGTATTTCCATCGTTTTCAATCAGGTAGTGCCCGTCTGTACTTATCTGTCCGCCAAACTCAAGTCGTATATTTCTTCCGTTTATATTTTTTACAGGAATAAATTTTTCGCCCGTTCCGGCATGCTCGATTTCGATGGATGAGTTTAGATCCACTTTCCGGTTTCGGGGCAGGTTGATAAAACTGTTTTTACCAACGATAAACGACATTTCCTGTTTTGGTAAACTATTCAAAACAATGTTGTAAAGCGTTGGCACAAACAACACATCGCGGGCAAATGATTCGTTCTTTTGCGAAAGCGGAAATGCAAACACCCACACTTTTCCATCCCGGTAATTGAGTTGAGAAAGCGCCTTATCGCCATTTTGAAATGCCAGCAGTGTGTGCTCATCGGTTTGCATGGTTTGCGCAAAACGGAAGTGACCATCAACTTGTGGCAAAACCGGATTTTCTTCTTGTTTTTTAAAGACATCGGCATAAAACTTATTTTCGTAATCGATGGCCGAAATATCCTGTTTTGTGGAATCGATGCGCACCATACGGTTAGCTCCAAATGTTGCCAGTAAACGATTGCCGGCAGTCATGTCGTTTATCCATTTTGGGAACAGTACCACTGAGGCGCCAGCGCTAACAACAGATTGCAGCTCGTTTAACAAGCCGCTTGAAAAATTGTCAATGTTCAGCAAAAATATAGCATTGTAGTCACTCAGTCGGTTTACTTGCAGGTTTTTCCGGTTCATTTCGTCGAGCTCCACATAATCGTCGTTATCAAATAAGGCGCGCAAATAATTCAACCCTTCTTTCGAGTCGGTAGCATCGGTATATAGTGCCAGTGCTTTTAATTTTGGTTCGACAAAATAACTGATGTACCAATTGTTATCGTGCGTAAAAGGATAGTCGGTGATTTCAATTTTTCCCAACTGCGATCCGCTGCTGGTATTGTTGTATTTTAGGTTGGCAATTATTTCGTTTTGTGCATCAACCGAGAAATTAGTAATCGATTTTATCGAGTCGTTCAGAAATAGTTTTAAGGGCAAATTTTGGTAATTCTGGTTCGAGCTGTTTTTAATGCGTACGAACATATTTTCTTCCTGGCCCAAACGGTGAGCCGGGTATTCTACCCAGCACGAATCGATATAGAGATTGGCCACTTCGTTAGGAACCAATGGCAGGTAATAACTGAAAATTCCATTATCCGAAAAATTATCGATATCGGTTATACTGCGTTGAAAATCGGAAATGAAGTACAGGTTTTTATCGGCTTCGTTATCGTTCATCTCGCTTGCAAAACGGTTGTAAATAATCGATAGCGGCACCACTGTCGGACTTGGCTGAATGCCTGAAACCTGCTGAATAAACTGCTCTTTATTGAAAATATGCTGGTGTTTCGGATTTAAATCGTTGGTAAATAACCTGAATTTTGTTCCGGGAGGGTAGGCCATACAAATTTCGAGAGCCTTGTTACGCGCCACTTCCAGCAATTGCCCTTGCTCCGAGAGCGCATTCATCGAAAACGAATTGTCGATGTAAACGGCTACCAACTGTTTGTTTTGTTTCTGCGCATCGTTGTTTGTGGGAATAAACGGTTGTGCAAATGCAAAAACCAGGAAAATAATAGTAAGAATTCGGGCGGCAAGAAGGAGGAGCTGTTTTAGTCTCGATTTTTTTTTCGACTCTTTTTTTATGTCCTTTAGAAAACTTACATTGCTAAAATATACGGTTTTATAGCGCTTGAAACTAAACAAGTGTATAAGAATAGGGATGGCAACTGCCAGTAGTGCAAACAAAAATGTTGGATAAAGAAACTTCATGCCGGTTTTTCGTTGTGTCTATTTATTTTGGGACAACAGTTATTTATTCGTTCTTAAAAATAGCAATTTCTTTTTCGCCGCTCGATTTTATATAACCACGAAACATTCCACTGGTGTTAAATTCCATGGCAATATTGCCATCAGCATCAACAGCAATAACACCTCCGGTGCCTTCAAGTTCGCTCAATTTATCGATTTCTTTTTTACAGGCCTCGGTAACACTCAGGTTTTGGTATTCCATCATGGCCGAAATATCGCGTGCAAAACCCAAACGAATGTAATATTCGCCGTGGCCGGTACACGAAACAGCGCATGTTTTATTGTTGGCATAAGTACCCGCTCCAATAATTGGCGAGTCGCCAATGCGTCCGTATTTTTTGTTGGTCATTCCGCCGGTGGATGTACCTGCACACAAATTTCCATGGGTATCTAAAACCGCGCAGCCCACGGTTCCGGTATTATCGTTTTGAGTGCGCTCGCGTTCACGTTTTAATAAACTTTGCAGCGACTGGTAACGACGTTCGGTGTAAAAATATTTGTTTGGAACGATTTCAAGTCCCTGCTGTTTGGCAAACTCCGAAGCACCTTTTCCGCTTAGCATTACATGTTCTGAGTTTTCCATTACTTCGCGCGCTGCATTTATTGGATTTTTGATATCCCGAACGCCTGCAACAGCTCCGGCATTTAGTGTTTTACCTTCCATAATGGAGGCATCCAGTTCGTTTACACCGTCGTGTGTAAATACTGCTCCTTTGCCCGCATTAAAAAGTGGCGAGTTTTCCATTACGTTAATTACTTTCACCACAACATCGGTAGCTTTGGCGCCTTCTTTTAGCATTTGATCGCCTAACATAAGGGCTTCGTTCAACCTGGGCTTGTAGTTGGCAGCTGACTCTTCATCCATTTTATCTTTCGACATAACGCCGGCTCCTCCGTGAATAACAATGGCGTATTTCTGTGCATGAACGGAAAGCAACCCTGCCACAAAAAACAAGGCGAGAAATATAGTTCGTTTTAACATAGTGCACATTTTCTTACAAAAATGACATAAAATTTAAAATGCTGATGTATTCAAACTACATTCTTTTAAAAAATAATTTAAGCGGGATTGTATTTTTGTTTTGTTTATTATTTGTAGTTTTAATCTTAAACAAAAAAAACGTTGCCAATGTTGTAAAGATAGTTTAGATACGCATGACAACATAATTTCACGAGAAATGAAAACAGAAGGATATTCAATAAAAGATTTGGAGACCTTATCGGGTATAAAAGCGCACACTATTCGAATTTGGGAAAAGAGGTATGATTTGCTGAAGCCCGAACGAACCGATACCAATATCAGGTATTACACTGATGATGATTTGAAACGGATGTTGAATGTTTCGTTACTGGTACGCAATGGATACAAAATTTCGAAGGTAGCTGCCTGGCAAGAAGACGACATTAAACAAACCGTGCTTGATGTGGCCAAAACAAAAAAATCGGAAGAAGGTTATGTCGATCAGCTTCTGCTGTTTATGGTGAATTTTGATAATGTAGGTTTTGCCGCTCTGGTTAACGAAATAATAAAGAAATATGGCCTTGAGGAGGCCATGCAGAATTTATTCTTTGCTTTATTTGAGCGCATTGGAACTTTCTGGCAGGTTGGTTCTATATTCCCGGCGCAGGAACATTATATTACCAGTTTTATTCGCCAGAAAATAATAACTGCAATTGATGAGCATGGCATTATCAATTCAAAAGAAAAGACCATCCTGTTTTACCTTCCTGAAGAAGAATTGCACGAACTGAGTTTGCTCTTTTATTCATACCTGGCAATAAAGTCGGGGTACAACATTATTTATTTGGGACAGTTTGTTCCATTTGCCGATCTGGAAAAAATTCGGTTACATGTGAAGCTGGATTTTATTTTTACGGCATTTATAAGTCCTATTCAAAAAGAAGATCTGGAAAATTATCTTGGAAAATTAAAAGAATTATACCAGCACCAAAAGGTGTTTATAACGGGATGGCAGATAAAAGAACACGCACCAAAATTACCTCGAAACTTTAAGGTAGTTAAAGATTATCGTGAATTTAAAAAATACCTCGGATAAGCTTTTGGTGTTAATCGGGATAATGATTTTTATGCTTGTCGGGTGCAAAAATATTTACCCATATTAAAAAGAACAACAGCAAAATTAATATGGCTATTGATGTATAGATAATTATAGTGTAAACTCTTTGATTATCAGAAAATAAAGGAAAAAACAGAACTGCTGATGTTAGAACTGTAACCACACCAACAACTGTCCAAACATTATTTTTTAAGCTCTTCATCTGTTTCCTTGTATGTTTACAATTTAAGAAAAATAACAACTCAAGTCAATCAAAAACTGAAAAATGAAATTGCAGTTAAAACTGTGCAGAACGTAGTTGTATTGAAGTGTTTTCGAAAACTTTATGGATTTTATTTTTCTTCAGACGTGGTATTAGCTTCGAGTGTCATTCCGGGGTAAAGTTTGAAACGTTTTACATCGGTGGTATAAATTTCAATCATTTCATCATCATTGCTTTGCGGGGTATTGCTAAAATATAAATTGTAGGCGGCGTGCATAGGTACCATAACTTTGCAATTTAGTCCAGGAGGAATTCGAATATCCATAAAATCGCAATAATCTTCGCTATCCCAAACCAGATCAGTCAGCATATTAATATACAATGTGTCGCTGGTTGGATTAATTAATTTTAGCTTTTTAAATTGCTGGTCAGATGGTATATATTCCATATCCGGAGCAATCATAGCCCCAACAACAACCAACATAATCTCACCAACAACATTTCCTCCGTGTGTATTTAGCAATTCTTTTTGGCGATTGTAACTTGAAGTATCGTAAATGTATTTTGGGCTTGAACAACCTTGCAATAGTAAAAAACCACTTACAATCAGAATATAAGGTAAATGTTTTTTCATAGTTTAACCGTTTTTTGTTCTGTTGAAACAATTATCATGCCTTAATTTCCTGTGAAAAGATTCTTCGATATTAATTAAGAATCTGTATACTTGAAACAGAAATATAACGTTATAAACAAAATTCAAAACACATAGTTATGAAACGATTTCTTTTTGCTTCTCTCTTTGTTTTAATTGCATCAATTGGTTTTTCGCAACCTGTTTTTGATTTGGGGTTAAAAGCCGGTGTGCATTACTCAAACATGAGTCTTGACGGAGAAAACGACCTTAGTTCAGATGCCATAACCAAAATGCACTGGGGGGCATTTGGTAGGGTAGGATTTAACCGGATTTATGTACAACCTGAAGTTTATTTTAGTAAAAAAGGTGGCGATTTATCATTCGGTGAGTTATCAGGCGGCTTTGATTATAAAAACATAGATGTGCCGGTTCTTTTAGGATACAAACTCGTAAAAACTCCTGCCATCGATTTTCGGGTTATGGCTGGTCCGGTATTTAGTTTTGTAACCGATGCTGATTATCCGAAAGGTTGGGATAAATTGGATGACGATTTTCTTAATGACAATCTGTTGGGAATTCAATATGGTTTAGGTGTTGATGTTTTATTTCTTACGCTCGATGCCCGCATGGAGCATTTCGGAAACGTATATGACGATCCGGATTTTATTGATGGAAAATCAACATCGTTTATACTAACACTTGGATTTAAGATTCTGTAAAACAATAAAAAAAAGCTTCGGTATTTTATCGAAGCTTTTTTTTATTTATTTTTTATTTTTAATTTCTGACATTATTTTATAATCGTCTTTACGTGTGAATGGACTAAATTCATAGATAGAGATATACTCGCTGCCCCAAAAATCATTGTTATACATCATTAAAAGGCGCTTCGCAAAAGTTAAGTTGATGAGGTTTTATTCTTTGACAATTCCTTATACTTTAGCCGTTTTATTGCTTCTTTTTAAACCAATTTACAGGGGTTAACTGTTTTTTGTATTTCGAGAACAGTTCTTTTCCAACTAATAATCCTCCGGCCCAAAACACAACTTCCATCAGTATAAAACTTATTGTTGATGCAGCTACTTTGTTTTTTGCGGGCAAATCAAAAAACGGGATGATAAGTGTGGCGGCAAAGAATACCCCGGAAAAGATCATCAAGAAAATCCCGATTTTTATCTGACTGTTTTTTCGACTCATAAAATCGAGAACAGCAAAAGTGTGGGATTGTTTCTTTGCTTATTTCTGCTGTAAACTTTGCAAAAGAATAGTATAAGCATTTGGCCCCTCGTTAAAAAGCAGATCGAGGATGCTTAAATTGGACAGGAAGCCGTATTTCTCGGAAAATACCTGCGTGTAGGTTCGGGGCTGAAATTCTGTATCGGAATTGTGTTTCAATTTTGGTGAAATTCCATCGCGCAGATTGAAGGTGTTTTTAGGTACTTTTTCAAAGTCTTCGGTTAATCGTATTTTATTTTTAATCTCGAAAAAATCGCAAAGTTGTTCGTGTATTTGCAGGTTATAGTCGAGCAGGTATTTGGTTTTTCTTTCAAAAAACGGGAACAGTTCGTCTTGATAATACTCGAAATATGGCGACGAGTTGTAGCCCGAAACGATAGTTTGCCAATGGTTGCGCTGCCAGTTTTCGTCGTACGATATCTGAAGATCCTTTATAAGGATTTTTGGTCCGCGCCCTTTAACCACTGGAATAACCAGTGAAATTGGCCCGTTTCCTCCCAATATCAGGCAACGGTTGCGGTAGGTTTGTTTGGTGAAGTTTTCGAATTGCTCGAGGTAAACTTCTGAATGATGTAAATAGCGTGTATAAAAGTGTATCGGAGCAAAATAGGCAGTGCTCAGTAAAAGTGCGTTGTTATCCATGTTTAGTCTTTAAAAAAGGTGTCGTCAGAATCGTCATCATCGTTCAGCTCAATTCCTTCCGGATCGCTTTCTTCTTCCGGTTTTTCTGTTTCGTTCATCTGATGTAATTCCTGTAATTCTGAATTGAATTTCAGCATTTGTTTGTAATCACGTTTTACTTTCCATAAGCGCGGATAAAAATAAAATGCCGCAATTAAATACCCCAGAAAAATGCAGCTCAGTAAAACCAGCACCAACGGAGCATCTTTTATTTCCCAAAAAAATATATTGAGGGTAATGTCCATGGCATTTTGCAGGGTGAAAATTACCAGCAAAACGGCTAAAATCAGGAGAATTATAACGATTAACTGCATAATTGATGGTTTTCAAGTATCAATCCCGAAATTATAAAAAAAGGATAACAGTTGCCTGTTATCCTTTAAACGAATATAATTTGTATAAATTGTTAATGCACTTTGGTAAACAGGCGCTTAAAACGAATGTTTGCAGGGAAGCTTTTGTCTTTATCCAACGAAAGCCAGATAAATTTGGCTTTTCCAACCACGTGATCTTCCGGCACAAAACCCCAGTAACGCGAGTCGGCCGAGTTGTGGCGGTTATCACCCATCATCCAGTAATAGTCCATTTTGAAAGTGTAAGTTGTGGCTACTTCACCGTTAATTTTTATCTGATCGCCGTCTACCTCCAAATCGTTTGCTTCGTAAATATCGATTATTCGTTTGTAAAGCGGCAGGTTATCAATAGTAAGATCGATTGTTTCGCCTTTTGACGGAATAGTTAACGGCCCAAAATTGTCAACATTCCAGGGGTATCGACTGTCGCTTGGGAAAATAGCCTTTTCCCATTCGCTTGGTTCTTCCAGCATTTTTTCAACCGACTGAACGTTGGCAAACTTCTTAATTTTTCCGGCCGCTTCATCGGTTAACGGCAACAAATATTGTTTACTCGAAAAAGTGTTGCGGTCAGCCTCCGAAATATGTAGCCGGTCGAGAGCCTTAGGATTAATGGCTGTTCCGTTGGTTTCAACCAGGTAGTTGTACTGAACACCATCAAATTTCTCCTGAGCTTTGTCGTTTACATACAGCTGCCCTTTTTTTATTTCAATTTTATCGCCCGGAATTCCAACACAACGCTTAATGTAGTTTTCGCGTTTATCAACCGGTCGCGAAATAATGTCACCAAAATTTCTTTTGTCGGTCCAAACCCGGTTTCGTCCGTACGATCTGATCAGCTGATAATAACTTTGCGTAGGCACACCCAACGCTACCGTGTCGCCTTCAGGAAAATGGAAAACAACAACATCGTTATTTTTCACTTTGGTAAAACCCGCCAGTCGTTTGTAAGGTCGCTGAATGGCTTCAGAATATGATTTTCCACCGATTATTGGCATGGTATTGTGCACAAACGGAAACGATAGCGGCGTGTTTGGCGTTTTTGGTCCGTAAGCCGTTTTGCTTACAAAAAGGTAATCGCCCACCAACATAGATTTTTCCATTGAGGATGTTGGAATGGTGTATGCTTCAATAAAAAACATACGAATAAAAGTAGCTGCAATTACCGCGAAAATAATGGCATCCACCCATTCAACAACTTTGGTTTGTTTCCCGTTGGGCGGGTTTTTCTTTTTCCAGAATGCCCAGTGTACTTTTTCTGTAATGTAAATGTCGAAAATTATGGCCAGTCCCAGAAACCACAAGTAGCTTCCCAACCAGATTACCCAAAGCGAGTAAAGTACTCCTACAGTGATGAATTTAAACCACTTATTTGTTAGGATCGAACGTATCATTAATTCTTATTTTATAATTTTAGTAAGTCTTTCATTGTCAGAATGCCTTTATTATCAAGGCAATATTCGGCTGCCAGCACGGCGCCCGATGCAAATCCTGTACGACTTTTTGCACTGTGTGTAATTTCAATAAAGTCGATTTCCGATTCGTATTTTACAGTGTGAATACCGGGCACTTGTCCAACGCGCTCCGATTTAATGTTCATTTCATTGTCGGCAGGCGTTTCATCGTTCACCCACGCATCTTTTGCCGGAAGGTTTTCAATAATATCTTCTGCCAAACTAATTGCTGTTCCACTTGGTGCATCCAGCTTTTTGGTGTGGTGAACTTCGGTCATTTCAACATCGTACTCGGCACGCGGAGCCATCAGTTCGGCCAGTTTTTTATTCAGCTCGAAAAACAGGTTAACACCCACCGAAAAGTTACTTCCATAAAAAAATGTACCATCTGTTTCAGCACATTTACTATATACTTCGTCTTTTTTATCGAGCCAGCCGGTTGTTCCGCTAACCACGGGAATGCCCGCCTCGAAACACAATTTATAATTATTTACTGCCGATGCAGGAATAGTAAATTCAATAGCAACATCGCATTTTTTGAGATTCTCTACTGTAAGGTCGTTTTGATTATCGAGATCGATGGTAAGGCCGATTTCATGACCGCGTGACACCGCGATTTTCTCAATTTCCTTTCCCATTTTCCCGTAGCCAATTAGTGCAATTCTCATTATTTTGCTGATTATCTGTTTTTAGAATAAGCCACAAATATAAAACAATACTCAAATGTAGCCATAGTAGTTTCGCACTTAAAATTATTTCGATGAACACAAGCGCAAAAGGGGTGAATAGGGTTAACGGAAATTTAAAGCCGCAAATATTCAGATAATTGATTTTTAGCTAATTTTATCGGGATAATTGACGGAGATGAAAAACATAAAACTTGTTGCAACTGATTTGGATGGTACTTTTCTGAAAAACGACCGTACCGTTAGCCAGGCAAATATTGATGCTTTGCACAAACTGGGTGAAAAACAGATCGTTCGGGTTGCAGCAACGGGCCGGAATCTGCAGAAAGTAAAAGATGTGTTGCAGCCCGATCTGCCTTTCGATTATGTGGTGTTTTCGTCGGGAGCGGGAGTTTACAATTGGCAGAAGAAGAAACTTATTACCAATCAGAATATAAAAGTGTCGTCGGCACAAAAGCTGCTTTCGCACTTTATTAACCGCGATGTGAATTTTCATGCTTTTTACCCGGTTCCTGATAATCACAAACACTATTACTACCGTGGAAAGAACGATTGCGAAGAATTTGAACGTTACTTTAAATTTAATGTAGCGTATGCGAAGCCATTAAAAACTGATGAATTACCCAAAGGAGAATTGTGCCAGTTTCTTATCATTATAAAAGAAGACGAGGAACGGTTTAATCGCCTTAAAGCAGATATTGAAGCTTTGTGTCCTGAAATTCGGGTTATTCGTGCCTCGTCGCCAATTACGCCAGGATATATTTGGATTGAGGTGTTTCATCATTCCGTATCAAAAGGAAATGGGGTGAATGAAATTTGCAAGCGGCTGGGAATTTCGAAAGACGAAACCATGGGCTTGGGTAACGATTACAACGATTTTGATTTGCTGGAATTTACCATGCACTCGTTTTTAACCGATAATTCGCCGCATGAAATAAAAGATAGATACCCGAACGTACCCAGCAATGAAAACGATGCCTTTGCGTTTTCGGTGCAGTCGCTATTGTCTTAGAATAGTTCGTGTTTATGCAGAAAATACTATTTCAGTGAATGTTTGTTTGAGTATTGGAATTATAAGTTACAGAAACAGGTGAAACTCTGATTATGGTTGAGCTGATTAACTTTATAAAAAGATATCAGGAATTAGATGAATTAACGGAAAAAGCTATTCTTGATAGTTTTGTAGTTGAAGAAGTGAAAAGGAATGAATTCATTCTTGAAAAAGGAAAGGTTTGTTCAAAAATTAGTTTTATTAAAAGCGGTATAGTTCGGCGGTTTTATCTGAATGAAGGAGAAGAATCAACGATTTGGTTGTATCACGATAATCATTGGATTTCTGCTATGTCAAGTTATTTTAATCAAAAACCTTCTTTTGAATTTTTTCAGGCTTGTGAAGATACTACACTGTATTCTTTATCGTATGACAAGGAGCAGGAACTACTTAAATTGCCTTTGTTTCGGGATTTTCATGTGAAATTTCTGCGTTTATCGTTGGCTGCATTTGATGAGTTTCATTTTGCTTTTGGAACGATGTCTGCCAGTAAAAAATACATGTATTTATTGGATCGGTTTCCTCTAATCATTCAGAGAGCAAAGCAAAAACATATTGCATCGCTTCTAAATGTAAGTCAGGAAACTTTAAGCCGAATCAGGGCTTCAATTAATTGATTTTTCATCAAAGAATATGATCAAAGAAAGTCAATTTTTGCATTTGAAAAATTAGAAAGTAGTTATGATTTCAAAGTGGTGGCAGGATTAAGTAAGGAGATACACCTCCTTATATTATTGCAGCCCGGGAACCGCTATCGTATGCAGAAATAAATGTTGTTGGTTTAACGCGAAAAGGTTTTTATCAAGCTAAACTGAATGAGTCGAAGGCAGTTTCAAGAATCATTTTTTTTGAGTAGAATGAGATTATTTGGAAGTTATATTATGCAGATAGAACAACTATTTGAAGATGCTGCGTGCTTCCTCAAGTTGAGCCGGTTTCCCAACATCCATCCACAATTCAGAGGTGTCGAAGTAGCCTTTTATACTTTTTGTTTTTGCCAGTTCGAGGTAAACCTGCACGATGGAAAAACGATCTTCTTCCGGCATAAAATCAAAAATTTGAGGCTCTACAATATGAATTCCGCTAAAAGCCAGTTCGGTAGCCTCCTCAAAATTCTCGGGACGTGAAATTTTTGTTTCGCCTGTTTTTTTATTGATCCAGCCCACCATGTTGTGCTCCGCATCGAACTTAAAGTAACGTTGTGTTTCGCGCTGCCGAACAACTAAGCTTGCAATGGCATTTGATTGGGTATGCTGCACAATTACATCTTGCAAATTAATGTTGCTCAGAATATCTACATTATAAATAAGTATCGGTTCGTCAGGAGAAAAAAGATGCGATGCGAATTTTAATCCGCCTCCGGTTTCCAGCAGTTTGTTGCTTTCGTCGGAGATAAGAACCGGAACGTCCCAGTTCCTGCTATCTATAAAATCGATTACCTGAGGAGCAAAATGATGAACGTTTACCACAATTCTTGATGCCCCCCCCGCACTCAGCTTTTCAATAGCATGTTGCAGCAACGGTTTTCCGCCAACTTCAACCATGGCCTTTGGTTTATCGGATGTTTCTTCTTTTAAACGGGTACCCAAACCGGCGGCGAATAGCATTGCTTGCATAGTTCAATTTTAAGAATTTGAATGAAGATTAACGAATTAAGATTGCAGAAGTATCAACCGATGTGTTGATCGCAATTTTAACACATCATCAATCCCAAATCGTTAATCAACATCCTTAATTCGGCTTTTATCTTATCCGATCCAGACTTCTTACCAAAGCTTCGTCTTTTCCGATAGCGCGAATAGCCAACCAATCCAGGATAATAGAAGCAAGCGGCAGGGCAACAGCAACTTTAAAAGCTACTTTCACTTCCTCGAAACTGGCGTAGGTAAAGTAAAAGAACAGTCCGAATAGCCCGAGCATCAGGATTATTGTAAATCCAAGAATGCGGATTTGCAGTATCCGCTTTTTGTACAAAAATATTGCTACAATATGAAGCACGGCAATAATGCCAATCAGAATCATTAGCGGCAAACCGCTATATAGTAATTCCTCATCTTTAAAAATCCCAAAAGCATTAAAAATATGCAGCTGATCGCTAACGATGATGTCTGCAAATTTCTGGAGAAATAACGAACCGATCAGCATACCGGCCGCCAGCATAAACAAGGTCTGAATTCTTTGAATCATTGTCGTAAATTTTCAGCAAAAATAGCCAATCAAAATATTTCTCAAAACCAAATTGGCTCTGCGTGTTTAAAAATCATCGGGAAAGCTTAATTTTGTTAGGAAAAAACTATGATTGCAGGTAAACAATAAAAAAACTGCTTTGTTTCTTCAATATCATATAAAAGTTAATTAAAAATCAACTATGGATAAATATTCGTCCGTGGGAAACCAGGAAATTGAGGCGATTGAGAACTTATACCAAACTTATCTTGAAGACCCGGAATCGGTAGATAAGAGTTGGCAACAGTTTTTTTCGGGTTTTGAACTGGCCCGAAAGCAATACCCTGAGAAACCGTTGGGATTAAAGCCCGACACTATTGATAAAGAATTTGCCATTTTGAATCTCATTCATGGCTACCGTCAGCGTGGACACCTGTTCACTAAAACCAACCCTGTTCGTGCCCGTCGTACGTACTCTCCAACGCTCGATATTGAAAATTTCGGCCTGGAAAAGGCTGACCTTGAAAAAACATATCAGGCTGGTAACGAAATTGGAATTGGGGCAGCAAAACTAAAAGACATTATTTCGCATCTGGAGGCCACCTATTGTCGGTCGGTTGGTGTAGAATATGTTTATATGCGGCATCCGGAAGTAGTGCAATGGTTGCGCGGGCGGATGGAAAGTGCCCAAAATTCGGAAGAGTATACTGACGAGAAACGAAAACACTTT
This sequence comes from uncultured Draconibacterium sp., assembly GCF_963677155.1. Lineage (NCBI taxonomy): Bacteria > Pseudomonadati > Bacteroidota > Bacteroidia > Marinilabiliales > Prolixibacteraceae > Draconibacterium > uncultured Draconibacterium sp. Next base: position 635,981 of record NZ_OY781884.1, on the reverse strand, counting down.
TTCTATCACCTGAAACTGGCGGTTGGTTTCGAGAATTTTATTCATAAAAAGTTTGTTGGTCAAAAACGTTTTTCGCTTGAAGGAGCGGAAGCTCTAATTCCGGCACTCGATGCAGTTATTGAACGTGGTGCCGAACTGGGAATGGAAGAATTTATTCTGGGAATGGCACACCGCGGACGATTAAATGTTTTGGCCAATATTCTGGAGAAACCTTACCAGAATATTTTTAAAGAATTTTACGCAACAGAATACGAAGACGATATTGCGCAGGGAGATGTAAAATACCATTTGGGTTACGAGAATGAGGTGGAAACCGATTTCGGAAAGAAAGTAAAACTGAAACTGGTTCCTAATCCGTCGCATTTAGAAACGGTTGCGCCTATTGTTGAAGGGATGGTTCGTTCTCAGATTGAATACGAATACCAGCGCGATTACAGTAAGGCAGCTGCTATTGTTATTCATGGCGACGCGGCTATTGCAACGCAGGGTGTGGTGTACGAAACGGTTCAAATGGCGCAGTTGCCCGGGTACAAAACCGGTGGAACAATTCATTTGGTAATTAATAACCAGGTTGGATTTACCACACCATATCTTGAGGCACGTTCGAGCACCTATTGTACCGACGTGGCCAAAGTAACACGTTCTCCCGTTTTCCATGTAAATGGCGACGATGTGGAGGCGTTGATCTGGACCATAAAGCTGGCTATGGAGTTCCGTCAGAAGTTTCATTCTGATGTGTTTATTGATATTTTGTGTTACCGCAAATACGGACACAATGAAGGCGACGAACCGCGTTTTACACAGCCAATGTTGTACAAAGCCATTTCAAAACATAAAAATCCACGCGATATTTATGCCGACCGGTTGAATGAACTGGGAATTATGACTCACGAAGAATCGCGGGAAAAAGTTCGTGAATTCGATCAGTTTTTGGAAGGCAAATACAAGGAATCGGAGAAGATTGAGAAGTTGAAGATTCGAAAATTCCTTGTAAAAGAGTATGAACAATATGAAATGCCTTCGAAAGCCAACTTTAACGAGCCGGTTGAAACAGCCGTTGAAGAGGAAACCATTCGAAATGTAGCTGAAAAGATTTATACGCTACCTACTGATCTTCCATTCTTCAAAAAAGTAAACCGGATTATTTCCGACAGGAAAATGATGGTTCACGATAACCGTTTGGATTGGGCAATGGGAGAGTTGCTGGCTTACGGAACACTGGTTGCTGAAGGTCATCCGGTGCGTTTAAGCGGGCAGGATACCGAGCGCGGAACTTTTGCTCACCGTCATGCGGCTTTTGTTATTGAAGGCACGGAAGATAAATATTTCCCGCTAAAACATGTGTCGGAAGATCAGGCACGTTTTAAAGTGTACAATTCGCCATTGTCGGAATACGCGGTGATGGGCTTTGAATACGGTTACGCTTTATCGGAACCCAACGGACTAACCATTTGGGAAGCTCAGTTTGGCGACTTCCATAATGTGGCGCAGGTAATTGTTGATCAGTACATCACTTCTGCGTTCGAGAAGTGGGGACTGATGAATAACCTTACGCTGTTGTTACCTCATGGTTTTGAGGGGCAGGGACCGGAACACTCATCGGCACGCCTGGAGCGTTTCCTTGAGCTGTCGGCAAACAACAATATTCAGGTGGTAATGCCAACCACTCCGGCCAACATGTTCCATTTGTTGCGCCGCCAGGTGAAAATGAAAATGCGCCTGCCGCTGGTGGTGTTTACGCCGAAGAGTTTGTTGCGTCACCCGATGGTTCATTCAACTATTGAAGAGTTGGCAGAAGGACATTTTAAAGAAATTATCGACGATCCGGTTGCTGAGCCTGATTTGGTTGAAAAGGTTGTATTTGTTACCGGTCGTTTATATTACGATTTGGCAAAATACAAATCAGAGCACGGAATTTCGAATACGGCAGTCGTACGTTTGGAGCAAATTTACCCGATTCCGAATAAACAGATTAATGAAATATTGAGTAAATATTCAAAATCCACCGAGTTGATTTGGGCACAGGACGAACCCGAAAATATGGGCGCGTGGCCGTTTATCAACCGCAAATTAGATTGCCTTGGCTTTAAAGTTGTTGCCCGTCCTGAAAGTGCCAGCCCTGCTGTTGGACTGATGGAGAAACACAAAAAAGGCCTCGACCAGATTCTGGAAACCGTGTTTAAACAAAAAGAAGTTGTAGCGTCATAAAAAACCAAAATATGATTATTGAAATCAAAGTTCCCAGTCCGGGAGAATCCATAACCGAAGTTGAAATTGGCAGTTGGCTTGTTGAAGACGGAGCCGTTGTTGCCAAAGACCAGGAAATAGCCGAAGTGGAATCGGACAAAGCCACACTGACCATTGTTGCCAGCGAAGGCGGAAAAATAGAGCTAAAATCAGAAGAAGGAGAAGCTGTAGAGGTTGGAGCAGTTGTTTGTACTATCGATACAAGTGTGGAGGCACCTGCCGCTGAAGAAAAACCTAAAGAGGAAGAAAAAGCTCCTGAGCCAGAAGCTCCCAAAGCCAAAACTGCTGAACAAAAGCCGGGAGTGGAGGAATCGGCGAAACACGATAAAGTAAAAGTTACATCGGTAGCTAAGGAAATGATGAAAGAGCATGACCTGTCGGTTGACGATGTGATTAACGGCTTAAAACGGTTGGGCAAAAAAGAAGTGGAAGCTGTGGTAAATGCACCACAAGCAGCGGCTGCTGCTATTCCGCAAAAAGAGGCTACGCGCGATGAAGAACGTCAGCGGATGTCGAGCCTGCGCCGAAAGTTAAGTGCGCGCCTTGTTTCGGTGAAAAACGAAACGGCAATGCTCACCACTTTCAACGAGATTGACATGAGCTACGTAATGGATATGCGCAAAAAATATCAGCAAAAATTTGTTGATACGCACGGATTCAAAGTGGGTTTTATGTCGTTTTTTACCAAGGCTGTTGCAACGGCAATGGATTTCCATCCGATGGTGAATGCACAAATCGATGGCGAAGAAATTGTAATGCCCCAGTTTGTTGATGTGGGTATTGCGGTATCAACACCAAAAGGTTTGATGGTGCCCATTGTGCGTAATGCCGAAAGTAAAACGATTCCGGCAATTGAGCTCGAAATCAAACAGCTGGCAGAAAAGGCGCGGAATAAAAAGATTACGGTTGAAGAATTGCAGGGCGGAACATTTACCATTACCAATGGTGGCGTTTTCGGGTCGTTGCTCTCAACACCAATTCTTAATCCGCCGCAATCGGGTATTCTGGGAATGCACAATATTGTTGAGCGCCCGGTGGCTGTTAACGGCCAGGTGGTAATTCGTCCGATGATGTATGTTGCCTTGTCGTACGATCACCGTATTATCGATGGTAAAGATTCGGTAGGTTTCCTTGTGAAGCTGAAAGAATTACTGGAAAACCCGGAACGTTTATTTACCGGAGGAAAAGATGCAGGAGAACTGATGCTGGGGATTTAGGTTCAGTTGGCACAGTTGCTGTCATCTCGAAGCGCAGCGAGAGATCTGTTACGAAGAAGTTGCAAGTTGCTGGTTGCAAGTTACAAGTTCGCAGCATCGAGGCAAAAAGGATGCTATTCGTATAAGTTGAAAAACATACGAATGGCATCCTTTCTTTTCATAATTAATATAAGAATGTCATCTCGAACGCAGTGAGAGATCTGTTTGTGTGAGGTTGTTGGTTACAAGGTAACTTACCTGACAAGTGACCAATGACCCAAATCTCCAATGATCAATATCCTGTATCCATAATCCGGCAACAAGGTCAAAAAATGCCATCCGCATGAATCGAAAAACATACGAATGGCATCCTTAACCGTTAACTGTCTACTGCGACTGTCAACTAAAAGCTAATTCTGAGGAGGGAATCCACCCTGGCCTCTTCTTGCTCTTCTTTCTTCCTGCATCACCTGGTATTTCTCCCATTGTTCATCAGAAAGAACTTCTTTCATTTTATTGTCTTGTTCTTCGCGTACTTTTTGCATTTTCTCGCGCATACCTTCAAAACCGGCACCGCTGTCTTGCATTTCTTCGCGCATCTTAGCCATACTCTCAAAATTCTCTTCCATAATTTTACGGATTTTCTCTTCCTGTTTTTTGCTTAAATCCAGGTTTTCGTCCATATCGTCAACCATACGATCAACCATTGCTTGCGGATCAAAATTTCCGGGACCCATTCCGCCGCCGTTTCCAAATGGCATTTGTCGCGAATTGTTTCCTCCGTTGTTACACGAAATTACGAGTGCACTTACCAGCACCACTACTAAAAATACTGTTCTTTTCATTATAATTTGTTTATTGATAAAGTTCCAGATGCTTTAGATGAAAACCAATCGCAAAAGTTTAATTGCATAGCTGTTTTTGTTGCGAAACAAACGTTGTTGTCCTGCAATGAGCATTTACATCGCTGCAATAAGTGCTTACATCGTTGCAATATGCATTTACATCGCAGCAATGAGTGCCTACATCGTTACAATTAGTACTTACACTGTTGCAATATGCATTTACATCGCTGCAATGGGGATTTACATCGTTGCAATGAGTACTTACATCGCTGCAATAAGCACTTACATTCGTGCAATAACTACTTACATATGTGCAGCGGGTAATTGGACAAAAGATTTAATATTTTGTAGGTATGTGTCTGTTATTTAGTGCTTAGTGATTTGTTTTTTTGATGAAAAAGTTGTAAAATAGCATAGCAATTATTTAAATTCTCAGACATGGATAAAAGAAAAATCAACAAAAAAGAGATGTACGATGTAGTAATAAGTTACCTCAATGGTAAGTTGTTTGCATGGTCTTCAATTCCGAAAGTAGGGGAGTTTCTGAATCAGTTTACTGCCGTAGTTGCTCAAATCGATACGGCGCAGTATGCCCAGCAGCAAGCTCAGGTATTTTTGGGAAAAAACAAAACTCAAATTAAAAGTATGGTGGCCGAAAAGGCCGATATACTGAACGACATCGTGGAAGCTTATGCTTTGGTTACCGGCAACGAAAAACTAAGGTTGCAGATGAGTGCCGGTTACAGTGATCTGAACCGGATGCGTAACGCTGATTTTATTCCGGCCATTAAGGCGATTATTCAAGCTGTTGAAGACAATATAGAAGTACTAACCGCAGAATACGGCGCCACACGTGAACAGGTGGAAGGATTAAAAGCCGATTTTGATGGTTTTTTGGGCATTAACGGGCAACCACGAGCCTATAAAGTGGCGTCGGTTGAGGCCACCAAAAACCTGGAGATGCTGTTTGATGAGGCCGATGCTGTTTTGAATGACAGACTCGATAAAGTAATAAATATTTTTAAGCGCCGCGATCCGGGGTTTTACAACGGATACCTGGCTGCCAGGGTTATTGTAGACAGTTAGTAGGCATATTTATAGATTTAAAAATTAGTAATTGAAGGAGCCCGGTTTTCCGGGCTTTTTCTTACTGTAACGGGTGAATTAAAAACTGGGAGAAGCTTGTAATAAAGATTTGTTGGGTGATTATTGGATGGGGTTTCCTTATTGATAAACTGTTAGCGGTAGTTTTAACGCAACCTAATAGGAATATTTATCATCTAATACAAAAAAGAACCAATGAAAAAACATCTTCCTTTCTTGATTTTATTTCCTTTTCTTTTAGCAAGTTGCATTGATGAAAATGGAAATGACAAATTACAACGCAGTTGCGATTATGTTGATTTTAAATATTATAACGAGACTGAGGATTATTTAGGAGAGTTATCAAATGACTATTTATTAATTGCCTGTGATACAACTTATGCAGACAATGAAATTCAAAATTATATTTCTACCGAAAGCGACTTTGACCAAAATTACGACTACACAATTTACACTCAGGCAAATTACAAATACAAAGAAATTCCCTTAAAACTTAAATCTTCAAAAAACTGTGAACAATTAACCTCAATAATTTCCGATTTACAGCAAAATAGTATAATCTCTTATGTACATTACACTATTCAAACCGACAACTGCGAAAACTTAATTTGGGAGTCTATCGGGAATTTATGTGTAAATAGTTATAGTAGTCTTTTTTATGTCAAAGTAGCTGATGAAACAGATTTAACAGACTTAAATAACGTGATTGCAGAAACAAATACAGAACTGGTTGAACAAGATGGATTTATGAAAAATTGGTTTATAATAAGAGCAACAAAAAATTCAAAAGGAGACGCCTTAAAAATGGCAAACTATTTTTACGAAACAGGACTTTTTGAAGCGAGTGAACCTGACATTACAAAATATCCTGTTGAATAAAAACGCTAACACAGCACATATTGCAGACTGGGGTTTGGTGGTTCGCCAACTGTGAAACGAGAATCCGTCCCGTCAACATGTACCAACCGTCAGACTGTTTAAAACCTCTTTTCATGAAAGAATTGTTTGAGTAGCTGACTTTAAAAAGAATGAAATATTGAAATCTCAACGGCTTAATTTAAATTTGTAGACAGACTACCGTTCTAGCTTATTAAAAAACCAAAAATTAACTAAAATGAAAACTCTATTAATTATTTTTATTCTTGCATTTGTAGTTTCAGGATGTAATAAAGATGACTTTACAATTGATGCGGAGGCAAGTGTTGAAGGTTTATCGTTGTATTGGGACCATGAAGTATTCGGAGAAGGGGGAAGAAGGCTAAGGTTCGAATTTTACGAAAATATAGAATATGAAAATTCATTTGAATTAGTTTTTGATTACAAAATTGACGGAAAGAATATTATTATTTCTCTTATAGATAAGGTAGATAAAGGGAAATGTCCCAAATTTCCAACAGCCAATGGTATTGATTCATTATGCAGACCTAAAGGAAATTTCTTTATTCCAGACAATAATTTAACTGAAAGTGATTATTTAGTAACTCTAAAGACATACGATTTTGAAGTCAAGTCGAACTTAACTGTTAATGAAGATAAATTTACTTTAGAGATTCCGACCAATGAGAATTTCTCAAGTTCAATAACGACAGTATATCCCATTCCTGAAAACCTTTTATTCGGAGGTGTAGTTTTTAAAGGGACTGAGAATACTCAACAAGCAACATCTTTTTTTGAAGAGTTGGAAACTATAGGTTTTGCAAGAACCTCAGTTCCTAATTATTCATACCGACATTTAAGTGTTGGAGACAATGGGAAGCCAATAGACCGCCATTGGGAACCAGACAATCATAATTTAAGCTTATTACGCGAAATGGATGTTGATTTTAAAAAAGCTTTTGATTTAGCCAAAGAACATTTTGATAATACAAACTTGAATATCTATTTGTTTAGCAGCAATGGAGATGAGGCGAGACTAAATAAAACTGACGGAATATTCGTAAAATATGCCGAATAAAAAACATCAAGGATGAATTTGGCAAAAACTAGACTTATAATTTAATACTTAAACAGAATGAATAAGCTTCGAATCGGACTAATTGTTGTTGCAAGTGCAGTCATTATAACCGAATTAATTATAATTGATTATGATAATTTTTTTGGTTCAAAAAACTTAGCAAATTATTCTGTTGTAGTAGGTATGGTAGCGCTAATAATCAGTCTCATTTTAGGCATCAAAAGTGAACGGAAGAAACCGAAAGAGTAAAAGTAAATACTTATGCTTGCAGCCCAAAAATAAAACTTGCTATTACGCGATTGTTACACGTTCCCTCATAAAATAAAAAATACATACTCCTCTTCTTACGCGTAAAAACAACTCAAATCCGACCCCATGAGCCGAAAACGAAAAAAACAACATATTTCAGCCAGCAATGCTAAAAAAGCTATTGCAATGTTTAGCATTAAAAAGGTAGCGGCTACAAATCGGAATTAGCGGGTGAATCTATTTTCTTCAGACAGATTCGAGGTTCCTAACATAGCCTATCTTAATTGTTCAAAAAATCTCCCAAATTCTATCCGATATCATCAAAAGGCTGAATTAAAATGTATTAACTTTGGGCTTTCATTAAATTAATTCAGTTACAAAATGAAGAGAGATACTTTGGTTTTTGATATTATCAGGAAGGAACACGAACGTCAGTTGGGCGGAATTGAATTGATTGCTTCAGAGAACTTTGTAAGTGAGCAGGTTTTGGAGGCAATGGGATCGGTAATGACCAACAAGTACGCTGAAGGTTATCCGGGAAAAAGATATTATGGTGGTTGTCAGTTTGTTGACATGACCGAGCAATTGGCCATCGACCGTATTAAAGAATTGTACGGAGCTGCCTGGGCCAATGTTCAGCCGCACTCGGGCGCACAGGCAAATGCTGCTGTGTTGAGTGTTATTCTTAAGCCGGGCGATACTTTCCTCGGACTCGACCTCTCGCATGGTGGTCACCTTTCGCATGGTTCGCATGTAAACTCATCGGGTATTCTTTACAAGCCGGTAGCCTACAAGGTAAAAGAAGATACCGGTAGGGTTGATTACGATGAGATGGAAGCATTGGCCATCGAGCACAAACCAAAGTTGATCATCGGTGGTGCATCGGCATACAGCCGCGAATGGGATTACAAACGCATGCGCGAAATTGCTGATAAAGTAGGCGCTTTGTTTATGGTGGATATGGCTCACCCTGCTGGTTTAATTGCTGCGGGTTTGCTCGATAATCCTGTAAAATATGCTCACGTTGTAACATCAACAACTCATAAAACACTTCGCGGACCTCGCGGTGGTATTATCCTTATGGGTGAAGATTTTGAAAATCCATGGGGCATTAAAACGCCAAAAGGTGTGGTTCGTACCATGTCTTCGTTGTTGGATTCGGCTGTATTCCCTGGTCAGCAAGGTGGACCGCTTGAGCACGTAATTGCGGCAAAAGCAGTTGCATTTGGCGAAGCACTGGAACCGGAGTATAAAGAATACCAGGCGCAAGTGAAAAAGAATGCTGCTGCTATGGCACAGGCTTTTGTTGATCTGGGTTACAAAGTAATTTCAGGAGGTACTGATAACCACTCGATGTTGATCGACCTGCGTACAAAATACCCTGAGATCACTGGTAAAATGGTTGAAAATACCATTGTAAATGCAGAGATTACCATTAACAAAAATATGGTTCCTTTCGATAGTCGTTCCCCTTTCCAAACTTCAGGTTTGCGTGTAGGTACACCGGCTATTACAACCCGTGGAGTAAAAGAAGATCTGATGCCTGAGATTGTTCAGCTGATCGACGATTCGATTGCAAACATTAACGATGAGGCATACATTAAAGCAGTTGGCGAAAAAGTACATCAATTGATGAAAGACTTTCCGCTGTTTGCTTACTAATATTGAACTTATCAATTAAAGAATACAAAGCCCGGAATTATTTTCGGGCTTTTTTCATGAAAGTCTGATGAAATTTAATAGCAAAATCTGCTTCAAATTTTATTGACTCACCCTGATTCTACCTTCAATACAATCGTCCCTTTTTTCACGAAGAGAGGAAATGCGGGAGAGTTAGCATGATATTAAGATTGAGATTGCTACATTTGATCGGACAGAGTAAAAATTTAGACGCTTTGGATATGGAATGGTACATGATACTGGCACTCGTAGGAACCGGAATTGCCGCCGGATTTATTAACACCACTGCCGGAGGTGGCTCTATGCTAACCATGCCTTTGCTGATGTTTATTGGCTTGCCCGCCAATATTGCCAATGGCACCAACCGAATTGCCATTTTACTGCAAAATGTTATTGGAGTGAAAACTTTTAAGCAGAAGAATGTACTTGATTTTACAAAGGATTACCGGTTGGCAATTCCTGCTATTGTCGGATCGATAATCGGGGCACTGTTTGCCGTAGAAGTTGATCCCAAGCTCTTAAAAAATATTATTGCCGGACTAATGGTGGTTTTGTTGCTGGTAGTGGTTTTAAAGCCTGAGGTATGGATTACCGACCAAATAGGGAAAGTTAATCCTAAACCGTCGCCGCTGCAATACATTATTTTCTTTGGAATCGGTTTGTTCGGCGGATTTATTCAAATGGGCGTAGGATTTTTTCTGCTGGCCGGATTGGTTCTGGGGTGTGGTCATAATCTGGTGCGGGCCAATGCAATAAAGGTTTTTATTATTCTTATTTACACCGTGTTTTCCCTCGGAATATTTATTTATAATAAACAAGTTGACATTGTTGCGGGTTTAATACTGGCAGCCGGCAATATGCTGGGCGCATGGCTGGGCGCCAACTTTACCGTAAAAGGAGGTGCAAAATATGTTCGTTACGTGCTGATTCTAGCCATGTTAATTGTTATTTTAAATTTGTTCGGGGTGTTTGGCTAGGAAAGCTAGGTGTTGAAAATTCCCTACGGAAAAAGAATTTCTCCACCTTTAGGGAGGGGAGTCCGACTTTAGCCGGGAGGGGTACCAAAATCCCGGAAGAAGACTAGTTAAATAGATAGTGAGTATACAAAACAAAATACCAGTAACGATAATAACCGGCTTTCTTGGAGCCGGAAAAACGACTTTTATCAATTTTCTGCTGAAATCAAATCCTGACATTCAGTTTGCTTTGGTAGAGAATGAATTTGGAGCGGTTCCCATCGACACCAAACTGATAAAAGGTATTGATGCCAGCCAGATGTTTGAATTAAAACAGGGCTGTATTTGCTGCACTATTTCCGACGAGTACGAGCTGGTACTAAAAGAACTGGCCGAGCGTTTCCCGAATGTGGGGCATCTGTTGATCGAAACAACCGGCATTGCTGATCCGGCACCTGTAATTCAACCTTTTTTTGCCGACGAAGATCTGAAAGACCTCTACGAATATAATGGTGCAATTTGTTTGGTTGATGCCTTGAATTTTGAAAATCTTCCGGAAGAGGAAATGGCCTATAAACAGTTAAATGTTGCCGATCTTATTTTGCTGAATAAAACCGAGAACCTGGATGATAAGCAGCAAGAAGAGTATTTGGCAAAAATGAATAAACTGGCACCGTTGGCAAAAGTCCGGTCAACAAGTTTTGGAGAAGTAAAAGAACTGAATTTGAAAGAACTGAAACTACATACCTTTAATGCGTATTCTTTTCTTTCGTACAAAAGCAATCATGCGTTGGTGCAAAGCAAAACGCTTTCTTTTTCGGCTCCGTTAAACCGGGCCGATTTCCTTTATTGGCTGGAATACACGCTTGATATTTATAAAAGCCAAATTTATCGTTGCAAAGGAGTAGTGTGTTTTCAGAACGAACCTTTTGAATATATTTTGCAGGGAGTTGGCGGCCGCTTTGAGTTGGAAGAAGGCGATTTAATTATGGACGCGCCTGAAAGCCATATTGTTTTTATTGGGAAACTGGATGGGCTGGCATTAGACTTTAATCCTAAAATGTAATTTCACGCAGACGAGATATGGACTCCCGAATAAAATTCATCGACATCAGTGCAATCTGCGAGAACTCTTCTTTCAGCCAAGAAACGCTATCCACAGCGGAATAATAATCACCGAAAGCAGTGTCCCCAGCACCACAATACGTGCCACCAGTTTTGTTTCCAGTTTATACTGAACGGCCAGCGCATAAGGAGTTAATCCGAGCGGCATTGCCGAATCGAGAATAGTGGCTTTAAATTGCAGGTTGCTTAAGCCTACAGAACGTACTCCGAAATGAAGTAGCAATGGGAAAGCGATCATCGTTACCACCACAAAAACAAAAACCCTGATCCATTCGCGGGGAGCGCCAATTTTGTTTTGCCCCAGGAAAATTCCAAGTGAAAACAGCACTATTGCAGTAACCGATTCAGCAAAAAGACTTATCGTTTTGTCGATAAACGACGGCACTTCGATTTGAAATAGTACGATGCATACACCCACAAAAACAGAGATCAGTAGTGGATTTTTGACGAGGCTCAGCATTAATTTCTTTGGTTGGAAAGTTTCTTCTCCTGTAGCTTCGATAAGGATAACTCCAAGCGTAAGCAACCAGAAAACATAAACTGCAGAAAGAACAGCTGCTACCGGCAAAATGTCGTCGCCAAAGCTGCTGCGAAGAACAGGAATGCCAAGGTAAGCTACATTCCCAAATGAAAGGATAAGGAACAGCGAACTGCGTAGGCGTTTCGAAAATCTAAAAATCCGCGCAATGGGGAAAGCCAGTAACATACACACTACAATGTATGCCGAATTAATAAGAATGAGTCGGGTATAGGATTCGCCTTGTGGATTGAGGTGCATCAACGAGGCAATAACCAGTGCCGGAAAGCCTATCCACAGTGCGTATTTGTTTAACACATCAACCCACGGCCCGTGAGCAGCTTTTGTACGCGAAAAAAGTGTCCCGGTAAAAATCACGAGAAACAGGGGCGCAACAGTCTTCAGGGCCAGTAGAAAATGTGGCATAATCCCTGGTTACTTGTTTGCTGTCATTTTCCAATCGCCATATACAATGTGTTCGCGCACATCGGTAACAAACATTCCAGCTTCTTTTGCTGCTGAAATTCCCAGATCGCCATCTTCGAAAACCTGGCAGAGTTGTGGTTCAACACCCATCAATTCGGCACATTTTACAAAAGTTTCCGGGTGTGGTTTGTGTTTTTGTACGTCGTCGGCTGAAACTACAAAATCGAAATATTCACGAAGCCCCAGTTCTTTTAACTGTACCTCGGCACTTTTTCCACTTGCACCGGTTCCCACGGACATGGGGAGTTTCCCGTGATAACTTTTTACAATCGAAATCACCTCTTCTATCGGTTGAAGCAAATGCGCCGAATCCCAGAATGCTTGTTGTTTCAGGCGAACAAGAATTTCGGGCTGTTCATCCACGTTGTATTGCTCAACAATTCGTTTGGCAAATTCAATGGTCGGACGACCGGTCATTTCATGAATAATATTTGGGTCAAAATCAAAATTATATTTTTTCGCCACTATTTTCCAGGTTTCCAAATGCACGGGAAGCGAGTTCGACAGGGTTCCGTCTAAATCAAAAATTAAGGCTTTTGCCTCGGGATGAACTGTAATTGCCATTTTTCTATAATTTGCGGTAAAAGTAACAGAACCCCAACACAGCATGAAAGTTCAGCCGTTAATACATGAAGATTTAATTATCAGTTAAAAAAATTAGTCGTACGTAAACCGTACAGAAAATATTTGGAGTAATGATTAAGAAGTTATTATAAACTTGTTATAAAAGAAGGGCTGGTCAATCACACATTGACCAGCCCTTCTTTTAACATTTTGCAGATTCGAATTATATTTCCCAGGCAATAACGATATTTGTTCGCATTTCAATTTCGTCGGGCGAAAGTACAGAAGTAATATCCGCTTTTGCTGCATTCATTAAAGGCATTGTTTCTGCCCTCATCAGTTCCATATCTGTATTGAAAGATCCTATCATTCGGGGTTCTCCGTATTGTATCGATTTTATTTTGCCCAAATCAACTTCTGCACTTTGGGCAATTATAGTTGCTTTTTGTTTGGCATCTTCAACGGCCAGCTGGATTAGTTTTTCTTTTACTGTTTCCATTTGTTCTTCCGAAAGCGCAAAGTTTAAACTGAAACTCGACTGAAGGTTGTCTTTTATCAATTCAAAAATCTTGTCGTTCTTTTCATAATCCTTTTTTGTACGAATAGTAACGGGAATATTGGCTTCGTAGCCATCAAATACTGACTTTCGAAGTTCCGGGTCGTACTTTTGTACTTCGTGGATTGAAAAACTGTTTGTTTTTATCAGTTCCTCGTCGATCCCGTTTTTAATAAACAGTTTCTTTACTTTGTCCATTTTTTCAACCGACATCTCAGCACACTGTTTATAATTTTCATCTTTTACGCTAAAATTTACAGTAAACGAGATGTCTTCGGGAGCTAACTTAATTGACGACTTTCCTTCCACGGTAATAAGTCCACCTTGTTTATCTTGAGCAAAAGAGCCGAGTGTGAAAAACACAATGGCCAGGGATAAAATAATTTTCTTCATGACTTAATTTTTTGGTGATTTAATTGTATGTCTGTTATTTTTATTTGGTAAAGTTACAAAGTATATGCCAGAAGAAGTAAAATACATTATTTTCAACACTCAATTTTAAAACCAATTTTATGAGAAGGACTTTTGTAATCAGCTTAATGATTTTACTGTTTGCCATTTCCGGATTTGCACAGGAGAAACTCACAAAAAGTGAAAAGCAACATATTCTATCACTACTTGAGAAACAGACAGAAGCCTGGAACGAGGGTAATCTTGAACAGTTTATGGAAACCTACTGGAAATCGGATAAGCTGGTGTTTATGGGCTCGCACGGACCAACATACGGCTGGCAGGCAACGCTTGATAGCTACAAAAAAGGTTACCCGGATAAAACAGCAATGGGACACCTGGAATTTAAAATTCTGGATATTAATAAAATTGACACTAAAACAGTTTTTCTAATCGGACGTTTTGAGTTAACCCGCGAAATTGGTGATCTGGCAGGCCATTTTACGCTGATTATTCAAAAGATTGATGGGAAGTGGGTGATCATTAGCGATCATTCGAGCGGCGAAAGTTAGTCGTCAGTCTTTTTGAAAACCACTCGTAAATTTACAGTAGAATAGATGTTGCTATTATTATTATTATTGTTGACAGGTTTCCAGGCTGGGCCGTTAAATACAATGATTTTTGCCTGTTCGTAGAAACTTTCATCAGCATCATTTAAGTTCTGAAACGATTGGATTTCTCCGGAATTAGCAATCGTGAAACGCAACCGAACAACAACTTTGTCCGTTTCATAATCGCTAGGTAAAACAGCTTTTTCTTTTAGGTAAGCTTTGTACTTGTTCATTCCGCAAATGGGTTCGGCATCTGAAGTTATAGATTCAACCGGTACTACCATTGTTGAGCCTGTAACACTGTTTTTCTGCTGCGAGCCATATCCAACAACAACAACTTCACTTAACGCTACATCATCGGTTGTTAAGGTTATAATATTATCCGAGTCTTTTTTAGGTTGAAATTTTGTCGGTTCCATCCCAATAAAGCTGGCTATAACAGGATTGCTGTCGTTTTCAAGTTTCATTTTAAAATTACCGTTAATGTCTGTTATAGTGCCATTGTCGGTTCCTTTTTCAATAACCGTTACTCCGGGAAGTGGAAGGCCGTCGGTATCGGATAAAATTTGTCCACGGATTACATTCTCTTTTGCCGGAGCTGTTTTTAATCGCTGAAACGGAGTGGGTTTTGTTTGGGCCAATTCTATCGATTTATTCGAGGTAATTTTAACTGGAGTGTCTTTTGCAAGGGCTTGTTCATCTGCTTGCACCGGAATTGTTTTTGAAATGATTTCAGCCTCGTCAACTGCAAACTGTTCTTCAATCGTGATTATTTTCTCTTCTTCCTCAGTTTCCTTTTCTTTGGCTGGTGCTTGCTCTGCTCTCGTTTTTATTTCAGATTGTTTTTCCCCGGCCTGTTTAATAGCTGTATCGTCAGTAACTTCTGTTTTTGCAGACTCTTGCTCCACAGGTTTTACCGTTTTTTTCTCCGCCTTGTCAATTTTTACTTCACTAACTTTCTGGATCGGCTGTTGGCGATTTAATTGCATCCAGATAATACCAGAAGTTATGAGTAACAGAATAGTTGCAGCGGCTGCAAAGTAAGGCATTCTGCTTTTAGGTTTTTTGCTGCTTATTTTTGGGGATAGCTCATTCAAATCACTTTCGAATTTTGCAGAAGATACGTTCTCAAAACCATCCATAGCTTCCGCTTCAAACGAATTCTTTTGCAGCTCTTTTTCAAAAGCATTTCGTTCGGCATCTGTCATTTCATCCGACAAATACCGCCTGAATAATTCCTTATCGATATGATTTTTATTCCTGCTCATTTTTACTTTCCAAACAAATCTTCAGGTTGCGCTTACCATTCTGAATCAAACTCTTTATTCTTTTTATTTCGGTTTTTAACTCATCGGCTATTTCGCGGTAACTTTTGCTTTCAAAATAAAACAACCGGATACTTTGTTTTTGTTCTGCCTTAAGCCGTTTTATACAATCTTCCAGCGCATTTGCTGTCTTTTCGCTGTTATTCTCTCTGTCAATAGGATGCAATTCCACTTCATTTTCCATAAAAATAGTCAGTTCTTCGTTATTTGAAGTTAAAACTATTTTTCGCGATTTGTTTTTACGCAATTCCATTAAACAATAATTTTTGGTAACTACGTACAGCCAGCTTTTAAAGTTTTTTATTTGCTGATTGGGAAGATCCGCCTGTAGCTTCTCATAAATTTCAATCACTGCATCTTTCGCCTGTTCAACGTCTTTGTAATATTTCAGGCAAACTCCGTAAACCAAATGCATATAACGTTTGTAAAGCTCACCAAGATATTCCGTTTCAATATTTTTTTGAAACAGATTGAGCAATTCGTCATCGCTCAGCTTCCTGATATTTTTTTGAAATAGGGTAAGCCGCATTTTGGTTTTAATCGCAGCTAAAAGTAAGATAATTCAATTTTATTAAAAACTTTTTATGGAATTCTATCAGCTGTTGCATCCTGTTAGTGAAATCAAAATTTTAAAACTTATTATCATGAAACAATTTATTATCTCACTGGCCATTATTCTCATTTTTTCGGGTATTGGCATGGCAACAGAACAACGAATCATTTCGGGTACCGTTAGCGACGAATCAGGTGCTCCGCTTCCGGGAGTAACAGTAATGGTTCAGAATACATCGCGCGGAACACTTACTGATATAAAAGGTTATTACAGTATTAGAGTAACCCCAAAGGATAAAAAACTGGTGTTTTCGTTTATTGGAATGGAAACCGAAAAAGTACGAATAAGTGAAGCGAATACGATAAATGTAAAAATGACCAACGCCCAGGTTAATTGTGAGGAAGTTGTGGTGGTTGGTTACGGAAGCCAGGACCGAGCGATGATTACCGGCGCTGTATCGATGCAGAAAAGCGCCATCTTTTCTCCTTCGGTAGTGAATGATAATTTTGATTGGAACACTGAAAATTATTCAACAATTCATGAAAATGGATTTAGAAATGTACGGGTTAATCCTTTGTCTACTTTTTCTATTGATGTTGATAATGCTTCGTATTCCAATGTACGCAGGTACTTAAATTCCGGGAATTTACCTCCCGTTGATGCCGTTCGTATTGAAGAAATGATCAACTATTTTTCGTACGATTATCCTGAACCACAGGGCGAACACCCGTTTAGTGTTTCAACAGAAGTTTCGGCTTGTCCCTGGAATAGCGAAAATTACCTGATGCATATTGGCCTGAAAGGTAAAAGTTTCGATAAAACGGAATTACCTCCCTCTAACCTGGTGTTTTTGTTTGATGTTTCTGGTTCTATGAATTCTCCGCAGAAATTGCCTTTGCTAAAACGCGCGTTTAAAATGTTGGTGAACGAACTTCGTCCGAACGACCGTGTGGCGATTGTTGTTTATGCAGGAGCTGCCGGAAAAGTACTGGATTCAACACCCGGAAATCAAAAAACTAAAATTATTAATGCGCTTCAGAAATTAAATGCAGGTGGTTCAACAGCCGGAGGAGCAGGTATAAAACTGGCCTACAAAATTGCCGAAGAGAATTTTATTGAAGGTGGAAACAACCGGATTATTCTTGCTACCGATGGCGATTTTAATGTGGGTGTTTCAAGTACTTCAGAAATGGAACGCCTGGTGGAACAAAAACGTGAAAATGGTGTGTCTATTTCGGTTTTGGGCTTTGGCTCAGGTAATATAAAAGACGATAAAATGGAAACCATTGCTGATAAAGGAAATGGAAACTATGCGTATATCGATAATATTCAGGAAGCACGAAAAGTTCTTGTAAGCGAATTTGGTGGGACCCTTTTTACCATTGCAAAAGACGTAAAATTTCAGTTGGAATTTAACCCAAAACAGGTAAAAGCATATCGTTTAGTGGGGTACGAAAATCGTTTACTGAACGATGAGGATTTTAACGATGATAAAAAAGATGCCGGAGAAATCGGAGCAGGACATACGGTAACTGCACTTTATGAAGTTGTTCCTGCCGGAGCAGATACTGATACACCTTCTGTAGATCCGCTAAAATATCAAACAAGTAAAACGGTTTCAGGAAAAAACGGAGATGAGTTGCTGACGATAAAATTGCGTTACAAAAAACCGGACGAACACGAAAGTCGCTTGTTGGAATTGCCTGTGGAAAATAACTTAAATGTGGAAACTTCAGATAATTTTCGTTTTTCTGCAGCCGTAGCCTCGTTTGGTATGTTGTTGCGTAAATCGGAGTTTGCGGGAAATACAACCATTGATTCGGTGGTGAAACTTGCCGAAGGAGCAAAAGGTGCCGACAAGGAAGGATATCGTAGCGAATTTATCCGTTTGGTAAAAGCTGTAGACGACCTGAAGTTGGTGGCCGAAGAAAAATAACGTTTCAACAATAAGCACAGGGATTCCATTTTTCTTTAAGATGGAATCTTTTGCGTTTCTTAAAAGTATTAAACCCTGAATCTTCTCATGGCAGATTACGCAGAACTTTTACTACTTTCGGGCTTCAATATTAAATTCAAAGAAATGCGTCGAAGTATAATTATTCTTTTCCTTTTTGTTCAGGCTTTTGCTTTTGCCCAAACCAAACAAATGAGCCTGGAAGATGCCGTTTACGGGCGGTATTCGTATTTGTATCCCGAGTCAATGTCGGGTTTACAATGGTTAGATGATGAACATTTTTCTTTTGTTGAAGATACATCTGTCGTATCTGAGTCGGCAAAGACAGGTGAAAAAAATACGGTTTTTTCGTTCAGCGAGTTAAACGAAATTACCGGTGTAAACTTAAAACGCATTCCATTATACCGCTGGATTAACGAAACAGATCTTCTGTTTTTGTCGGCTAATAAATATTGGATGGTTGACCTGGATAAAAAGGAAGTAAAGCTTCAGATTGAACTTCCTGAAAAAGCAGAGAATGCAAGTTTCTCAGAAAACGGAAAATTTGTGGCTTTCACTCAGGGAGATGATTTATTTATCGCGCTGGCTAACGGAACAACAAAACAAATTACCAGCGATGGCGGTAACGGAATTGTAAACGGACAAACGGTTCACCGTAACGAATTTGGCATATCTGGCGGTATTTTCAATTCGCCCGAAGGAAATTTTGTGGCTTTCTACCGCAAAGACGAGAGTATGGTGAAAGATTACCCGCTGGTTGATTTTATGGCTCGCGAAGCCGAATACACACCGGTAAAATACCCAATGGCAGGAATGGCAAGTCATCATGTAACTTTGGGCGTTTATAATATCGAAACAGGAAAAACAACCTTCCTGAAAACCGGGGAACCACTGGATCATTTTCTTACCAATGTGGCCTGGTCGCCCGATGAAAAATACATTTACATGGCGGAGTTGAACCGCGAACAAAACCACATGCAGTTAAATTGTTACGATGTGGCAACCGGCGAAAAAGTGAAAACACTTTTTGAAGAATCGGCTGAAACATATGTGGAACCGCTTTACCCCATTCAGTTTTCGAAAGTAAATCCAAACGAATTTTATTACCTGAGCCGTCAGGATGGATGGTTTCATGTATACAAATACAACACCAATGGCGAGCTAGTGAAGCAAATTACAAAAGGGGAGTGGGAAGTAACCAAAATGCTTGGTTTCGATGCAAAAGAAAAGACCTTGTTTGTTGAAGCGACCATTGACGATCCGTTGCAAAATAACATTTATACAGTGAATGTAAAATCCGGCAAAACAGAGCGACTTTCTACCGAAACAGGTGTGCATAGTGGAAGTTTGAGTCCCGATGCAACTTATCTGATCGATCGTTGGTCGGCAAATGAGGTGCCGGGGAAAGTTGATTTAATTGCAGCAAACGGAAAAGACAAACGAACTATTTTCGAGTCAGAAGATCCGCTTGCAGACTATCAACTTGGCGAAAACAAACTGGTAACCTTAAAAACAAAAGACGGAAAATATGATTTGTACGGACGATTGATTTTGCCGAATAATTTTGACCCCACTAAAAAATATCCCGTTGTAGTTTATGTTTATGGCGGACCTCACTCGCAACTGGTAACCAAAAGCTGGCACAATCAGGCGCGCTGGTGGCAATACTATATGGCTTCGCAGGGTTACATTGCTTTTACGCTCGATAACCGCGGAACCTCAAATCGTGGCCGTGCGTTTGAAACTGCCATTCACCGAAATTTGGGTGTATTGGAAACCGAAGACCAGATGCAGGGAATTGAATACCTGCTTTCTTTGCCTTATGTTGATGCCGACAGGATTGGTGTTCACGGATGGAGTTACGGCGGTTTTATGACGTTAAATCTGAAACTGAAACATCCTGAGATTTTTAAAGTGGCAGTTGCCGGTGGCCCGGTGGTTGACTGGAGCATGTACGAAATTATGTACGGCGAGCGCTACATGGATATGCCGCAGGAAAATCCTGACGGATATAAGAATGCAAACATGACCAATTACATCGAGAACCTGGAAGGAAAACTGATGTTGATTCACGGCGTACAGGATAAAACTGTGGTAATGCAACACAGTATGAAATTCTTGCGCGAATGTGTAAAGCAGAACAAGCAGGTTGACTTTTTTGCTTACCCGATTCATCCGCATAATGTACGCGGGAAAGATCGGGTTCACCTGATGGAAAAGGTAAGTCAGTATTTTTTCGAGAACCTCTAGTTCGTTTAGCGGTTCATTCTTTCCTTTAAATTAAAATATGCGACTAATTGTGTCAATAGTTCGAAAAAGAGAGCAGTTTGACGCAAAAAGCAATAACTTTGTCGTTAACTAAGCAATAGAAACTAAACATTATGAACGGCCAAATTAAAGAAATAGCCATGAGGCTAAGAGGTTTACGCGATATGCTCAATCTTTCTGTTGATGAAATAGCTACAAGCTGCAGAGTGTCCGCCGAAGAATACGAGGATTACGAAAGCGGAAAAACGGATATTCCAATTGGAGTTCTCGAAAACATATCGAAAAAATATAATATTGGGTTAACGGCATTGCTGTTTGGCGATGAACCCCATATGAAATCGTTTTATTTAACCCGGGCCGGACAGGGAACTGCCATGGAACGTACCCGGGCGTATAAATACCAGGCCCTGGCATCGGGGTTTACAGGACGGAAAGCCGATCCGTTTATTGTAACCATTGAGCCGGATGCTGAAGAAAAGCCAATTCATCTGAATAGTCACAACGGACAGGAAATGAACTATGTTTTGGAAGGTAAAATGCTGCTGAGTGTCGGAGGACACGAATTAACATTGAACGAAGGAGACAGCCTTTATTTCGATGCTACACTTCCGCACGGAATGAAAGCATTGGAGGGAAAAATAGTAAAATTTCTGGCCGTAATTCTATAATAAAATTTGACGCTACATGATTGAAAAATATTTAAAACAGACTGCTTTTTCCGACTTTGAGGATTTTAAAGCCAATTACGAGTTAATTATTCCGGAGGATTTCAACTTTGCCTACGACGTGGTTGATGGCTGGGCAGAAGAAGAACCCAACAAAAGGGCTTTACTCTGGACAAACGATAAAGGCGAGAGCCGGACTTACACTTTCGGCGAACTAAAAGAAATTACCGATCGCACTGCCGGTTATTTTTCGTCGCTGGGAATTGGGAAAGGCGATATGGTTATGGCCATTTTAAAACGCCGTGCCGAGTTTTGGTTTACCATTATTGCATTGCATAAAATTGGAGCAGTTATTATTCCTGCCACTCATTTACTCACCAAAAAGGACATTGTTTACCGTAACAACGCCGCTACAATAAAAGCTATTGTTTGCGATGGTGATGAGCTGATTACCACGCATGTAAATGATGCTTTGCCCGAATCGCCATCCATTGAAAAGGTGGTTTCGATAGGGCCGGTTATTCCCGAAGGTTGGGAAGATTTTCATAAAGGAATTGAAAATGCAGAGCCCTTTCAGCGTCCTGCAGAACCTACAAAAAATGACGATCCAATAATTGTAAGTTTTACATCGGGAACTACCGGCGATCCGAAAATGGTGGTACTCGACAGTGTTTATCCGCTGGCGCACATTGTTACGGCTAAATACTGGCAAAACCTTCATCACAACAGTTTGCATTTAACCATTGCTGATACTGGCTGGTTGAAAGCTGTGTGGGGAAAATTGTATGGTCAGTGGCTGGTTGGCGCATCTGTATTCGTATATGATCATGAAAAATTTACGCCTTCCGATATTCTGGAGGTGCTTTCGAAATACCAGGTTACATCGCTTTGTGCCCCGCCAACTATCTTCCGCTTTTTAATTCGGGAAGATATTAGCAAATACGATTTGTCGGCGCTGGAATGGTGCACCATTGCCGGAGAAGCATTAAATCCTGAGGTTTACAATCGTTTTTACGACTTAACAGGAATTAAACTGCGCGAAGGTTACGGACAAAGTGAAACAACGTTGTCGGTTTTTACTTCGCCATGGGTTGAACCAAAACCGGGTTCGATGGGACTTCCAAGTCCGCACTACGATATCGATCTGCTGACTTCGGAAGGACGATCTGCCGAAGCCGGAGAGCAGGGGCAAATTGTAATTCGTATCGATAAAGATTATCCGGCCGGATTGTTTGATGGCTATTACCGCAATAAACAATTGACCGACGAAGCCATGTCGGATGGAGTTTATTACACCGGAGATTTGGCCTGGAAAGATGAAGATGGCTATTTGTGGTTTGTTGGTCGTGCCGATGATGTGATTAAAAGCTCAGGTTACCGTATCGGGCCTTTCGAAGTGGAGAGTGCGCTGATGACACACCCTGCTGTCATAGAATGTGCTATTACAGGAGTTCCTGACGAAATTCGTGGACAGATTGTAAAAGCTACTGTTGTTTTGGCTCCGAATTATAAAGACCGTGCTGGCGATGAGTTGGCAAAAGAGTTACAAAATCACGTAAAAGAGGTAACTGCTCCGTATAAATATCCGCGGCAAATTGAGTTTGTTAATGAGCTGCCAAAAACCATCAGCGGAAAAATTCGCCGGGTGGAAATTCGTGAGCGCGATCATGTGGTTTAGTCGCATGTTCGTTTTGCTACAGTCTTGTTCTAAACATGCTCCCCTTTTTAGGGGAGCTCCCAATAGGGGAACGGGCGGGGCGATTATTTCATAAATATCGATTTGTTATTGCAATTTTTGGTTGGGAGGTAAGGCATTTCTGATTTCTAACCAGATACTCGTGGTATTTTTACGCAATTCCTTAATAATAATTGTCGGCTGTTTAATCGGAAATCATATTTTTGCGGTACATTTTTGCAAAAATTGTATTTGAAACGATTCGAACAAAATAAGCCGGGTTCTTTAATAGGAATTTTTGTGGTTTTGCTGTTGTTTGTTCCCCTGTTAAATTGGGGGCAAGACAGTATAAACGACGAAGATTTCCAATCTCGTTTGCTGAAAAATATTCATCAGCAGGTTTTTAGATACCCATGGAATAATGCTGCTTTTTTTCCTGGAAAACTGGAGTTGGCAAACCGTCAAACGATGAAGCGGGAACTAAAGGAGGCGAAAGAATATGCTCATAAGCCTGATGAATTCGAAACTTATTTTTCCGTTTTAGATCATTTACCTGCACCCGATAAGGCAATTTTCATCAAAAGTTTCTATTATTATCAGCCTGAAATAAAAGCGGAGTTGGATAAAGCAGGGCTTGGTGAAGATTTGCAGTATTTGCCGGCAGTACTTTCAGCATTTAACAGCGAAGCTGGCAGTTCGTTTAAAAGGGCAGGAGCATGGCAGTTGACACATTTTCAAGGGGTGCTGAATGGTTTGCAAATCAATAAACTGCTTGATGAACGGCTGAATGTTTCGAAAGCGACTCATGCTGCCGTTCAGGAATTAAAGAAAAATGAAGCGTTATTCGATCATCCGAAAAAAGCCGTGTTGGCATTTGTTTTTGGTAAGACCGAAATTAAAAATCTTTGTCGTCGGGCGGGTGGTAATGATTGTTCTGTATACGAACTGCTGAAAGTTGCACCAAAAGAAATGACTGATTTTGTTGCGGCTTACCAGGCAACAGCCGCATTTTTAAGCCAGAATAAATTTATCTCCGAACAAGAACCACAAAAAACGGCAGAAGTAAAAGTACGCTTGCAAACGCATTTCGGGCAGATTAGTGCAGTGTTGCCGATTTCGGAAGATGAACTACACTTTTTAAATCCACAGTTTCCCTATTCCATTATTCCTGAACAGGCATCGATAACTTTACCTGAAAAATTGAAACAAGACTTTCTGTTTTTGCAGGACTCCATATATAATGGTGTCGATTCAACGTTGTTTGAGGTGGTGGCACAAAAAATTGAATATCCGCCGGCACCCAATCGTCAGTATGTGGGCGAGAAGGTAAAGGATCTGGAAATTGAAGGGAAAACAAAAATCAAATACAGGATAAAATCGGGCGATGTGCTGGGATTTATTGCAGAAGATTACGATGTACATGTAGCCGACCTGAAATACTGGAACAATATTTACGACGAGCGCAAAATTCAGGCAGGTAAAACACTCGATATTTTTGTCGACGACGAAAACGCTGATTATTATCGCGGTCTTCAGCAGGAAACAGCTAAAAAAGAGAAGCCCAAAACTGTATTTCCGAAATTCGCATCGGCAACTTTGCCGGGGATTGTTGTTCCTGAGTCGTCAAAAAAAGTAGAGCACATTGTAAAAAGCGGCGAATCGCCGTATGTAATTGCACAAAAATACGATGGCGTAACGCCCGAGAAAATACTGGAATGGAACAGCATCAGCGATGCGCGTAAAATTCAAATTGGTCAGAAATTAATCATCTACGTACAATGAAGCCCTTACAGACATTAACATTTACTTTGAGCGTAATTGCTTTGCTGGCAGGCGCTATGTGGCTAATGCCCGACGATGGTTTAGAGCTGGGTGAAATGACCTTCCATATGCCTACTTTTGCGGAAATGCTTGGTGCAGATGATGTGGAATATACCGACGTTTCGGAGATTTTGGCTCAGCAGTTTGAGATTGATTCGCTGGTAGATATCGAAGTGGATACCATTGCCGGCGATACGGTGGTTGAAGTCATTCACCGGGCAGATTACGATACGTTGGTGCAGTCGGTTCGCCGTATTGAAATGACCGATTTGGGCAAAGAGAACCTGTACCGCTTTTTCGATCATTTGAAAAAGGATTCGCTGGTAAGAATTATGCATTACGGCGATAGTCAGATTGAAGGCGACCGCATCACCTCTTTCCTGCGAAACAAACTACAGGTAAAATTTGGAGGAACAGGCGTTGGTTTGCGTCCGGCCTTGCAACCTTACGATTATGTTTTTAGTGCGAATCAACACAATTCGGAGAACTGGAAACGTTACCCTATCTACGGCAAAGTAGATTCAATGGTGGAGCACAGTCGTTACGGAGTTATGGGGGCATTCTCGCGTTATGCGCCTTTGGCCAGCGACACGATTCCGTTTAAAGATTCGATAATTTACGAGGCGGAGATGAATGTCTCGAAATCAAATATCTCTTACAAACGCACCCGCGAATACGAAAATATGCGCTTGTTTTACGGGCATACAAAACGCCCGGTTGCCGTGCAGTTAATTGCACGAGGCGATACCGTTTTAAGCGATACGCTTTTGGCCGATACAACTTACGCGGTGCTCGAATGCGAATTACCTGATTCAACAAGCAGCGTTACTCTAAAATTTTCGGGATACGATGGCCCGGATGTGTACGGCATTGAACTGGCTTCGAAAAAAGGAGTGATTATGGATAACATTGCTCTGCGAGGCAGTTCCGGTACTATTTTCACCAAGGCCGATTATCAGCTCAGTCTGAAAATGTACAACGATCTGAATCCAGAATTCTTTATTCTGCAGTTTGGCGGTAACGTAATTCCATATATAAAAGATAAAAAAGCCATCGATCGTTATGGTCGTTGGTTTGGCAGTCAGATAAAACGTATTCAGTCCTTGTGTCCCGATGCTGCCATTCTGGTAATCGGGCCAAGCGATATGTCGACAAAGGTGAAGGATAAGTACATTACGTATAAACATTTGCCGCAGGTAGTAGAAAAGCTGAAACAAGTGGCACTCGAAAATAATTGTGCTTACTGGGATATGTACGAAGCGATGGGCGGACACAACAGTATGCCATCGTGGGTGAATGCGCAACCCGAACTGGCGCGCCCCGATTATGTACATTTCTCGGCACGGGGAGCACGTTTGGTAGCCAATATGTTCTACAATGCATTGATTCTGGAGTACAACAAATATTTGGAGGAGGAGATGTAATGGCGAAGAAAATAAAAAGTACCGAGCTACTAGCTATGAGTTTCGAGCTCAATGTCATCTCGAACACAGTGAGAGATCTGTTAGAGAAAAGTTACAAGTTTCAAGTTACAAGTTTCAAGCAGTTACGCAATCTTGTAACTCAATCTCTATTCAATCTAATTCAATCTCCATCAATCTTAGTGCAATCGGTAAAGGTTCGAGGCTTGTCTTTGCTACTTCTTAGCTTCGTCATGCTGCACGGCACATCCGTTTCCGCGCAGGAAAACAGCTACTTCTACCACGTTAACCAATACAACTTTGTACGTTACGACCGCAACGAAATGCATTACCCCGGAAACCGGACAAATGCTGAACGATTTTATTCAAAACTGGAACAACTGGTAAACACCGGCGAAGGACGTGTAAATATTGTTCAAATTGGCGGCTCACACATTCAGGCGGGTACGTTTTCGGGGCAAATGCGCAACCGTTTTCAGCAGCTTAACGGCGAAATGAATGCCGGTTGGGGATTTATGTTTCCATACCGCATCGCACGAACGAATTCGCCTTTTGGTTATTACATTCGTTACAACGGTTATTGGAAAACGTTCCGGAATGTTGAAGGCCGGAAAAGCGGAACGCTCGGAGTGGGAGGCATTTCTGCAACAACATCGTCGCCAAAAGCGGAGCTAACTATTCTATTGGAAAAAGAAAACGAACTGGATTACAGTTTTAACAAGCTGAGAATTTACTACGAGAATACAGCCAAAAACTACACGATCAATATTGATTCGGATTTAGTGAAAAACAAGGTAAAAGCCGACGGTTATACTGATTTTGAACTAAATGAGTGGGTAGATAGTCTGAAAATTACACTGGAGAAAGATTACAATTCGAAAGGTAATTTTACTTTGCTGGGAATGACTACCGAATCGAATCCAAACGGCATAATGTATCACAGTATTGGCGTAAACGGGGCCCATGTTCCGGCATTTTTGCGTTGCCAGCTTTTTACAGAGCAACTGGCCGAACTTAATCCTGATTTGGTAATTCTCGGACTGGGAATTAACGATGCCTACGGACGACGTTTTTCGCAGGCTCGTTTCGAGGATCATTACGATCAGCTTATCACCAAAATAAAAGCCGCTGCGCCCAATGCGTTAATTGTGTTTACTACCAACAACGACAGTTACCTGTATCGCTGCTACGTAAACAAAAATGGCGAAAAGGTGAAAGACAGTATGTTTAAAATGGCCAAAAAATACAATGCGGGTGTGTGGGATATGTTTTCGGTAATGGGAGGTTTAAATTCCATTGTACTGTGGCAAAAAAACGGCCTGGCACGAAGCGATAAAATTCATTTTACCCGCGAAGGTTATTTAATGATCGCCGATTTATTTTTTGGTGCGCTGATGAAAGATTTTGAGAATTACATTCTGAATAAAAAGGAACTTACTATTAATAAGCAAAGTGTACCCCCCGTTTCGGCCACACTCCGTACAACGGAGTCGCTGGCCTCAACTGTCCCCCTACAAGTAGGGGGACGACAAGAGCCGGTGGTTTCGGAGAAACACTGGCGGATGTCGGGGGGTAGCAATAATAAATAAATCTCCACATTAAGGAGAATAAACTAGAACTGCTTGGATTTACTACAACAAATAGAAATAAAAGAACTGCTACGGAATATTTTTCTGTACGATAAAACGGCGCCGCTAATATTTACACGCTTTTTCTTTTGGGCGTTTTTTGCTTTTGTGCTGGCCGGTTATTCTTTCGTTTACAAAAATAAAAACCGAAGTGTTCGCGCCGGATATTTGTTCCTGGTAAGTTTGTTTTTCTACTACAAATCCAGTGGATTCTTTTTCTTTATTTTGTTATTCAGTACGCTCGTCGATTTTTTTATTGGCAAAGGAATTTACAAATCGAAAAATGAGTTGACCCGGAAACTGCTGATTGCGGCAAGTGTTATAATTAACCTCACCCTGCTGGCCTATTTTAAATATGCTTACTTCTTTGTCGACAGTATTAATATAATGCTGGGCACCGATTTGCATGTGATTAATCATTTGGCTTTATGGGCTAACGCAGCAACCGGAACACATTTCGAGGTGAACCAGATTTTGTTGCCGGTTGGTATCTCGTTCTTCACATTTCAAACCATTAGTTACTCGGTTGATGTGTACCGCGGCGAAACTAAACCCGTAAATAACTTAATCGATTTTGGTTTTTATGTATCGTTTTTCCCGCAGCTGGTTGCCGGCCCCATTGTTCGTGCATCGGGTTTTGTAAAGCAGATATACGAAGATTACCGCCTTTCGAAAGAAGAATTTGGCTGGGCTATTTTTATTATTCTGAAGGGATTGATTAAGAAAATATTTATTGGCGATTACATTGCCGTAAACTTTGTCGATCGTGTTTTTTCCGATCCTGTTACGCATTCGGGATTCGAAAACCTGATGGCATTATTTGGCTACTCATTGCAGGTTTATGTCGATTTTTCGGGGTATACCGACATTGCAATCGGAGTGGCGCTGTTAATGGGCTATCGCTTGCCGCAAAACTTTAATTCGCCCTATAAGGCAAAAAGTGTTGCCGAATTCTGGAAACGCTGGCACATGTCGCTTTCGTCGTGGCTGAAAGATTATTTGTATATCCCCATTGGTGGAAACCGCGAAGGCTCGGTGTTTAGTTATATCAGCCTGGGTATTATTCTGGCAATCGTTGTCCTTTTGGCCGGAAAGCTGATTTTGGTACCGATATTTGCAGCCCTTGTGTTGTTATTTGCTTTACTGGCGCATTTCTTCCCCAATGTAAAAAGGCACATTAATACCAATATTAACCTGATGCTTACCATGTTGCTCGGAGGACTGTGGCACGGCGCATCGTGGCAGTTTATTATTTGGGGAGGACTAAACGGTGTAGGATTGGTGATTTATAAATTCTGGAGAAGAATAAGCCCGTGGGAAAAACGCAGCAACTGGATGATAAATATCTGGAAGATTGCCATAACATTTACTTTCATCACCTTTACACGTGTGTTTTTCCGTTCCGAATCGATGGATGTTGTTCGCGGAATGCTGCATCAAATTGCTACCGACTTTAAGCTTTCGATGATTCCTGAAGTAGTAGTAGCCTACAAATGGGTTTTCCTGATGATGTTGTTTGGTTTTGTAACGCACTGGCTGAGTTATGATTTGAAGGACCGGGCAAAAAACTGGTTCATCGAATCGCCCATGTGGGTAAAGGCAGCTATATCGGCTGTTGTGGTAATTATCGTTTACCAATCCGTTTCGGCTGATATGCAACCGTTTATTTATTTCCAGTTCTAAGAGAATATTTATTCAAAAGACAATCCGCATTTAGCAAATACGCAATGTTATCTTTCTATAAGACAATGTGATTTATCAAAAGAGCAATGTAAACTTTCTATAAGGCGATGTGAATTATAGAAAGAGCAACTTACATATACAAAAGAGCAACTTACACAATCGAAAGAGCAACTTACATATACAAAAGAACAACTTACACAATCGAAAGAGTAACTTACATATACAAAAGAACAACTTACACAATCGAAAGAGTAAAGTGATTTATCAAAAAAGCGACTTACACTTTCGAAAGAGGAACTACAACATTCGATAAAGGAACTGAAAAGTTCAAAAGACGAACAGTAACATGCAAAAGAGTATGTGCATCGGGCAAATAGGCTTATGGTATGCCAAAAACAAGAAAAACGAAGCATTATAACGCATAAATGGTGTAGAACAGGGCAATAGTTGCCAGCTATAACGAAAAACGATAGGGGAAAGGGGAGAAAAGAGAAGTCTATAACCGGATCTTGTAGAAGAGAAGAAGCTTCAATAAAAGAATAGATTACTCAAAAATCATAGGTACAGGCCCTGTAGGTTCAAACGAAATAAAACGTCTTTTCGATTGCTCGTCGAGCGAGAAGCCAATAAAGCCCATATCAGCCGGATGGAAAGGATAGAAGGCCAAACGCAGCCGGAATGTTTCAAATACAAGGTTTTCGTTGTGTAAACGAATGCCAAGCCCAATACCACTGTAGTAATCCTGTTTAAAAATAAGTTTCCGGTTTGAGCCAATAATACCAAGATCGGCGAAACCAAAAATAGCCATGCTAAATTTGTAAAACTGCGCCGGCAGAAATACAACATGTTCCAGCTTTAAGTTTAAACGCTGTTTGCCAATAGCAATGTCGCTGCTAAAGTCACGAATATTATCGCGTTTTCCCAGAGTTAAATGTTCAATATCAAAACGTCGCACACCAATGGTGTAATTCAGATCGGCAAATGTACGAACGCGCTTTTTCCCGGCAGTATGCAGTTTTGAAATAAAGTTTACATTACTGTAAATCATTCCTTCTTCTAAATGCCCATCATTTAAATACCCGCTAAATCCGGCAGTTGTAAACAGGTATCCACGCTTGCAAAGTAGCAAATTGCCATTCGATGTTAAAAAATGCAGGTAGTGGCGGTCGCCAAATTCATTCGCATCGTAGCCATAAATAAATTCGTTTTTAAAACCTTCGGGAATATCCTCGGTAATTCCGTAACCATAAATTAACTGGTCCTGAATGTACCGCCGTTGCGAAATAGTAAGACTCGCCATGTACAGCGTGTGGTTGGAAAAGAAGTGACTGTTTTCGCGAGCCACTACCGGGTCGTCAAAATAGTTCCAGTTATTTATCCCGGTTGATAAAACCAGTTCGGTAATATTCTCACGATGCGGACTGATATTAAAACTTCGGCCGCCCCAAAGGTAATTCACCGAAAGATTCATAGGTTCATCCACTTGTACGGGGTCGTTATCTGTAATTCGGTCGGTGCGGATCATGCGTGCCGAATAACCACCGTAACCCCACTTTATATTTTGTGTAATAAAAGGTTTCGTTACCTCGGTTACAAAGCCCTCTCGCCGGTAGGTATTTAAATACCCCAGGCGAATGTCGAGAAATCGGCCGGCTATGTTCTTTATATTGTAAAAGGTTTCAATACCCAGGTAAGGTTCCTGCTCAACATGGCCAACAAACTTTACCGATACCTCGTGCCCAACACCAAATATGTTACGGTTGTATATCTCTACATCGCCAGAGCTGGTCCCATTTACACCTCCTGAAACCCCAAACGAAAAACGGTCTTTAGTTAAAACCAAAACATTTACCAACCCGGGATAAATGGAATCCTGCTCTACATAAATCCGTACATCTTTAATATAAGGTAGATCCCTTATGATCCTTTCGTTTTCGTACATCAGCTCCGGTTTAAGCTCATCGCCGATTTTAAAAAGCAATAATTTGCGGATGGTTTTCAGGTTCGATTTTGTATGAATTTTATTGGCAGTACGCTCAATCCAATAATCGGCTTTTTTTGTAGTATCGGTGCAGGTCGGTCCAAAAACATCAAGCGCGGTAATCTTTATTTCGGCAATAATTTTGTCTTTATAGTCTTGAAAGTAGTCAAGGGCAAGTGCCTTTTTATCAATGTAAGGATGCGGAGGGGTAATTATTGCATCGTAAAGCCAGCCGGTAAGTTTGCGGCGGTTGGCCCGGTTTTCCAAACTGTCGTAAAAATGTTCTTGTTGTAGGTTGGGTGTTTTTATCACTTTCGAAGTATCAAGCGGAGGTGTTTGCGCGTTAACTGTTGTGCTGGCCACTAGTGCCAACAGTATAAAACAAATTACTATAAACGCTTTCAACTTCACCGTTCCCCTTTTTTTACTTCAGCAAATGAATAAGTTTTTTTGAAAATAAGAACTTTATTATTTAAAGTCTTTAAATAATACTGTTAATTAACGTTAAACACACTTTAGTGAATACTGATACTAGTGAGAGCTCAATTTCAAAAGTACGTGATTGCTTTATTTATTGACTCTTTCGTTAGAAAGATTTCTGTAAATACCACCACCTTATTAAAAAAATTAACAAACATTTGCATTTGACTTAAAAATTTCTTTAAATTGCAAACGCATAATAAACTATACTATTCTAAAATGATCCTTCTTGAAAATATAGATGGTAAAAACCTTACCGGAAATGCCTTAAAAAATTATCGAAGGAAGAAGAAGATTCTAAGTCTTTTATATGAAAACGACACACTTTCAGCAACATTTCTTTCCAAACAAATAGGCGTAAGTTTACCTACTGCCATTTCTTTATTAAAAGATCTTGGAGAGAGTAAGCTGGTAGAAGTGCGTGGTAGCGGCGAGTCGAAAGGTGGACGACGCCCTACTTTATTTGGCTTAAAGCGCGACAGCATTTTTGTTATTTCGTGTGAGTTAGGACGGTTTAGGGGGAAGATTGGAGTATATAACTCGCATAATGAGCTTGTGGCGCCTGTTGTTGTAATTCAAACTTCAATTGATGATGATGATCTGGTAGATAAGCTGTATGCAGAATCAAGACAGGTTATAGAAGATAATGGAATTGATTTTAACAATGTATATGCAGTTGGAATTGCAATGCCTGGTTTGGTTGATTCGAAGGAGGGAATAAATTATACGATAAAAAAGGAAGCTTACAGAAACGTTGCCGAAAGGTTAAGTGCAAGATTTAACAAGATCGTTTATATCAACAACGATGCCCGGATGGAGGCTTATGGCGAGTTTGTATTTGGAGAAGCCAAAGGCTATAGAAATGCCATGATTATAAATTGGAACTGGGGAGTTGGTTTAGGTATGGTGCTTAATGGTAAATTGTATAACGGTGGTAGCGGTTTTGCTGGCGAACTCTCGCATATAAAGTTTGTTGAAGATGGAGACCTTTGTATATGCGGAAAGCGAGGTTGCTTAGAAACAGAAATTTCAGCATATGTTTTAATAAACCGGGCCCGCGAGGCAGTAGAGCAAAACAGAATTTCCCAACTCACCGAAAAATTTAAAAACCGCGAAGAAGAAATTCGTGTACAGGATATTATATCCGCAGCAAAGTTAGGCGATGAACTTTCTATTTCGTTACTAAATGGTGTGGCTAAAGCACTTGGAAAGGCATTGTCAAATACAATTCAGTTATTAAATCCGGATATTATCGTTTTAGGAGGATTGGTTTCAGAAGCAAACCAATATGTATTAAATTCTATTCAGCAATCGATAAATCAGTACTGTCTGGAACAAATCTCTGGAAATACAAAAATTGTAATCTCAAATAATTGGAGACATTCAGGTCTTTTGGGTATTACTGCAAAATTATTTCAACAATTATTTAGCGATATGAATAATTAAAATAAGTATTAATCTATTTCTAGTTCATTTAAATTCAAAATCTATGCGAAAGATTTTTTTGATTCTTGGAATGTGTTTTGCGCTACTAGGTAGTGCTTATGCACAGCAAACAGTAACAGGTACGGTTACTGATGATGAGAGCCTTGGTATACCAGGGGTTTCAGTCTTGGAGAAAGGTACCGCCAACGGTACAACTACCGATGTTGATGGGAACTATACCTTAAGAATTTCCTCAGATGAAGCGGTTTTAGTTTTTTCCTTTGTTGGAATGAAAACTGTGGAAGAAATTGTGAATGGTCGTTCAAACATTAATATTACTTTGAAGACTGAAGAAGTGGGGCTTGATGAGGTGGTAGTAACTGCCTTGGGCATAAAACGAGACACACGTGCATTAGGATATGCCATCAGTACAGTGAAAGGCGTTGATTTGGTTAAAGCAGGGATTTCCAGTAACCCATTGACCTCGCTTTATGGAAAAGCTGCAGGGGTTGGTATTCAGGCAACTGCTGCCGGCCCGATGGGAGGAATGAAAATTAATATTCGTGGTGCACAAGGGTTAGAAAGTTCTTCGGGTACTCGCCCATTGTTCGTTGTTGATGGTGTACCAATCTACGACACAGAATCAAGTATGGCATCACGAAATTACAATCCGTTGAATTCTTTCGATTTTGGTTCTGCTGTAAACGACATTAATGTCGAGGACATTCAATCGATGGAAATATTAAAAGGTGCAAAAGCATCGGTATTGTATGGTAGTGCTGGTGCGAACGGTGTAGTTTTAATTACCACTAAAAACGGAAGCGGCACACGTGGTTTAGGTGTTCAAATTACTTATGGACAGGAAGTGTATATTCCGGTTTCATACATTAACTTTCAAAATGAATTCGGTTCTGGAGAAAATGAGTATGCTTACGATTGGGAAGATGAAGATGAAACTATTCGCAGAACAGTAAGTAGCCGTTTCAATTTTGGTCCAAAGTTCGATGGTTCGCCTATAAAATTCTTTGATGGATCAACTCGTCAGTATTTGCCATATAAAGACAATTACCTTGACTTGTTTAATAATGGTTCTTCAAGAAATATGCAAGCTGCGATTCAGGGAGGAAATGAAAAAGGAAATATGCGTATAGCATTTACCAACTATGAATATGATGGTATAACTCCTAATCAAGAACAAACTAAAAATAGCTTAAGTTTTAACGGACAGCTTGATGCTTCGAAATTTGCTCATATTGAGGTTACCCAAAATATCTATCAAACAAAATCGCAAAACCGTATGGCAAATATTCAACATTTGGTTGCATTCGGAACTTTTAATCGTGATTATGACATTGCAACAGCTATGAATTCATGGAAAGATGATGATGGATATATGATTGACCTAAATACATTAGGAAGTTTAGATGATGCCGGGTGGGGATGGCCATCGGCATTTCTTGATCCGAACAATATTAATGATGGATTTTTTAACCTAATGTGGAATATGAATGAGAACAGTTATATGGATGAACGTATTAATTCAATAACATCTGTTAAAACTGTTCTGAAATTTCTGCCATATTTAAGTTTAAACTTACAAGGGGGATTAAATTATACAGATACCGATATTACCAACAAATTGATGCCTAAACGAAAAAATGAAGAAAGCGGAGCCTATGAAGGTGGTAGCTTTTATTATGAAAGACAAAAAAATATAATTCAAAATTATGAAGCTTTCTTGACTTTCAATAAATCGTTTATGAATGATAAATTGAATGTATTTGCATTTGCCGGACCGGCTTTTCGTAAAGTAGGATATAAAAAAATAAATGTTGGAACTCGAGGAAATAGTAAATTCCCAGGCTTTTGGTCGTTAACAAATAGTGATTATTGGCCTGCTAGTTACGATAGTCATGTTTCTGGTTATGATGAGGAAAGTGAAAGGTTATATAGTGTTTTAGGACAAGGTACTATTTCTTGGGGAATGGAGTATATTCTTGAATTTCAGGCTCGCAACGACTGGGCTTCTACTTTGCCTAAATCAAATCGCTCGTATTTCTATCCAGGAGCTTCTTTTACTTGGAATTTTACCGAAACATTTGATGTGCCTTATATTAATTATGGTAAGTTATTTGTTTCTTGGGCAGACGTTGGTCGACCGGCAAATCGTTACTATGCATTGAAATCTTATAGTATAAATACTTTACCTGCTCCAAATACAAACATTAATGATGTTACTGGGCCTTCTGATTTATTCTCAGGAGATTTGAAGCCTGAAAGAAAAAGAGAATATGAAATTGGAACAAGTCTTCGCTTCTTTAAAGATAACCGTATTGAGCTTAATATGTCGTACTATAATAGTACTTGGTATAATCAGATTATGGCACTTCCTATCCCTGCTTCATCGGGAGCTGATCAAATTCGTATTAATGCTGGAGAAATTAATAATCAGGGATTTGAATTGTTTATTAACGGAGCTATAGTAGCAACTAATCCTTTCCGTTGGGAAATGACTTTTACGGCTTCAAAACAATGGGATAATATCAATAAACTATATCCGGGAATTACTCAGAAAAATGAGAGTGCCGGGAACCTGATTCGAAGAAAAGCTGAGGGCGAAAG